>CALZMR010000093.1 GCA_945788575.1 uncultured Woeseiaceae bacterium
TCGCTGAGCTCGTCGAGCACCGTGGCGAGCCATTCGAACCACTCGAACGCCGCTGGGTTATCGAGATCGGCGCGCATACCTCTGATCCAGAGTGACAGCTTGTTCCAGAGAATCACGGCGCTCGTGCCCATCAGATCCATGACGACAATCGAGGGTACGATCCGGTGGAAGACCATGACGCCGATATTCTCCATGGTCGTGCTGATGAGCGTCGCGCAGTGCTCGGCGTCAGGCGAATGCTCGCGGAGTTCGGCCATGGACAGGTCGTCCGGTAGACTGAGCACGCAGTGGTAGGCCTTGGAGAACTGCGGGCTGCCGAAGAATCGGAACAGTTCGATCGCAGCCATCTCGCGTCTCTGCTGCCGGATCTGGCGCATCTGCACAATTGCGAAGAAGACACCACCGACCACGAGCGCGGCGCCAATGATCTCGGCCATGTCGGCAATATGTGAAAGTTCGTTCATTGCGTGTTCCCCGTGGATATCAGGGCCGATGATACTGCCAGCGGCCGCCGCGATGAGAATGCGATGATATCCTCATCATTCGTTGACAGGGGTGCCGATGACGGCTCGCGTCGATTTCTTTCGCGCCGCTCGAGGAGAGAAGCAATGCCTGACGGGCTCTGGATTGTTCTCGCGATAATCGCGGGCGTCGCTGTATACACGCTTGCCAAAGTCGTCTCCTATGCGAAGAAGTCCGAACAGCAGTGGGAGGAGGTCGACAAGAGCAAACTACGCGAGTGGGACGACGAAGACGACCCCTGGTAGCCCGGCACCTCTCGCCAACGACTATCATCGGATGCTGCGACAGCCGGTGATTTTCGATTACACTGGCGCAAATCCAGCAGGTTTATTGCATGCGTTACAATCGGAAGTTACGTCGCATTCTGACCGCGGCGCTCGGCAGCTGTGTGTTCTTGCTCGCCGCGTGCAGCGGCGGCGACAACGACGCGCCCGCTGCGGCGGAGCCGCGGGACGTGCGTGCCCAGCCGGAATCTTCGGGAGCCGCCAACGGAGCGGCGGCAGCCGCTTCCGAGATGCGGCCGGTCGATTCCGAAACGCTGGCGTATGCCGACATCGATGAGACCCTTGTCTACGGCCATTTCGCATTTCCCTCCGATATGATCGAGCCTCTGCCAGCGGTCATCGTTGTGCATGATTGGTGGGGTCTCAACGACGATACGCGTGCCGCGGCGAATCAGTTGGCGTCTTATGGCTACATGGTGTTGGCTGTCGATCTCTACGGCGGCGAAACGGTGGATAGCGTCGACGCAGCCCGGCAACGAATGATCCCGGTCCTCGAGAATCCGCAACAAGTCGAGGCCAATATTCGTCAGGCGCTGGCGTTCGTCAGATTTGCAGGTGCCCCCAAGATCGCTACCCTCGGTTGGGGTTTCGGCGGCGGTTGGTCCCTTAATGCGGCGACCTGGTTTCCCGAAGATGTAGATGCCGCGGTCGTGTACTACGGTCAGGTAACGAGTGACGATGAACGCCTGCAATCTCTGGACGCGCCCGTGCTCGGGTTGTTCGGCGAGCGCGACCGCAGTGTCACCGCCGAGACCGTGTCCGCATTCGAGGACGCGATGCAGCGGCTACAGAAGGAACTCAGCATCCACGTTTACCCGGGCCGAGGTCACGCGTTCGCGGATCCGGCGAGGGCAACCTACGATGCCGAAACGACTGAGGACGCATGGCAACGTACGGAAGCATTCCTTGCTACCGCACTTGCTCCCGACGAGGAAGACTGACCAACAAGAGGAGCGCACTTGATCCTCAGGTTCGCGCACATGACCTACAAGGTGGCTCGGCGCATCGTGATTACGGTGGTCGGGCTGACCGTTCTCTTGCTCGGCGCGGTGATGCTGGTCACGCCAGGCCCTGGCCTGCTCGTCATTCCCCTCGGCCTCGCGATACTCAGCCTCGAGTTCGCCTGGGCGCGGTACTGGCTGCGCAAGCTCCGCGACGGTCTCAGCAATCGCAATTCGCGGCAGCGTGCGGAACGCGCCGACGAGCATCGGCAGCGGGCCAATTCCGACTGAGAAAACCTTAGGGACCTCTGATCAATTATTTCGCGACTTCGCCGGGACAACGAGCAAGCGATCAAAGGCTTGCGCACCGGTTGCGCCGATATGGCACTGCGGGTCTCGCCATGGACTCAGGCCATCGCCATCGAGCCGCGCCTTGTCTCGGTGCAACGGGTGCACAACGAAGCCGCGGAATAAGCAATCAGAGGTCCCCGGAAAAAAAGGCGCCGGAGAGCTGAATTCGGGATCCGAAACAGCGGGCCGGTCCGACACGGAGCGGTCTCCGGCGCCCAGGTACGCGGCAGGGGTGCCGCCGGACCGTTACGGTCCGTCTTTGCCGAACTCTCGTTCGGCGCGCGGCGGTTTTCCGGTCGGGAGAATCGGGGGAGAGAAGCCCGACCGTTCGACCACCGCAGGGGGTCTTTCGAGCGCCATGAAGGCCCTCAGGCACAAGTCATGAGGTTCGCTCGAGGCCGTCAAAGCGATTGAGGTTACGTACATCAGGGTGAAGAGCACGACCAGCGCGCCTGCCAGCACACGTCCGTACGGGGCGTTGTGGTTGTTCATGGTGAATCCTTTTCCGGGTCGGCGACGCCAGTCGCCGAAAAAACAAAAATCTCATCTGCCCTACTGCACGTCCCGTGCCAACTTCTTTTTTCCTATGAAAACAATCAGTTGATCGATTTCACGCGATCACGGAATTCCGTTAATTACGAAAAATCGTAGAATCGCTTACGGAATTTCGTATAAACTCGCGCGGTGCCCGCATCCGACGACTATCAGTGGCTGTTTCGTAAAGCGCCCGCCATGGCGACCTCGATCTCCGAGGCCGGCGTCTTCCTTGACGTGAACGACGCGCTGCTCGATCGCCTGGGCTACGAGCGCGCCGACATGATCGGCCGCCGGCCGGAGGAGTTCGTGACGGAGCAAAGCGCCCAGCGCATCGCCGAGGAGTTTCGGCCGGCGCTGAGGCGAACCGGCAAACTCGAGAGCAAGCCGGTCAGTTTCGTTACCCGGCAGGGCGAAGTTGTCGACTGCACGACGAATGCCATCGTAGAGTACGAAGCTGACGGCGAGTTCATGCGTACGATCGCGATGTACAGCGAGGCAAGCGAAGAAGCGCGCGCTAACTTCAAGTATCGGACGTTGTATCGCTCGACGCCGGCGATCCTTCACACCCTGGACGGCGAAGGGCTGATTGTCACTGTCACCGATCACTGGTTGCAAAAGTTCGGATACAAACGCAAGCAGGTCATTGGCCGCCCGATATCGGACTTCTACAGCGACGCCGATCGCGAACGCTTCCCCGAAGGTGAATTGCGCGAACGAGTCCGCCGCGGCGACTTCGCCAACGTAGAGCGGCAAATGGTCACGCGGACCGGCAAAAAGCTCGATGTCGTGCAGTCGGCAATCTCAAACCGCGATGCCGACGGAAACGTCGACCGGATGTTGGTTGCATCGAAGGACATCACTGAGCGTAACCGGGCGGAACGCCGATTGCGGCGAACGCTGGCCGAGAACGCCAGGCTGCGCGAGGAACTAGAACGGGAGCGGGACTATCTCCGCGAAGAAGTAAACGTTGCACTGAACTTCGGTCGCATCGTCGGTACCAGCCCGGCATTGACGCGAATGCTTCAGCGCGTCGAAGCGGTTGCCGATACACCCGCGAGCGTACTGGTGCTCGGAGAGTCAGGCGTCGGCAAGGAACTGATTGCGCGGGCCATTCATACCCGAAGCCCGCGTGCCGACGGGCCGCTCGTGAAGGTTAACTGTGCATCCATCCCGAAAGAACTGTTCGAGTCCGAATTCTTCGGCCACGTCAAGGGGGCGTTCACCGGAGCACATCGCGACCGCGTCGGCCGCTTTCAGCTGGCCGACGGGGGCACGATCTTTCTCGACGAGATTGGCGAGATTCCACTCGAGCTGCAGGGCAAACTGCTGCGGGTCCTGCAGGAAAGTGAGTTCGAGCGCGTTGGCGACGACGTGACGCGGTCGGTCGATGTGCGCGTGATCGCCGCGACGAACCGGAACCTCGAGGAACTCATCCTCGAGGGGAGCTTTCGCGAGGACCTCTATTATCGACTCAGCGTCTTTCCGGTCGAGGTTCCGCCGCTCCGGGCCCGCGGTGACGACATCGTACAACTCGCCCGGCATTTCCTCGATCAGACCTGTCGCGATTTCGGTCGTGAGCCGATGACGATGAGCCGTGCGCAGGCGGACGCGCTGAAACGCTATGCGTGGCCGGGAAACGTCCGGG
Source organism: uncultured Woeseiaceae bacterium (assembly GCA_945788575.1). Lineage (GTDB taxonomy): Bacteria > Pseudomonadota > Gammaproteobacteria > Steroidobacterales > Woeseiaceae > UBA1847. The sequence continues at coordinate 4,281 of CALZMR010000093.1, forward strand.
AACTCAAGAACGTGATCGAGCGCGCAGTGATCTTGTCACCGGGCAAGGCGCTCCGCCTCGAAGCGTCGCTGCCTCAGTCCACAGCAAGGCAAGCAGAACCCGAGCCCCAGGAGTCCCGAATCCCCGAGATTCTCACGGAGAGCGAGATGCGAACGTTCAGCCGCAATAACATCGTCGCCGCGCTCGACAAGGCCAACTGGCGTGTATCGGGTGCCGGTGGCGCCGCCGAGTTACTGGACGTGCGACCGACTACCCTCGCCGATCGCATACGCGCATTGAATATCCGCAAGCCGGCACGGCGCTAACCGGATGGCGGTCAAAAGAATCGCGGGTCGAATTGCTGCCATTGCGGTCATCGTTGCGGCCTACTTCCTCATTCGTGTGCTTCCATTCGGAGTATGGCTGGACGAGCTCGCTGCCTGGGCAGCGGCGAATCCTGTCATGGGTCCGGCGCTGTTCGTGGCGATAACGTTGATCGCAGGCGTCGCCGCCACGCCGGGTTGGATACCGATGATGCTGGCCGGGCTGGTCTTCGGCTTCCTTCCCGGTGTCGTGTACGCAACGATCGGAATCGTTGCGGCGGCAACCGGGGCGCTATTGATCGGCCGCACGCTGCTGCGAGACTGGGCCGAGAAGCGTATCGCGGGCAACCCGCGAATGCTGGCGCTGGACGACGCCGTTCGCGAGCAGGGATTCCTGATCGTCGTACTGACGCGTCTCGCGCTCGTGATTCCTTTCAATCTACTCAATTACGCCTACGGGCTCACGCGGATAGACACGCGCTTGTATGTCGCTGCGACGACCGTCGGTATGCTGCCTATCGTAACCCTGTATGTGTATCTCGGCTCAGTCGCGCGCGACATCGACCAGGTGCTCGAAGGAGATACTCAGATCAAGTGGATCGCCGCGGCCGGCGTCATTGCGCTCGTAGCGGTTGTGTTCACTGTAAGGCGCGCGGTACAAAAGACTCTCGACCGACATCTGAGCGCCGTTAACGCGACAGCCGACGAATGAAACGCCCTCGATCTCTTATTCAAGCCGCAATCATTGCCGCGAATCTTCTCCTCGTAGCACCGGTCTCGGCCGACGATACGGAAACGTTGCCGGCCGCCGTCAGATACATTCTCGATCTGCGCGAGGTGGCAGACGAATCTCTCAGCATCTATGTAGCCGACCTGAATACCGGCGAGACGGTGCTGCGCTGGAACGAGGACGTCGCGCGCAATCCCGCGTCGACTATGAAGCTCGTCACGACACTCGCCGCGCTCGACATTCTGGGGCCGAGCTATCGTTGGCAGACGGAGGTCTTCGCGCTCGGCGACATCGAAGACGGCCGCCTCGACGGAGACCTCCTGATCAAAGGATACGGCGACCCGTTCCTCGTAACCGAACGCGTATGGCAGCTGCTGCGAGCGCTGAACCTGGCCGGCATTCGCGAGATCGGGGGCGACCTGCTGATCGACGACAGCTACTTCGAGGTGGCGGACCATGATCCCGCTGGCTTCGACCGTCAGCCATTGCGCGCCTATAACGTTGCGCCCAACGCGCTGTTGATGAACTTCAAAGTGATCAGGTACTGGTTCGAGCCCGACCACGCAAGCAATGGTGTGCGGGTCGTGCTCGACCCGCCGCTCGAGAATCTTCGCGTCGAGAATCGACTCGCACTGGCGGACAGGAGTTGCCGTGGCTATCAGCGCGGTATCTCGATCATTCCGAACGAGAGTTTCGACACCATGTTTCTCGAAGGCCACTTCCCGAGCCGCTGCCAGCGCTATGCCATGGACCGCACGGCGCTGGATCACAACGCCTTTGCCTACGGATTGTTTGCGGCTCTCTGGAGAGAGTCGGGCGGCGTGCTCGAAGGCGGCTGGCGGCCAGCGCTGGCGCCCGAAGACGTCGAGCCGATCGTGTCGTTTCCATCTCTGTCGCTCAACGAGATCATCACGCGGGTCAACAAGCACAGCAACAACGTCATGGCCCGCCAGCTCTTGTACACACTTGCCGCCGAGGCCTTTGGTGCACCCGGGACCGAGGAGGGCGGGCGCGAGGTGATCGAGAGCTGGCTATTGGAACGGCTGCCCGAAATCGAGAGCCTCGAACTCGATAACGGCGCCGGGCTGTCGCGCGAGGCTCGCATCGATGCCCGGGATTTCGGCGCCATCCTCGAATATGCGTGGCGGCAGCCGTACATGCCGGAGTTCGCCGCATCGCTGGCGCTGTCCGGTCACGACGGGACTCTGCGCGATCGCTTCGAGGACTTCGGGCTCGCCGGACAGGCCCACCTCAAGACCGGCTCGCTCGATCACGTCTCAGCCATCGCCGGCTATATGCAAGCGCGTTCAGGCCGGCGTTTCGCGGTCGTCGTCCTGCACAATCATCAAGACATACATCGCGGACCCGGCGAGGAAGCGCAGACAGCGCTGCTTCGCTGGCTCTACGAACAATAGGGGCATACACTCGCGACGGGCCCCCTGGAGAGACTACATGCGCCGATGGATAGTGCTGCTGGCGTTCGCGCCGTTGATCGCGTTCGCCGAGACGGGTTATGTGACCGACAATTTGAGGCTCAGCGTCTATCAGACTGCCGACTTCAGCGGCAGCGCGTTTCGAACGCTCGAGAGCGGAGCAGCATTCGAAGTGCTGTCTCGGGACCGGCTTGCTGCCCATGTGGAACTCGAAGACGGCGTCACAGGCTACGTGCGCGCGGCCTACATCGTCTTCGATCCTCCAGCCAGGCTGATCGTTGCTCAGACCCAGGCCGAGAACGACCGTCTGAACCGGCAGCTCGAGGACCTGCGCGCCTCCTTCGCCGAGCCCGCGGCCCGCATAGAGGGGCTCGAGCAGCAAGCGGCTGACCTCAGCTCGCAGCTCGATGCGGCCACCGAACGAGCGGCAACCCTCGAGGACGAGAATGCGTCCCTGGTCCGCCGCGCGTCCAGCTATCAGTACAGCGTGCCGCTCACGTGGGTTGGCGGCGCGATTCTCGTGTGCCTGATCGCCGGTTTCCTGTTCGGGCTGTGGTGGGTGGATCGCCAGAGCCGCAGGCGCCACGGTGGCATTCGCGTCTACTGAGCCGTTGATATTCCGCGCGCTTGAGAGCGGATAATCGACCGGGCGTTTGCCTGAGCAATTGCGCCGGGTCAGCGCTTACGCGGCCTCGGTCATTCCGTCCGAACAGCCACCGCGCACTGGCAGTTCCGCGCCGTTGAACAGCTCGTCGATGTCGGCCTGAGACCTGGCATGACGAGTCCTCTCCAATTGGCCGGCACTGATGTGCGGCGCGAACAACTGCACGAAATCGAGCATGTAACGTCTGAGCACGGCTTCCTTGCGGAATCCGATCCACGTCGTGCTGCGCGGGAACAGGCCCTCCGCACTGACGGTCGTCAGGTCCTTTCGATCGTCACAGTCCTCGGCCATGCTGGCGACGATCCCGACGCCGAGCCCCATACGTACGTAGGTCTTGATCACGTCGGCGTCACGCGCCGTGAACACTACGTCCGGCTCGAGGCCCTCGTCGGCAAAAGCCTTCTTTAGTGACGACTGGCCGCCGAAACTGAAAACGTAAGTGACGAGCGGGTACTTCGCGAGGTCCGCAAGACCGACTTTGCCGTCGAGCTGCGTAAGCTCATGTCCTTTCGGTACGACGATTGTTCGATCCCAGCGATAGCTCGGCACCAGCAGCAAATCGCTGAAGAGATCGCGCGAACCTGTTGCGATCGCGAAGTCGATGGAATTCTGCGACACCATGTCCGCGATCTGTTCGGATGTGCCCTGGTGCAGATTCAGGTTGACGCCGGGGTAGCGCTTACGAAACTCGCGGATCACATCCGGCAGCACGTAGCGTGCCTGGGTATGTGTGGTCGCAATCGACAGCGCGCCTTCCTCTTCATGGTAGAAGTCGGACGCCAGGCTGCGGATGTTGTCGACCTCCTGCATGATCAGCCGTGATCGATCGATTACCTGCTGGCCGGCCGGCGTTATGCCGCCGAGGCTCTTCCCTTTGCGAACGAAGAGCTGCATACCGAGTTCTTCCTCGAGCAGCTTGAGTTGCTTGCTGACCCCCGGTTGCGACGTGTACAGGCGTTCCGCGGCCGCTGTTATGTTCAGACCGTTATCTACGATCGCAAGCAAATACTTGAGTTGTTGCAGTTTCATGGATAACGCAAAGCCCCCTGCGTTTTTCCTTATGACCACCGTTAAGCAGGTTCGTTTCCGAAAACGGGGCAAATAACACATCGGTCTCGTCCCGACGGCCTAAGTCGATACGGACCGACTTTATGCGCATAAAGTCGGACGCCTGCCCCCTACATATAACACAGAGCTATAACGGCAGAAAAACTCCGTCTATTTAGAGGGTTACAGCGTCCAATATAGTCGCCGCTGGATTTCGGCAGGGTCTGGAGTGGCCTGCCTTCCCCCACTTCCAGGGCTCGAAGGCCGCCCTGCAATGCCGGCGGCGAGCATTCCAATGACATGCCGGGAAGACGCCCGGCCGCTCATGTTCGCTACCCGGCACGTCAGAGACTATGTCGACAAACTTGCATGGCAAGGTCGCAAAGCGCGGTGTTGGCCGCTATAAGTCAGTAAACTTCCCTTGTCGAAGGAACAGGAATAAAAAGATGATCTACGACAGCATTCTCGAAACGATCGGCAATACACCGATCGTGCGTCTCAATAGACTTGCTCCAGAAGGAGTCGAGGTCTACGTCAAGGTCGAGTCGTTCAATCCGATGGCTTCGGTCAAAGATCGACTGGCATTCGCGATCATCAACGATGCCGAAAAGCGTGGCACGCTGAAACCCGGTCAGACGGTTATCGAGGCGACATCCGGCAACACCGGCATCGCGCTCGCGATGGTCTGCGCGGCCAAAGGGCATCCGTTCGTTGCAACGATGGCCGATTCCTTCTCGGTCGAGCGTCGCAAGATCATGCGCGGACTCGGCGCGAAGGTCATTCTGACACCCGCCGCGGAACGCGGATCCGGCATGGTCCGTAAGGCGGAGGAACTCGCGGAGAAGCACGGCTGGTTTCTCGCCAGACAGTTCGAGAATCCGGCGAACCCCGAGTATCACGCGCATACGACCGGTCCCGAAATTCTCATGGACTTCGCAGGCAAGCGACTTGATTACTGGGTAACCGGATACGGAACGGGCGGCACGATGTCAGGCGCCGGCCGAACCATCAAGGCCGCACGGCCTGCAGTCTCGATCGTCGCGACCGAGCCCGCCGGCGCCGCGCTTCTGGCGGGCGGCGAATGGGCCCCGCACAAGATCCAGGGCTGGACGCCTGACTTTATCCCGGACGTCCTCGACCGCGAGATCTTCGACCGGCTGGAGACCGTAACCGACGAACGAGCGATCGAGGTCTCGCGAGAACTTGCCGCGAAGGAGGGGATTTTCACGGGTATCTCCGCAGGCGCGACACTGGCCACGGCCCTCGACATCGCCGCTGAAGCCGACTCGGGGTCGGTCGTTCTCGCCATGCTTCCGGACACGGGCGAGCGCTATCTCTCGACACCCTTGTTCGAAGGCGTGAACGAGGGCTCCGACGATGAGTGGCTCGACTCGCTGTAGCCTGGAGCAACCGGGCTCCGCCTATGAGTGGTGGGATTCCCATTTACGGCGGGTTGCCGGAGGGCTCCGGCGAGGACCGGGTGGACTCTCTCTAAGCCGCCGATGCAGGTGCTGAGACTCTGATCACAGCGCCGCGGGACGCGGACTGGCATGGTGGTTCGCTGTTGTGCCGTCCCGCGGAGCCTCGAGTGGTTGCAGACCCCGTCAGCCTGTCCACGCGCCGAAATTTCGGCAATGCAAAGAGCCTGTTGCACTCGCTGATACCGCGTGCGCAGTGCTTCTGCTTTTACGATTCGAGTCGCAACTGCGCCTGGTCGTCGGACGGCGTCGAGGACTACGAGACCGACGGATATGTCGAAGACCTGCCTGTGGATTTGTTCGACGAAGCCGATGCTCCCGAGTATCTGCGTCACACGTTGAAGTCCGGGCGCACGCTGCTCGTGCTGCCGGTCAGAACCGATTGCCGCGACATTCTAGGCGTGCTCGTCGTAGTGTTTTCGCGCAACGCCGGAAAGTCGTCCTGGTTCAATCCGAGCATGTTGCACGGAGTTCTCGCGCCCGCTGTCGACATGCTTGCCGAGTCGCTGCGCGTTGGCGACGAGCTCGACCGTCGCGCAGAAAAGTTCGATGCCGTGCGTAAAGAGCTCACGCTCGTCTACGAAGTCGACGAGAAGATCCACGGCACGTCGAAAAGCCATGCCGGTCTCGCTCAGCTCGTCGGCCAAAGCGGTCGTTTTCTCAACATCTGCTACAGCGTGCTGCTGATTCCGTCGAAACGGATCCGGGTCAGCGCAACGCACTCGAGCTGGAAGAAGGTCAACCGCAAGGTTCTCGATCGATATCTTGCGGAACAGCTCATGCCGCAGATCGAGGGCAAGCGTTCGCCGGTCATTTTCGAGATGCCCGCGGTCGACGGTGCGGACGGAGCGACCGATCAGGAATATCAGGCGCTGCTGTGTCCACTGGTGGACTCGGGCGGAAATCTGCAGGGTGTTCTCGCACAGCTCGGGCGCGTGACGCGCGAACCGTTCACCGATAAGCACCGCCGCTTCATGTCTCACATCGTGCGAAAGGTCGAGTACGTTATCGAGCGATCGTTCGACGCGATGACCGGGCTGATGAACCGGACCGGTTTCGAAGCCCAGCTCCGCGAGTCCTGGAAGGCGCTCGAGGGCAAGGACGACAGCCATCAGCTGATCTATTTCGATCTCGATAATCTTGCGCTCGTCAACGACACCTTCGGACGAGGTGCCGGCGATGAAGTCATAAAGCGATTTGCCGCCATGCTCGAAGAAGATCTGCCGCGAAGTGCGGTCGTATCGCGACTCACAGGCGACGATTTCTGCGTGCTGCTGACCAACGCCGATTCAGAAGCCGCAGTGCGATTCGCGAAGGATGTGCGGACCCGCAGCAGTGCGCTGCGCTACCTCGAAGGCGACAAGACGCTGCAGGTCACGATGAGCGCCGGCATCACTGCATTCAGGCGCTCGCTGGGGGACGGTGGCAGGGCACTCACTACGGCTCGCCTGGCCTGCGATTCGGCGAAGGACCACGGGCGCGATCGCATCGAGGTATTCGATCAGACCAACGAGAGCATGATCCAGCGCCACGACGACATGCAGCTCGTGGCCGAGATTCAGAAGGCCCTGGACGGAGACGCGTTCGATTTGTACGTTCAACCGATTGCGGCGCTGGATAGCGAGGACGCGCGGCCGAGGTTCGAAATATTGTTGCGGATGCAGGACGACGGCGGTGAGTCCGTGGCAACGAGCGATCTGCTCTCTGCTGCCGAGCGCTATCAGATCATGCCGCAGATCGATCGATGGGTCGTCAGCACGACGCTGGCGCGCCTCAGCGAGTTTGAAGAGGCCGTCAATCTGAATAACGCACTGTTCTCGATCAATCTTTCCGGTCAGTCCCTGGGCGACGACGAGATTCTGGAGTTCATCGAGCAGGAGCTTGACGCGACCGGGGTCGCCCCCGAGTCCTT
>CALZMR010000094.1 GCA_945788575.1 uncultured Woeseiaceae bacterium
GAGCTTTGTCGGAAGAAGAATCAAGAAAAAGGCGTTTTGTTGTCACGGGGTACGCCCCCGAAAGGATTCGCGTTGAATAACCAGCTGGGAGTACAACTCGGCATCGCCGGACTAATTTTGTTTATCGTGCTGATCGCCTGGTGGGCGGCGAGTGCGAGAAAGCGTATCGCCAATGCCTACGGCGACTTCGCGAGCAGCCACAACCTGCACAATGAGCCAGGTACTCGCCACGTTCAGGGCGACATTGACGGCGGTCGGACCTTCGCTATGTTCCAGGACGTTGCACGCGGCGTGGGCGGCTACAAGAAGCTCAAACAGCATGAACAAGTGCCTCATTTCGTCATACGCGTCGAACTGGCCGCAGATGCGCCGGAGCAACTCGACATTGGGAAGAAAGGCATGCTCGCGGGCGCATCGCCAATACAGACCGGCGATGCTGCTTTCGACAAGAAGGTCTACGTTGCCTGCCCGGACGAAGCTGCTGCCAGGGCGTGGCTCGACTCCGCTGGTCGCCGTGCAGCCATCCTCGAGGCCGTGACAAAGCTCAAGGCCGGCGTGATCGGACCACACCCGGGTAGCGATATGCACGATGGCCACCCCATGAATCGGCCGATGCTGTTCCGGCGTTTCGAGGGCGGCTACAAGGCCAAACTACCGTGGTTCGAAGCCCGCTTTCAGGAATTCACCGACGTCGCGCGCCGCATCGACGAAGGCGCTGCGTAGAGGCGATTCCGCTCGCGATTGCGGCGCGCCGCTTTCCGGATCGCCTGGTGTACACGCCCATATAAGGAATCGTACGATCGTAATGCGTCCGGAAGACGCCCTACTGGATTAACATTCGACAGATGACCATTCGGCGGACACTTGTCGGCATGCTGCTGAGCCTGCTGGCATTCCCGGGACTCGCTGCGAGAGCCGACGATGCACTGTCGGCGCGCGCCCACTATCTGGCGAATGCTGGCGTCATGATCGAGCGTGGCGATACCAAAGTCCTGTTTGACCCGCTTTTCCGCAACAACTACAACCAATATGAACTCGTCCCCGAGGACGTCGAAGCGGCGCTGTTCGCGGGCGCGGCGCCGTGGGACGGCGTCGACGCGGTCTTCGTCAGCCATTACCACGGTGACCATTTCTCGCCTGAAGTCATGCTGGCATTTCTCGATGCGCGTACCGATATTCTCTTGTTTGCCCCCGAGCAGGCTGTTTTGGCGCTTCGCAGCGCCGGAGCGGCCGAGGAGACGCTGGAACGCGTGACGAGCGTGGCGCTGCAGTACGGGGATGTGCCCATCCGGCAGAACGTCGGCGACCTGCTGATCGAGGCCGTCCGGATACCGCACTCCGGATGGCCCGACAACATGGCGGACATCGAGAATATCGCGTGGCGCGTCACCATCGACGACAAAACAACGGTTGTGCATCTCGGTGACGCCGATACCAAGCCGCTGCACTACGAACTGCATCCGGACCACTGGCACGGGGTAGACACCGATCTCGCCCTGCCACCCTATTGGTATTTTCTATCGCCGCGCGGCCGCATCGTCCTCGACGAGCATATTCGTCCGGACCATGCCGTGGGCGTGCACGTGCCTGCAGCCATTCCAGACGAGCCCGCCGACCGTCCCGCGGAGATTCGGGGCTACGACCTGTTTACCGCACCGGGCGAGACTCGGGACATTCGCGAAGACTGAACTCGAGCGATTCTACAAACGTCGGTGCTTGCGCCGCGCCATGCGGACCCTTGAATCATCGCCACGAAACTGATTTATTCAATCCAGACAACAACAACTGTCGAGGCAGGGAGGCAACATGATCTTAGGCAGAGTATTCCTCGCGATGCTGTTCATCGCGATAGGGCCGGTTGCGTCAGGACAATCGAACCCGGCCGACATCCCGTCCAGTGTGTTCGCAAGTCTGGATGGCTATACGGAAGCCGAGATTTCGCCGGACGGAGCTCGGCTTGCCTACCTGTATCCGATCGACGAACGACAACACCTCGTCATCCATAGCTTTGCGAGCGGCGCGAACGCCGTCGTGCCTCCGATCGGAGGATTGGACTTTGCGTGGCTTGCGTGGGCGAACGAAGAGACGGTTGTCTTCAGCATGCGCATGTCAGCTGTTCGGAACACCGGCATTACCGTGGAGACCGAGGAATCGCGGTTGATCGCGCTAAACGTCATGACGCAGGAACTCACGCCGCTGATCAAGCCGGCGGAGGTCACGGGTCGCACCGGAAGCCGTGCGGCTCGCGAGTACTACCCGGAACCGCAGATTCAGGACGACGTTGTCGATTGGATGCCGGACGATCCGCAGCATATCCGTGTCGCCGTTGACGAGGACTTCGACGGTCGCTGGGAGGTGCGCGAGGTCGACGTCGACGACGGCGATTACAGAATCGTCCGCAACCCGATCGACGGCATACAGAATTGGGTCGCGGATCATGACGGCGAGATCAGACTCGGCCACGGAATTCGAAATGGCGAGCGCCGAGTATTGCTGCAGGACGCGAACGGTGACTGGCCTCCGCTCAGTGATATCGACTGGTACTCGGAGGGCTGGCGACCGGAAGGGTTCTCAAACGATGCGGACGTCATTTACGTGAACGCCTACGGCCCGAAGGGCACGGTCGAATTCCGGACGCTGCGTCTCTCAACCGGTGAGTTCGTCGACGTGATCTACTCGAATGCAAGCTACGATGCGGACAACCTCGTACCGGATCCGCGGAGCGGTCAGCCCGTCGGCGTGGCGTGGACCGATCATCAGCAACGAGTCGAATACTTCCATCCGGATTTCGCGAGATTGCAGGCGACGGTCGACCGGGCGCTCCCCGGTTCGAGCAATTTCATCCGCAGCGCAACTCGTGACCTGCGTAAGCTCGTCATAGAAAGCCGGAACTCTTTCGAACCTGGCATGCTCCTGATCTGGGACCGCGATGCGGGATCGATGGAGCCGTTCGGATGGATGAACGAGGAACTCGATCCGGAATTGACGGCCGAGGTGAGACCGGTCGAGTATGAAAGCACCGATGGCACGGTGATCCCGGCTTACCTGACACTCCCGCTGGGCGCGGACGCGAACAACCTGCCCGCCGTCGTGTTGCCTCACGGCGGGCCTGCCGCGAGGGACGACACCTCGTACTGGTTTCTGTCGCAGTTCCTCGTATCGCGCGGCTACGCGGTGCTGCAGCCGAACTTCAGGGGATCGACAGGATATGGCTGGGAGTTTCGGCGTGCCGGCCGTGGCCAGTGGGGCGGCATCATGCAGGACGACGTCGACGCCGGCGCGAGTTGGCTGATCAGTGAAGGCATAGCCGACCCGGAGCGGGTCTGCATCGTCGGCTGGTCCTACGGCGGCTACTCGGCGGCGATGGGGCTCATTCAGTCGCCCGAGGTCTACCGCTGTGGCATCGGCATCAATGGCGCGTACAACCTCCCGCAGATGATCGCGGACGGAAATCGATTCACTGGCGGAACCAGATGGACACGGCATATTGGCCTCGACGGAGAGCGTGCTCGCAGCGTGTCCCCCCATCATTTGGCCGATCATGTGCAGGCGCCGATCCTCATCATTCATGCCGAAGACGATCACCGAGTTGTGATCGCCCAGGCTGAAGGCTTCTACCGGGAACTCGAGGAGCGGGACAAGGACGCTCGGCTGGTCACCGTGCCGCATGGCGGCCACTCGATGGTCAATGCGAGTGCGCGGCAGAGAATACTCGACGAAGTGGAAGCGTTCCTCGCGGAGCATATCGGCAACTGACGTCGCTCGCGTGGCTAGACCAAGCCGATCTTGCGCAGGGCGACTGACATCATCGCGACGGCGAGGATCACGAAGAGAATACTGATCCCTTTACGCATCGCATTATGCGAAACGAGCCCCTGCAGGCGCGGCCCAATCTGACCGCCAATCAGTACGCCCGGAATGTCGTAGACAAGCAGGTTCCACGGCACGGCTGTCCAACCGCCCGCCTGGACGAGTTGAACCACCAGAGCTGTGGACGCGAAGAACACCGTAACGATGACAACGAGCACCGACGTCGCGGCGGCCACGGCAATAGGCACGCCCTTGCGAGTCAGCTTCGAGATGGTGACCTCGCCGATACCGACCGAGACCATGCCGGTAAGGAACGCTCCCGTCGCGGTCAGCGAATAGCTGCGCTTGCCGAGCTGGGGTTCGTCGTAGGTCCAGGTCCTGCCGCTGGAGTCGGTCAACGACCGGCGAGTGTTGCCGTCGGCCGGGGTCTCCGGAAGGTCGGGGAGCCGGTTGCGCCAGATCACCACGGACAAGACCGCCACGAGCGCCGCATAGCTTCCGAGCAAGACGCTGTCGTGAACGGCGCCGGCCGCCAGGGCGCCGATAACAGCGACCGGCACCGATACCCGCATGATGCGCCATGCGAGCCGGAAATCGATCAGCCGGCGACGGTAGTAACCGACGAAGCCGGATAGAAACCCGAATGTCTGAGTGATCAACGCCGTACTCGTCGCCGCGATCAGGGTGCTGAGCGGATACTCCGGACCCAGCAGCGGAAACACCAGAATGAAGATCGGCGTAAACAGGGCCGCGCCGCCGATGCCGCTCAGCATCGCGCAGGTCGCGACGACGATCGCGACCGGGAACATGAACCAGTAGAGCGTGAAATCCATTCCGAGCCTTCAGCGGGCCTCGTGACTTTCGAACGGATCGAGAGGGTATTTGGTAATCGCGCACGATGCCAGTGCCCGGGGCGGGCGCGTTCAGGCCTATCGTCGCATCAGCCTACTGCGACGGCAGATCGGCAACGATCTCCACCGGCTGACCCGGTGTCAGCCGCTCGGCACCGCGAATGATGACCCGATCGCCGGCGTCTACTCCGCCCGCAACACCGACCCAGAGTCCAACGGTCGCCAACACCTCTGCAAGCACCTGCTCCGCCGTGCCATCGTCGGCTACCTTGTAGAAGAACGATTGCCCGCCTCGCTCGACGAGTGCATCCCGCGGCACGGCGACCGTGGATATCGGTGCATCACTCGGCAGACTGACCTGCACCGGCGTGCCGACGATCCAGTCACCGTCAGCAGCATTCAGTCTGACTTCGACCATGCGCGAGACGGCATCACCGACCGGGACGACAGTGCGTACCTCGAGTTCGCGCAGCGTGTCGCCATTGGTGACGGTTACGACCGAGCCGGGGCGCACAAACTCGGTCAGCGCAATCGGCGCGGGTAGCGCGATCTCCATCCGATGCGTATCGACGAGACGAAGGACGTTCTCGCCGACGTCGATATACTCGCCAACAGACGCCAGTCGCTCGGTCACGTGCCCGGCGAAGAGCGCGCGCAACTCGGTGCGACTCAGCTCGAACTCCGCGCGATCCAGCTGCGCGCGAGCGTCGGTAAGCATGTGCAGCGCCTGATCACGCTGCGCTCTCGATTCGTCGAGCAGATTCGCGGAGACGTTGTTGCTTACGGCCAACTCTTCGGAGCGCGTGAGCTGCTGCTCGCGATATCGATAGTCGGCCTCGAGCCGCGCGACGTTGGCGCGTGCACGTCGCAGCTCGACGTCGAGAAGCCGAGGTTCCATCCTGGCGATGACCTCTCCGGCATCGACCGCGGTACCAACGTCCGCGATCCAGATAAGGACGCCCGACACCTCTGCGGCGATCCGCGAATCGTTCAGACTGACGACGGTACCCGGGACCTGAACCACCGGGGCCATCTCGCGAAGCTCGGCGGCGGCAATTTCGACGCGCGCCGGCGGGAAGCCGCCGAAGTCGTCCTGAGCGAACGCGGTGTCCATTATCGCGCCCAGGGCGGCTAGCAGGCTGAACGCCCCAATGTGGAGAGACCTATGCATCATCTTGCAGCCAGCGGCTGTTCGGCAGTGACGGCAGCTTCGCTCGAACGCGCGGTGAACTGCAAGAGGCTCGGCAGCAGCAGCAGTGTGAACAACGTCGAAACCGACATACCGCCGACGATGGCGGCGGCCATGCCTCGATAGATGTCGCTGCCGGCGCCGGGAACGATAAGCAGCGGCAGCATGCCGAACAGGCTCGTCAGCGTGCTCATGAAGATCGGCCGCAGGCGGTAACGAAGCGCCTGATGCACGGCATCCGTCCGGTTCATTCCCTGTGCTTCGGCGGCCCTCGTCTGCGCGACCAGCAGGATCGCGTTGTTGACCACGAGGCCGAGCAGAATGATGAATCCGATCATGCCGAGCAGATCGAGCGGCTGGAATCGGACAGCGTTGACGAGAGTGATCGCCAGCACGCCTCCAACGGCCGCCAGTGGAATGGAGATGACGACCAGTAGCGAGTCCTTCAGCGATCGGAACAGTCCGGCCATTATCAGAACGAGTAACACGATCGCGGTCATGAAGTTCGCACCAAGGGTGCTGATTGCACGCTCGAGGTCCTGGACGCTGCCCGCATACTGGATGACCCCGTCTGCCGGCATCTGTGCACTCAGTTGCGGCTCGATCTCCGTTTGCAGGAAATCGACCAGCGCCTCCAGCGACATGCCCTCGGGTGGATTGACGATGAGGCTATAGACGCGCGCCCTGTTGATACGCACGACCATCGCCGGCGACGGAGATATCTCGATCATGGCGAGACTCCCCAGTGGCACAACGCCACCAAGCGGTGTCGAGACCGGGACCGCGGCCATCGCTTCAGGCGTGTCGAAGCGCGTGGTCTTGACGTAGATGTCGACCCGCTCGCGCCCGGTAAAATACTCGCCCAGCCACACACCCTGACCGAGCTGCAGGACGACTCGCATCAAGTCCTCTCGGGTCCAGCCGACTTCCGCTATTCGCACGTCGTTGGGTGCGAATCGCAGCTCGTTCGCCTCCGCGAACGGATCGGGCTGCGGCTGTGCGGACGAGCCAGGCAGTCTTGCGGGGATCATCTGCATTGCCTCGGCGACTACCGGTTTCAGGCCATCGAGATCCGTTGAGGCAAGCCGCAACTCGACGCTGTTCGTATCCTCGAAGCCGCCGAACAGACTTCGCCGCAGAGTGAAGCCGAAGGTATCCGGGATGCCCGCCGTAATCTCGTTCTGGACGATTGCCTGGAACGCGTCGAGATCGGTGCCCTCTGCCGGATTGATTGCCAGCCAGCCACCGGTGCCACCGGGGAATGACCAGAGAAAATAGTCGCGTATCGCCGGCTCGGCTTCACCATTCAGATGCGGCTCCAGACGATCCTGCAAGAGAGACGCGATCTCGCGGTCTGCCGTCTCGACGTTCGTCCCAGGCGGGAAGAACAGGAAACTGTCCACCGTGTCGCGCTTGACCGGTGGCAGGTAGTTGCTCTCCGGCCACAGCAGCACCGTTAGCAGAATCGATCCGGCCATCAGGCCGCCGATCCACCCGAGCTGCTTGCTCCTCGTGTTCGTCAGGCCGATGATCCTGTCGGCAATGCGGTCCCAGTCCGAATCCTCCTTCGGCCCGGGCGGCAGTTTGCGCATCCAGTAACGCGCCGTCGTCGGCAGGATCGTGATCGCCACGAACAAAGATACCGTGACGCCAATGGCAATCGTCAGCGCCAGATCCGCGAACATCTGACCTTCGACGTCTTCGAGAAACATGATCGGTATGAATATCGCCACGGTTGTCGCAGTGGACGCAAGCAACGCGCCCCATACCTGACTCGTACCCGTGTCGCTGGCTGTCTCGGGCGCCTCACCGCGCTCCCGCAAGCGAACGATGTTCTCGAGCACGACGATGGCGGCGTCCAGCACCATGCCCGTGGCGAACGCAAGGCCGGCGAGAGAGATGACGTTCAATGACCGGCCCGCCGCGTTCAGTACGATAAATGTAGTCAGCAGCGATACCGGAATTGCCAACGCAATTATGAACGTCGCGCGCCACTGCCGGAGGAACAACCAAAGAACGCCGATGGCGAGCATGATGCCTGCGATGAGATTGCCGGTGAGCAGATTGATGGAGCGGTGGATGTAGAGCGCCGGGTCGAAACTGTACTCGGCACGCATGCCACGCTCGGCCAGGACCGTCTCATTGAGTTCGTCGATGTGGGCTTTGACGCCCTCGAGCGCCTCGAGCACGTTGGCGTCTGAGGTCTTTGTGATGGCAAGGCGGGCTGCGGAGTGCCCGTTGTGGTAGATGAAGCCCTCGCGCTCCGGCGATCCGAACTCGATCGTTGCCACGTCGCCCAGTGTTATCGGCA
The DNA here is from genome assembly GCA_945788575.1 of uncultured Woeseiaceae bacterium. Taxonomy (GTDB): domain Bacteria; phylum Pseudomonadota; class Gammaproteobacteria; order Steroidobacterales; family Woeseiaceae; genus UBA1847. The sequence continues at coordinate 8,162 of CALZMR010000094.1, forward strand.
GACCTCCGCGCCACTCGAGAATCAGGTCATCGAGGTCCTCGGCATCGTATCGCCCCTCGATTCGCAGTGTGTAACTGCGCCGGCCCACATCGACGGAACCGGACGATATGTCTGCGGACCGGCCGATCTGATCGATGGCACGGGCAATGTCGATGCCGAGTTCGGCCGCACGGTACGGATCGACGACGATCTGCAGTTGATCGCTGGCATTGCCGCTGGCATCGAACATGTCCACCTCGGCGACGCCATACAACGACGCCAGCTGAGGCACGATGACTTCGCGCAGGTAACGCTTATTCTCGACCAACCGGCTCTCGTCACCATCGTACTGCTCCACAAAGTATTCGATGAGCTGATCGTTGGCGTCGCCCCACTCGCCGAGGCTGACCTGCGGGCGCTCGGCGTTGGCCGGTAACGGCCGTAGACGATTCAGGCGACTGATGATCTCGATCAATGCCCGGGTCATATCGGTTTCGAGCGCAAACTCGAGCTGCATGAAACCGAAGTCCTGCATGTTCCACGAAATCATCTCCGTCATCCCCGGAGTGCCCTGCAGCACCTCTTCCACGGGAACGGCAATTTCGGACTCGATCTCCCTCGGCGCCGCGCCCGGCCACGCCAGGATTACCGTGACGATCGGCTTTTCGATCTGAGGCAAGAGCTGCGCGGGAATGCGAAAGACGGACAGCAGACCAACGAGCACAACGACGGCGGCCACAATCGTAATCGCGGCCGGGTTCGCAAGACTGAGTCGAGTAAGGCGCAAGTTCGGTCTCCCCCGATAACCGCGTAGCGCATGGGTCCGTACATTCGAGTGTACACTCGGCGCCGGAGTTCCGCTGCCAGCGCGACTATCGCGGTGCCCTCTAGTCGGTTGAGTTAAGTTCAGTCGGTCTGATTTTGCTCGAACTTCTGATCATAGTCATGGTCTAGCTACCACTGGGAGCGAGCCGCGGCGGCTCGAAATAAGCGATGAACCTGGGGAGATCGAAGATGTTTATCGCCCGCAAAAGAAGTCCGTCTGTGTTGCTCGTGCTGGGGCTCGGTGCCGCCGCTATGACTGCCTGCGAGCGCGGCGCGGATACGTCCGGTCCGCCCGATGGCTTCGAGCCCATCGAGATATGGTGGGAGACCTCGATACCGGATTTTTCCGCAAGCCCGGATCGACCGGTCATCACGCTCAATGGCAACAACGCCATCTCACTGGTCGACGGTACGCCGAACAAGCTTACCCAGCGCTGGGTGGGTTCGACGGCATCGCATCTCGGTTACGTCGAACACCTGCCCGCATCGTACACGGACATTCCGGGGCAGGCGTTTCCGCTGCTGATCTGGAATCACGGGGGCAACGCGAACGCGTCCACCTTCGGTGAAGCCGGATTCACGGCGGTTCAGGCGATTGGCGGCGTTATCGGTAACGGCGGCCCGTCGCTGATTATCAACGGCGACAACTGGACGCCTTCCGATCCGTTTATCGTTCTTTCACCGCAGACCGTGAACCTGAACTTTGGTGATCCGGTCGAGCGTCTGGATGCCTTCATCGACTATGCCGAGACGGTCTACAACATCGACCCGGATCGAATCTACGTCTCCGGCTGGAGCGCCGGCGCGGCCCTGAGTCTGGCGCATGCCGTATTGCACTCGGATCGCGTCGCGGCGGTAGTGCCGATCTCGAACGGTTTGCCGCTTACCGAGACGATCGTTCTGCCGGACGGCTACTGCGACATTGAGAATGTGCCGGTCTGGCAGTTCCATGGTGAGTTGGATGGCGTCCTGTCCGTGCAGGCCAGCATCGACAATCACGATCTGATCATCAACAACTGTACGTCCCTCGTTACGCCGAGGCTGACGATCTACCTGGACGAGGATCACGACGTCCATCACGGCACGTGGAATCTGACGATGATGGAAGGCGGAAACCTGGGTGTCAGCAGCGATCCGATGTACGACCGTTACGACCAGAGCCTGTTCGATTGGCTACAGAGCCATTCGCTGCAGAACAGGGTTCAGTAGTTCTCGCAGTCCAAGTCCGGTTTCTCGGTATTTGCGGCTGCGTTCGTTTCCGCTATCGAGCGCGGAACTCAGCCGACGACGCGATGATCAGCGGCTCTTCCAGGGTGACCGACTGGACCAGTTGACCGGTGGCCTCGAGACCGGACGGACCGCTTCCGGTCTCGCTGATCAACAAGGCGACGACCATGCAGATCAGGAGCGTGATCGACCGGACGTCGGCCCAGGATATCTGAATTGTTGCGGCAATTGTCGTGTTCTCGTTGTTCATTGCTCAGTCACCGTCTGTCTCGAATCCTCGTCCCTGAGTGGTTGCAGAGTTTGCAGGAACAAGGACATCTGTCGTCGAGAATTCCTGCGTTCCCTATGTATGACGATGCCATTCCGGTTATGTCAGGCAGCAGGGCCAATTACGCAGTGAATAAGCACTCTACGTCGACGCTTTCGAGGCGCCACCGGGCAGATGCGGGGGTTCGAGGAGAATAGTCGGCGGGAGCCGGACGCCGCGAAGGTGCGGCCCACCGACCATCCGATTGTCGCCGGCGCTAGTCGCTGCCGCCGAAGAACAGGAAGCCACCGCCGTCGTGGCCGGAATTCTGGAGGAAATTGTACTGCGGCACCTGTTTGGAGACGCCGGCTACGGCTTCCTTAAGATACCGCGAGTAGAGTTCCTCGGCGGTGAACGTCTCATCGCTCATCTCCTCGAGGCCGCGTAACAGCGCG
>CALZMR010000095.1 GCA_945788575.1 uncultured Woeseiaceae bacterium
TTCGGGCGGAGCTGTTGGAGGCGCAACCGGCGGCGCCGCGCAGGCGCCGAGCACCAACAGCAGCGGCAGAAGTCTGGAAGCGTTCATGCGGCGCATAGCGGTGTCAGAAGCGTCCTCAAAATGCTCACTTACTCCCGTGCAATCTTCGCTTTCTCGCCGACGGCTAACTTGGCCTGCACGTGACTGAACGACTCCCAGTGTGACCTTTAGTCACCAATGCGGATACGCAGGACGTCAATCTGTGCCGCTCGCAGTCGGCTACGCAGCATGTTCAGCTCGTCGAGATCGTTCGTCGGGCCGATGCGCACACGATGCCAGGCTTTGTCGTCGATGGTTACTCGCTGAATGTGCGACTCGATACCCTGCAATCCGAGTTCGGCGCGACGCCGGTCGGCGTCCGCCAGCGTCGTGAACGAACCGGCCTGCAAAACATAAGTGCCGGGATCCACGATCGCCTGCGGTTCGGTGTCCGCTTCAATCTCGAATTCCTCCTCGGGAATGATGAGCTCCATGCTGGGCAGCATTTCGTAGAACTCGAAGCGTCTCTCTCGCGGCTCCGCACGCGCCTGTGTCTCACCGTTATCGTCAAGAGCCTCGCTCATCGACGCTGGCGGTGGCGGCTGCTGCGCGACGGCAGGGACGGAACGGCGGTCGCTGAACCAGACGGCGGCAGCGACGGACAGTCCGACCGCGAGGCCGAACGCACCCCAGAGCCAGCCAGGGTATTCGGCCTTCTTCGAAGTTTTTCGGCGACGGCGCTTCGCCATTACATCGACTCCGGTGCGGACACGCCCAGGATGTCGAGCCCGTTCGCGATCACCTGACGGACGGCGACGCAGAGCACCAGCCGAGCGTCTCGCAGGTCGGCGGCGTCCTTGAGGAAGCGGTTGTCGTTGTACCAGCTGTGGAAATCGCTGGCGAGGTCGCGCAGGTAGTGCACCAGCGTTTGCGGTGCGTTCGCCGAGAGTTCGATGATCTCCGGGTAACGCGAGAGCGCGCTCATCAGGGCTTTTTCCTGCCGCGTCTCGAGAAGGACGAGATTCGACCGGCCGTTCCTCTCGTCCCAGGCGATGCCGCGCTCGTCGGCCGTCTTGAATACGGCGGCGATGCGGGCGTGCGCGTATTGCACGTAGTAGACGGGATTGTCTTTGGTCTGCGACTTGGCGACGTCGAGATCGAAGTCGAGATGCTGATCGTTCGAACGCATCACGTAGTAGAAGCGGGCGGCATCGTTGCCGACTTCGGCGCGCAGTTGTCGAAGGGTGTCGAAATTGCCGCTGCGGGTCGACATCTGCACCTTCTCGCCGCTGCGATACAGTGCGACGAACTGGACGAGCTCGACTTCGAGATCCTCGCCCTTGTAGCCCATGGCCTCGAGCCCGCCACGCACGCGGGTGACGTAGCCGTGATGATCGGCGCCGAGGATATCGATGAGCTTGTCGAAGCCGCGCTCACGTTTGTCGAAGTGGTAAGCGATATCGGAGGCGAAGTAGGTTTTCTGGCCGTTGTCGCGCACGACGACGCGGTCTTTCTCGTCACCGAAGTCCGTCGCCGGGAACCACTGGGCGCCGTCACGCTCGTAAAGCATGCGGCGTTCCCGCAGCACGTCGAGCGCGGCGTCGATGCGGCCGTCCGTCGTCAGGCTGTACTCGGAATACCATTTGTCGTAGGTCACGCCGAACTCGGCAAGATCGTCCTCGATATCGGAACGAATCGACTCGAGCGACTGCTGGCGGATTCGATCGAATCCTGCATCGCCAATCAGTTCCTTCGCCCGCTCGATGAGAGCGCTGACGTAGGCTTCCTTGAGTGCCTTCGCTTCCTGATCGTCGCCTTCGCCATCGGGCGGAAGCTCATTCGCAACGGCCGTTGCCGTGTGAACCTCGATCCCGGCGGTATCGATCTCCGCGGCGATGTCGCGAACATAGTCGCCTTTGTAGCCGGCGTTCGGGAACGGAACGCTTGTGCCCTTCGCCTCGAGCCATCTGAGCCACACGCTGACGCCGAGAATATCCATCTGCCGGCCAGCGTCGTTGACGTAGTACTCGCGGTAAACCGGATAGCCCATCGCCTCGAGCAGGTTGCCGAGCGTCGCGCCGTACGCGGCAAGCCGGCCGTGGCCGACGTGCAGCGGTCCTGTCGGATTCGCCGAAACGAACTCCAGCAGGATCTTCGGCGAGTTGCGCTGCGGCCGTCGTCCGTAGTCGACGCCTCGCTCGAGGATCGCGTCGACTTCCGCATGAAACGCTGCCGCACCGAGCGTGAAGTTAATGAATCCTGGTCCCGCGATATCGGTCTTCGCGATGGCCTCGTTGTCGGGAAGCGCTTCGACGATGGCGGCCGCGAGTTCTCGCGGGTTCCGGCGCGCGGGCTTCGCGAGGCGCATGGCGATGTTCGAAGCGAAGTCGCCGTGCGACGGGTCGCGGGTGCGCTCGATCGTATCGCCGGCCTGAATGCCGGCAGCGGCTTCCGCCAGATCGGGCAGCGACGCCAGAGCCTCGGAAACGAGATTTGCGACTACGGCTTTCATTGGTATTGGGACGTTCTGTCGGGATGCTCAATGCGACCCGCGATTCTACAGTGAAAGCGGCGAAAAACTACCGCAGCCGGCTCGACAGCCTCAGGCCAACCGCCAACGCTTACGGCGACCCGCTAGAAAAGGTCCAGCGGATCCACATCGATGGACCACCGTACTTTTCGCCCGGCGCGATCCGCTTCGAGCTCGGGCCGGAGCTGCCTGAGCAGACTGTGCAGAGCGGCACGGTCGGCGGACTGCAGCAGCAACTGGGCGCGGTAGCGACCCGCTTTGCGGGCCATCGACGCGTCGACCGGACCGAGTGCTCGCACCGCGTCGAGGCGGAGGGCTGCTATGCGTCGCCGTGCTCGATCGAGAAAGGCATGCGCATCTTCCCGCCGGTGTGCCGCTGCCCGAATGACGGCCAGCCGCGAATACGGCGGCCAACCCGTTGCGGCGCGTTCCGCCAACGCCCGAACCGCGACCCCGTGATAACTCTCACCCACCAGCAACGGCCAGAACGGATGCTGGGGAAAGGCCGTCTGCACAAGCACCTCCCCGCGCATCTGCTCGCGACCGGCCCGGCCAGCCACCTGGACGATCGACTGCGCCATGCGCTCGTCCGAGCGGAAGTCGGTGCCGAACAGTCCCTGATCGGCATTGATGACCCCGACCAGCGTGAGCTTCGGAAAGTGATGACCCTTCGACAGCATCTGCGTGCCGACGAGAATGTCTGCCTCTCCCAGCGCCGCGGCGGATAAGGCCTCGTCCATCGAGCCTTTCAGGCGCGTGCTGTCGCTGTCGACTCGAAGTACACGACGGTCCGGGAAGTGGCGCTTCAGGACGTCCTCGATGCGCTGCGTTCCTGCGCCGAGCGGTTTGAGCGGAGAGCCGCATTCGTCGCAGTGCTCGTCGGGTACTCGCTCGGCGCCGCAATGATGGCAACGCAGCCGACCGATCTCGGCGTGCAGGGTCATACGCGCATCGCAGCGCCGGCACTCGCAGACGTTGCCACAGGCCGTGCAGATGAGCGTCGGCGCGAATCCTCGCCGATTGAGGAACAAGAGCGCTTGACCGTCGGCATTCAGGTGTCTGTCGATTGCGTCGATGAGCGTATCGCTCAGGCCCTCGTCGAGCTGGGACCGGCTGATGTCAACGATCCTTAACGAAGGCGGCTCTGCGCCGCCGGCGCGTCGCGGCAGTTCGAGTCGCTGGTAGCTGCCTTCCTCGCAGTGCCTGAGGACCTCCAGAGTCGGTGTCGCCGAGCCCAGGATGACCGGTACCTGCGCTCGGCTCGCGCGGACGATCGCGAGGTCGCGGGCCGAATAACGCAGACCTTCCTGCTGCTTGAGCGAGGCATCGTGCTCTTCGTCCACGACGACGAGCCCGAGTTCGGGAAGCGGTGCGAACACGGCCGAACGTGTACCGACGACGAGTTTCGCCCGCCCGGATCGCGCTTCTCGCCAGCCGGACAAGCGCTCCAGGTCCGTCAGGCCGGAGTGCAGCAGCGCCGGCTCGACGCCCAGCCTGCGGCGAAGCCGGCCGGTGAGCTGAGGTGTAAGGCCGATTTCCGGGACCAGCAGCAGGGTTTGGCGTCCCTCCCGGAGCACGCCCTGAATGAGCTCGAGGTAGACCTCCGTCTTACCGCTGCCGGTGACGCCGTCCAGCAGGAATGCGCCGAAGCCGGGCTTTGCGTTCACGGCGTCGACGGCGTTCCGTTGGTCGCCGTTCAGAGTCGGCCCGGGCTCCGTCTCGATTTCGATGACCGTTTCACGGGGCTCGGCGCGCGCCTCGAATTGCTCGATATAGCCTTTTTCGCGCAGTGTGCTGCTGACGCGCCGCCATCCGGGCATCATCTCCGTCAGGGTATCGGCATCGACACCATTGCTGCCGGCGTCGATCAGCAACCCCATCAACGCGGCCTGTTTGGGCGCTCTCTTCGTGAGCACGTCGAGGTCGGTCGCGGAACCGGCCGCGGTCACTGCTGTCATGGTCACGACGGGAAACAGCGCACCGCCCCGCCGCAGCAGGGTGGGCAGCGATGCGGCGGCCACTTCGCCAATTGGGTGGTGGTAGTAGTCGCTGGTGAAGCGGATTAGCGCCAGCTCGGTCTCGGACAGCAGCGGCTTCTCGTCGAGCAACGCCTCTGCCGCCTTCAGTTTGCCGCGCCGGACCGAGCTGTCGCTCGACACCGCCATGACGAGGCCGGTTTCCCGGCGTCGGCCGAACGGCACGAGGACCCGGCAGCCGGGCGCCGGACAGGGGCCCGTCGCCGGCGGCAGATAGTCGAAACAGTGCGACAGCGGCACATTCACCGCAACGCTGAGAATGGGGTCTTTGCTCAAAAGCTCAATAAAAACAATAGGTAACGGCCGGCACACTGCATGTCGCTACATAATCCCGGCGGCGCGGTGGCTGTCAACCGCTGCTTTGCTCGACCGTTATTAAAGAGTGACACGTTAGAGCACTGCCTCACGGAGATAAAGAGGACCAGCCGTATGGATACGATAAGCTTGTCGAGCGGGAGGATGACCTCATGAGCGCCTGTGCCGGCGTTTTTGCGGTATCGTGCGAGCCGGTAACGGAGGCGAGCACGCTGCAGACCGAACGGCAATTGAATCGGTTCTTCGCCGAGGTCGAACGACGCGCGTTGCGTATCGCTGAAATTGCGGTGCGCGATCGCGATGAAGCATTGGATCTCGTACAGAATGCGATGATCAAACTGGCACGCAACTACGTGTCACGACCGAGCGACGAATGGACGCCGCTCTTCTATCGTATTCTGCAGAACGGTATCCGCGACTGGCATCGTCGCCAAAGCGTGCGCAATCGGGTCATGGTCTGGTTCGGTCGTACGCCAGACAACGAATACGATCCGATCGCAGCGGCGCCCGACCATAACGAGCGGACGCCGGACGAGCACCTCGAGAATGCGCAGGCCATGGAATCGCTCGAATCCGCCGTCGGCCGGCTACCGACCCGCCAACGCGAGGCCTTCATGCTGCGCACATTCGAGGGCCTCGATGTCGCCGGCACTGCCACCGCTATGGGGATTAGCGAAGGCAGCGTGAAGACGCACTACTCTCGCGCCGTGCACTCGCTGCGCGAAACATTGGGAGAACACTGGGAATGAACGGACCAAACACACACGATGACGAGCGCCTCGCGGAGCAGGCGAAGGCGTTGTTCGACGACAGCGTCGAGCGTCTCGACGCTGCAACCTTGTCGCAACTCAACCAGAGGCGGCAGGCCGCGTTGGCCGAGGTCTCGAACGAGAGCAGCGGCGTTCGTTGGGGACGCTGGATGCCGGCAACCGGCGTTGCTGCGGCAGCGGTTATTGCGGTCGTTATGCTGCAGGGCTCGCCGGTCACTCCATTGCCGAATGGCGAGACCACTACGGCAAGCGACTTCGAGATTCTGATTGGCGACGACAATCTCGACATGATCGAGGAGCTCGAGTTCTATAGCTGGCTCGAACTCGCCGCCGCCGACTCGAGTGACAATGTCGGCTAGCCGAAGAATCTGGCTGCCCGCCTTGCTGCTCGGCGCCGCAAGTGTCGTTGCAGCCGACGACGAGCTGCCGGATACGGAGTTTCTGGAATATTTGGGAATGTGGGAGGAATCGGATGAGGTCTGGCTGGCTCTGGCCGACGACGAGGCACAGGTAGCCGCCGATTCCGATGAGCGGATCGATCCCGCGCCGGATGGCGAAGAATCGACGGAGAACGACGATGAAAGCTAAATGGACAATACTGATTACCGCGCTATTCATGTTGGGCACCGCGCTTGCTCAGGAAGGTGTTGGCTGGGAGACGCTGACCACCGAGCAGCAGCGGGTGCTGGACCGTTTCTCGGGCGATTGGGATAGCATGCCCGCCGAGCGCCAGCAGCGGCTTGCGACCGGCGCCGAACGTTGGCTCGGGATGTCGGCCGATGAACGCGGCGCCGCGCAGCAGCGCTTCGAGCGCTGGCGGAACCTCGATGGGGAGCGGCGTGACCTGATTCGCGAGCGCTGGCGGATCTACCGGGATCTGCCGCCGGAGGACCGGGACCGTATCCGGCAGAACTACCGTGACTTCCAGCGGCTCAATCAGGATCGTCGTCAGGAACTCCGCGATCGCTGGCGTTCGATGACGCCGGCGCAGCGGGAACGCGCGCTCGACCGGATGCGCGACAGGCCGAGACCAAGACCGAATCGCCGCGATTGAAGATCAAGGCCCCGCATGCGGGGCCTTCACTTATTGCGCGCATTGACAATGTTGATAGAGTACGCCGGTCCTTCATGAGGCGAATACGATGAAGATCGGTGTACCGAAAGAGACTCACCCGGGTGAACGGCGCGTCGCAACGACGCCGGAGGTCGTGGCAGACCTCATGAAGCTCGGTTTCGACGTGGCTGTCGAGCACGATGCCGGCGCGCTCGCGAATTTCTCTGACGACGCTTACCGGGATGCCGGCTGCGAAGTCCTGGAGACGGCCGACGCGCTGTGGGACGCCGCGGACATCATCTTCAAGGTTCGCGGGCCGGACGACGCCGAGACGTCTCGTCTCAGAAAGGATCAGACGCTGATCAGCTTCATCTGGCCGGCCCAGAATCCGGAGTTACTCGAGGCGCTGACCTCGAGCGGCGCGACCGTCATGGCGATGGACAGCGTGCCGCGGATCTCGCGCGCCCAGAAGATGGACGCGCTGAGTTCGATGGCCAACATCGCGGGCTACCGGGCCGTCGTCGAAGCGGCTCAGCATTTCGGGCGTTTCTTTACCGGACAAATCACGGCGGCGGGCAAGGTGCCGCCGGCCAAGGTGCTGGTTATCGGCGCCGGCGTCGCCGGGCTTGCCGCGATCGGCGCCGCTAAGTCGATGGGCGCGATCGTGCGCTCTTTCGACACGCGACCTGAGGTCAAGGAGCAGGTCGAGAGCATGGACGCCGAGTTCCTGATGCTGGACTTCGACGACGAGGACGGCGCGGGCGAAGGCGGCTATGCCAAGATCATGAGCGACGAGTTCATCAAGGCCGAGATGGCGTTGTTCGCCGAGCAGGCGAAGGATGTCGACATCATCATCACCACGGCGTTGATACCCGGTAAGCCGGCCCCACGGCTGATCACGGCGGACATGGTCGCGTCGATGAAAGACGGCAGCGTCGTCGTCGACCTGGCGGCCGAACAGGGCGGCAACTGCGAACTCACGCAGGCCGATCAGGTCGTGGTCGAGAACGGCGTCTCGATCATCGGCTACACGGACCTGCCGAGCCGGCTTGCTACGCAGTCGAGTCAGCTCTATGCCACTAACCTCCGGCATCTGCTCACCGATCTGACTCCCGAGAAGGACGGCCAGATTGTCGTCGACATGGAAGACGAGGCGATCCGCGGGGCGACGGTTTGCAAGGACGGGGAGACGACCTGGCCGCCACCGGCGCCCAAGCTCTCGGCGGCGCCGCCGAAGGCGGAACCGGCACCCGCCCCGCAGCCGGTCGTCGAGAAGCCTTCGATATTCGGGCCGATCATCGCCATGGCGCTGGGCGGGCTCGCACTGCTCGGACTGGGCGCGGTCGCACCCGAATCGTTCATGGAAGACTTCACGGTATTCGTGCTCGCCTGCTTCGTCGGCTACATGGTCATCTGGAACGTGACGCCGGCACTGCATACGCCGCTAATGAGCGTCACCAATGCGATCTCGAGCATCATCATCATCGGCGCTCTACTTCAGCTCAGCTCTACCGACACGATCATCATGTGGGTCGCCGTCGCGACCGTGGGAATAACGGCAATCAACATCGCCGGCGGCTTCGCGGTTACGCGACGCATGCTCGAAATGTTCCGGAAGTGAGGCGGCCATCATGATTAACGACGGCATCGTAAACGTCTCCTACATCATCGCCACGATCCTGTTCATCCTCGCGCTGGGCGGATTGTCGAATCAGGAAACAGCCCGCCGCGGCAACTGGTACGGCATCATCGGCATGACCATCGCGCTGGTTGCGACCGTACTCGGCGACGTCGAGCGAAACTTCGAGTACCTGATCGTCGCCCTGCTCGTTGGCGGCAGTGTCGGCCTCCTGCTCGCGCGTCGCGTGCAGATGACCCAAATGCCAGAGCTCGTGGCGATTCTGCACAGTCTGGTCGGTATCGCGGCCGTCGCGGTCGGCTTCGCCAATTTCATGGGCGCGGGCCATGACTATGCGGGAGCCGAGAAGACGATTCACGACATCGAGACCTACATCGGCATCCTGATCGGTGCGGTTACCTTCTCGGGCTCCGTCATTGCGTTCGGCAAACTATCGGGCCGCATCGGCGGCAAGCCGATGCTGATTCCGGGCAGGCACTGGTTCAATTTGGGTCTGCTCGTTGGCGCGATCTGGTTCGGATATCAGTTCGTCGTCCAGTCCGCTGGGGGCGCCGGCATCGAGCCACTGATCGTCATGACGGTGATCGCGCTCCTGTTCGGCATCCATATGGTGATGGCGATCGGTGGCGCCGATATGCCTGTCGTCGTATCGATGCTCAACAGCTACTCGGGCTGGGCGGCCTCGGCCACCGGCTTCATGCTCGGCAACGACCTGTTGATCGTCACCGGCGCCCTTGTTGGCTCCAGCGGTGCGATTCTGAGTTACATCATGTGCCGGGCGATGAATCGGAAATTCTTCAGTGTCATCGCCGGCGGTTTCGGAACCGGTGGCGGCACCGTGGCAGCGGGCGGCGACGAAGACGGTGAGGTCGTTCCCGTCGAGGCGCACGAAGTTGCCGGCATGCTCGCGGGTGCGAAGGAAGTCATGATCATCCCGGGCTACGGCATGGCCGTTGCTCAGGCGCAGCACATTGTCTACGAGATTACGACGGCGCTTCGCAAAAAGGGCGTCAACGTTCGCTTCGGCATTCATCCGGTCGCCGGCCGTATGCCGGGACATATGAACGTGCTGCTTGCCGAGGCGAAGGTTCCGTACGACATCGTTTTCGAGATGGACGAAGTCAACGACGACTTTCCCGACGTCGATGTCTCCATCGTTATCGGCGCAAACGACATCGTGAATCCGTCCGCGCAGGAAGTGCCCGACAGTCCGATCGCCGGCATGCCGGTACTCGAATGCTGGAAGGGCAAGACCACGATCGTACTCAAGCGCAGCATGGCGACGGGATACGCAGGCGTGCAGAATCCGTTGTTCTTCAAGGAAAACACGCGGATGTTGTTCGGTGACGCGAAGGATACGCTCGACGCCGTTTTCAAAGCGCTTTAGCGATTAATTCGCGGAAACGTCATACCAATCTCGAATAATGCGACGCGAGCCGCAGCCAACGTATTGATTTTTGGTCGGCGTCCGGCAAACTAACAGTCTGTTAGACATGCACTGCGGTACGCCTATTTTAGGGATGGTGCCTATGCTCGCTGGATTGGCTTCCAATATCTCGCAGCAGGTTTTGCGAACGGACATTGCCGGTATGCCACTGGAGTGGATCGATTACCGGGAAGCCGTGCGGCTGTATCATGCGGAACAGGTTGCCTACGACTGCGGCACTCGCCTGTACACCGTATTCGGTGGTTACAGCGCCTTCGACGGATGCCGCAGCTCGATCGACGTCAATTCGATAATTGCGACGCACGGCACGAGCAGGAGCCTGTCGAGGAACCGCGACAAGTATGTGCCGCCGCTGAACAACCGCACGCTGTTCAAGCGCGACGCGAACCTGTGCCT
>CALZMR010000096.1 GCA_945788575.1 uncultured Woeseiaceae bacterium
GCCGAGGCCATCAACAAGGCCAAGATCGAAGTCGCGGCCGCCCAGCGCGAAGGTGCGATCGGTGAGGCAGAGAACCACCGCGAACGTGACGTCTCGGTCGCGCAGCAAAGCGCGCAGGCGGCTACCGGCACCAAGGCCGCCGAACGCGATCAGCGTGTTCAGGTCGCGAAGCTGGAAGCCGAAGGTATCGCAGGCGAGGCGACCGCTTCCAAGGAGAAGGAAATCGCGGTCGCGCAGCAGTCCGCTCTGTCTGTCGAAGGCAAGAAGAAGGCCGAAGCGCATCAGCGTGTCCAGGTCGCCGGCCTCGAGGCCAGGGCGATCGAGGGCGAGAACCAGAACAAGGCCAGCATCGCCGACTACAATGCGACGCTCGCACAGCGTCGAGCCGATGCCAAGCGGCTGGGTGAAGTGGCGATGGCGGAAGCGTCACGCGACGTCCTCAAAGCCGAGAAGGAACAGGAAATCGCCCGCCTCGAGAAACTCGAGGTCGCGCAGCAGATCGTCGAACAGCGCAAGGTCGAGATCGAGGCCGATGCAGAGGCCGAGCGCATTCGCCGCATCGCCCGTGGTGAGGCCGACGCCATTCTCGCCAAGTACTCGGCAGAGGCGGAAGGCACTCGCAAGATTCTCGAGGCCAAGTCGGACGGTTACCAGCGCTTGCTGGAAGTCTGTGACGATCGCAAGGACATCGCGCCGGCGCTGCTCGTCATCGAGCAACTGCCGTCGCTGGTCGCCGAACAGGTCAAAGCCATCCAGAACCTCAAGATCGACAAGATCACGGTCTGGGACTCGGGCAGCGAAGGCAACGGCGCTGGTACCAGTACCGCAGGCTTTCTGCGCGGCATGATCGGCGCGCTGCCGCCCATCCATGAGCTGGCCAGGCAGGCGGGTATTGATCTGCCCGCAGCGCTCGGACGCATCGAAGACGTCGCCGATACCGAGCCGGACAATCAACCGCTTCGAAAACCCAAAAAGACCGCGTCGGGCGAGCCGCAGCCCAAAGCCTGATTTCGACGAATCCGGTAACGCCCGACTGAAAAAGCGTCGGGCGTGCCCTTGTGTGCCCGGGATCCGCGGATAGACTGGGCTCGCTATGCAGGACGACAGCCAGGTATTCGAACGCATCGTGCGGCCGCATTTCGACCGCCTCTACCGCCTTTCGTGGCGGCTCGCCGGCGCGCGCGCCGAGGCTGACGATCTCTTTCAGGAGGTTCTGATCAAGGCCTTCGGCAAGCTCGATCAACTGCTGCGCATCGAGGAGCCGGGCTCCTGGCTTTCTCGGATGATGTACAACCTGTTCGTCGATCGGCATCGCCGTTTCGCACGCCAGCGGCTTGTCATGGTGGAGGAAGGGCAGCTCTCGGGCGAGGGCGTTCAGGGCTTTGCCGGCGACGACAATCCCGAGCGCGACAGCCAGCGTATTGAGCAAATCGAGGCTCTGGACCGGGCCCTTTCTCAGCTCAGCGAAGAGCATCGTATCGTTGTGTTGCTGCACGACACCGATGGTTACAAACTCCAAGAAATCCAAGAACTTATAGGCATTCCGGTGGGCACGGTCAAGTCCAGGCTGCACCGGGCGCGAGCCAGATTACGTCAACTATTGACCGACAGTGGAACCTTTTCGCGATGAGCGGCGTGTAAAGGGCTAAGCAGGACGAAACTTATGAATCGTAGAGACGACAACACGCTGACCGAAGAACGACAGCTGCTGGATCTACTGAAGGACTATCCGATGCCCCAAGCAACGACAGGATTCTATGACGAAGCACTTGTCAGAGCCGCCGAAGAAGGCCGGCGCCGGCAGAAGCGCCGTTGGGTCCTGACCGGATTTGGTTCAGCCGTTGCCGCAGGGCTCGCCATCGTCATGGTTGCACTGACACTGGTGAACACACCGGATCTACCGACAGTCGATGACAGCATTCCTGGCGTGACCATCGCGCTGGCCGAGCCGCGCACGGTCAACCTGGTGTTCTCGTCGACCGAAGCGCTGGACACGGCAACGCTGACCGTATCGCTGCCCGCCGGTATCGAGCTCGAAGGCTTCCCGGGCCAGAGTGAGATCAGCTGGGAGACGAGCCTCGCCGAGGGTCGGAACCTGCTGCCTTTGAAATTGATCGCAGTGGCGCCTACGGGCGGCGAGCTGCTGGCACGACTCGTACATGATGACCGCGACCGGACGTTCCGGCTGCGTGTGGACGTCGGTTAACGACATTTTTTGGATTAGGCCGGTCCTGGACGACCGGCGACGATAGAACGGAGTGAGACCATGAAACAGTTCAACATTTTCTTAGCGACGCTGACGCTGACCGTTTTCGCGATGTTCCCGATCGCGGCGTTCGCGGATAACGAGCTCGACGACCTCGATGTGACCATGGAAGTTCTCGGCGACGAATCGGAACTCGATGCGACCATCGCCGAGATGCGTGGGCCCGATGACGACATCGACGAAGACGATATCGACGACGATGAAGAAGACGACCGCGACGACCGTGACGATGGCGATGAAGGCGACGACGCCAGAAACGAGGAAGACGGTGACGACGCTCGCGACGAAGATGACGAGGACGAGCGCGACGAGGACGAAGTCGACGCCCGCGACGAAGAAGACGAATCTGACGACTTCGACGACGACATGGACGGCGATGACGACTTCGAAGGCGACGAGATCGACGAAGAAGACGAATTGGACGAAATGGACGAAGAAGACGACTTCGAGGAAGGCGAGGACGTCGATGAGGACGAGTTCGACGAAGAGGACGAGGAAGACGACGACGATATGGATGACGACGGCGACGACGATGTCAGCGATGACTCGGGCGACGACGACGACGCGATCTAAGTTCTCCGGCTCTCGGGCCAAATACCTCGAAAATCCCCCCGGACGGGCTCGTCCGGGGGGATTTTCTTGCACTACGTCATAGTTTTTGTTCGCAGGATCGGTAACCTAGCGACCTAACATAACGCGCATACCTGAGGCCAGAACCATCCTCCGAACCCAGCCCAAAACCCGATTTCGTCTGTTTGCCTGCCTGCTGGCGTTGATCGCCACCAGCATCGCCGCACCGGCCGGCGCGATGACGGCCGATCAGTACTTCGAGGAAGGCAACCGACTGTACCGCGATGGTCTCTACTGGGCGGCGTTGCTCAGATACCGGCAGGCTTACGAATCGGGCTTCGACACCCCCCTGCTGCACTACAACACCGGCGTCGCGAACTACCGCGCCGATCAACACGATCGGGCCGAGGAGTCGCTGCTTCGTGCGCTCGACTCACCATCGCTCCGAGTGGCCGCCCAATACAACCTCGGTTTGAATGCCTATGCAGCCGGCGACGAGCGAGCGGCACTACGCTGGTTCCGGCTGGTTCGGGACCAACAGCAGAACGAGCGCCTCGCGCAGTACGCGCGAGTTGCCATCCACCGGATACGCCTCCTTGAAGCCGAGGAAGAAATCGTATTGGTCGAGGAGGAGAGGCGTCGACGCCGTGCGCTGGAATTCGTCGACCTCGACTTGCGGGCACGGGTGAGCTTCGGCACCGACAGCAACGTATTTCGGTCCCCCGGCGAGGTGTACGTCGACTTCTCGGATCCGGCTCAGCCGCTGGTAACCCCGGTGGAGCAGTCCGGCGCGTTCATGCCGGTCGCGTTTAGCGCGAAGTATCGAGTCAACGCGTTCGAGAACGAGGGCTTCTTCGGCGCTTATCGGCTGAACGGCCGCTACTACCAGGACGAGGAGCTCGAGAACGCCAATGAGTTCATTCACGAACTCAGCTTTGGCAGTGAGTACGAGAACGAGAACGAAGAGACCGGGCGGGACACGAGACTCTACAGCGCATTCACGATCGCTCAACACGACGAGGTTTACTACGACCCCGATGACGGCGATGCGCGCGTCGTTGCCGGCGAGAACATCGAAGACCGCATGAACTATCTGCGCTACGGCCCGGAGCTCCGACTGCGGCGCGCCTGGAATCGTATCGCGGTCGGCCTCGAAGTCACGGGCCAGCTCTGGAACTACGAGGAGACCGGCGTCGTTCCCGAGTACGACCACGAGTATTTCCTGTTCGACGTTTACACGCAGTACCGGTTTACCCGCACCTCGCTGATCCGCGTGACGGCCGCCAAGTCGAGCCGTCGATTCGGAGACAGGCCCTCCTTCGATCTCAACGGTCAACAGCTCATCACGAACGACGACGTGCGTTACGACTACCTCGATCTCGGCGTCATCGCGCGGCAGCGCATTACCGACGATCTGTGGTTCGGCGTCGAGTACGAGCGCCGCGACCGCACGGACCGGTTTCAGGGTTACAACGATTACATTCGCGACTCCTACGGGTTCGAGCTGAATTGGGACATCGGCCGCCGCTTCGACTTCCGTGCCGAGGCGTACTATCGGCTCTACAATTTCCCGCGCGCTTTCGCGTTCCACGACCCCGCCCTGCCTCTGAAGACGTTCGAAGTCGCGGACGCGAGGGTGACGGCAAGCTATCGGATGACCCGGCACCTGTACCTCGATCTCCGCGCCGACTACCACGATCAGGTGTCGAACGACGGGCGCATCGCCTACGAGCGCAACGAAATCATCCTCGGCGTACGCTGGCAGCAGTAGCAGCATGGTCGGCTGATGCCGCGACCCGCGGCTGGCGAGACCCCGAGACCGGCGGCAGGCACGCCGATGTATCCGAGGCGCCCTGAAAAGCGGACTGATCGAGTCCTGGCAAGCTGCTAGAATCGCGGCCTTTCCCGAGGCCGATTCCGCTGCACATGGACGTCACGCCGATTCTCGAAAATCTGAACGACGCTCAGCGCCAGGCTGTGACGGCCGAGGCCGAGCCGACGCTCGTGATCGCCGGCGCCGGCAGCGGTAAGACTCGCGTCCTGACGCACCGCGCGGCATGGCTCATCGACGTCGAACGTATCTCGCCGCACAGCCTGCTTGCCGTCACCTTCACGAATAAGGCAGCCGCCGAGATGCGCAACCGCATCGAGTCCCTGCTGGACATGCCGGTTCGGCACCTCTGGATCGGAACCTTCCACGGGCTTGCTCACCGGCTTCTCCGGCGTCATTGGCGTGAAGCAGGCCTGCCGCAGAGCTTTCAGATCATCGATTCGGACGATCAGCTGCGACTGATCAAGCGGCTCGTCAAGAACCTCGAGCTCGACGACAGCTGGGTGCCGCGTGAAGTTCAGTACTTCATCAACGCGCAGAAAGACGAGGGCCTGAGGCCTAAGCATCTCGACGACGACGGGGACCCCCATCGGCGACAGATGATAGCGCTGTACGGCGAATATCAGCAGCTTTGCGATCGGGGCGGCCTCGTCGACTTCGCAGAGCTGCTGCTGCGGGCGCACGAGCTGTGGCGCGACAATCCGGAACTGCTCGCGCACTACCGGCGCCGCTTCCAGCACCTGCTCGTCGACGAGTTCCAGGACACCAACGCGATTCAGTACGCATGGCTCCGGCTTTTGGCCGGCGATGGCGGCGTGCCGTTCGTCGTTGGCGACGACGATCAGTCTATCTATCGGTGGCGCGGCGCCCGGGTCGAGCACATCCGTCAATTCCAGAAGGACTTCCCGGCGACCACGGTCGTCAAGCTCGAGCAGAACTACCGTTCGACGGCGACCATTCTGAATGCGGCCAACGCCGTCATCGCGAACAACGCCGAGCGAATGGGCAAGAATCTGTGGACCGAAGGCGCTGAAGGCGAGGCGATCCGCGTCTACTCCGCCTACAACGAACGCGACGAAGCCGACTTCGTGATCGGCCGGCTTCGAGACTGGATAGACCAGGGCAATCTCCGCGCCGACGCCGCCATTCTCTACCGCTCCAACGCACAGTCGCGTGTGCTGGAAGAGGGCCTGATCAATGCAAGGATTCCCTATCGGGTCTATGGCGGCCTGAGGTTCTTCGAGCGTGCCGAGATCAAAGACGCCCTGGCGTATCTTCGGCTCATAGCGAATCGCGACGACGACTCGTCGTTCGAGCGCATCGTCAACCGGCCGACGCGCGGCATCGGCGCGCGCACAGTCGAGGCCATGCGCAGCTATGCGCGCGCTAACAGCTGTTCGATGTGGCGTGCGGCCGGCGCCATCGCCAGTGATGAGCTCTCGAGCCGCGCCGCGAACGCCGTGCTCGCGTTCCTGCACCTGATCGAGAGACTCGCTCACGAGACCAGCGACTTCGACCTGCAGGACCAGGTGGATCACGTTATTCACGCAAGCGGCCTTATCGACTTCTTTAAGAAGGACAAGGGTGAGAAGGGCGAGACCCGCGTCGAGAACCTGCTGGAACTGGTCAGCGCCGCGAAAGGCTTCGAGCCCGATCCGGCCGAAGAGATGTCCCCACTCGACGAGTTCCTGTCGCACGCCGCGCTCGAAGCCGGCGAAGGCCAGGCGGAGGCCTGGGAGGACTGCGTGCAACTGATGACCATGCACTCGGCCAAAGGTCTGGAGTTCCCGCTGGTATTTCTCAGCGGCATGGAGGACGGACTATTCCCGCACCAGCGGTCGATCAACGATCCGAACGGCCTGGAGGAGGAACGCAGGCTCTGCTACGTCGGCATCACCCGCGCCAAGCAGACTCTCTATGTCACCCACGCGGAGCAGCGCCGTCTGCACGGCATGGATAACTTCTCGCAGCCATCGCGCTTCATATCCGAGATACCCGATGAGTACGTCGAAGAGATTCGCCCGCGGGTACAGGTGACCCGGCCCATGCACACTGCGTCTCCGAGTCGACGTCGACGCTCGACGTCGATCGCCCCCGGGGCCGAAGCCGGCATACGGCTCGGCCAACGGGTTCGTCATGGTAAATTCGGCGACGGCGTCATTCTGAACTGCGAAGGTCAGGGGGCGCATGCCAGGGTCGAGGTCAATTTTGAGACCGGCGGCACAAAATGGCTCGTCTTGAGCTATGCGAATCTCGATCTGATGTAAAATGCGGGCATGACGTTTTACGTCGGCCTTTTGTTGGCCTCTGAATAACAACAAATGAAAATCTTGATACTCGGTGCAGGTCAGGTCGGTTCGTCCGCGGCCTATCATCTGTCTCGCGAGGAGGCCAACGAGGTAACGGTCGTCGATATGCGACCGAACGTGCTGCGCGACCTGCAGGACAGGCTCGACATCCGCACCGTCGTAGGCCACGCCGCGCATCCCGACGTGCTCGAGCGAGCCGGCGCGAACGACGCCGATATCGTTGTTGCGCTGACCGACACAGACGAGACCAACATGGTTGCCTGTCAGGTCGCGTACACACTGTTCCACACGCCGACCAAAATCGCTCGAATACGCGCTGCCGAGTACATGAGCGCGGACCGCCTGTTCACCCAGGGCGCGATCCCGATCGACGTTCGCATCAGCCCCGAACAACTCGTCTGCGAGTACGTCGAGCAGCTGATCCTGTATCCCGGAGCGACTCAGGTGCTCGACTTCGCCGAGGGCCGCGTGCGCCTCGTCGGTGTGCTGGCGGATCGAGACGGGCTGCTGGTCGGGCAGCGCATCGCGACGCTAAAGGAGCACGTGCCCAACACGGAAGGCCGTATCGCAGCCATCTACCGCGGCGGCAAAGCCATGCTCCCCGACGGCGATACGGTCATTGCGGAAGGTGACGAGGTCTTCTTCATCGCCGACCGAAAGGACATACGCGTCTTCATGAGTGAAATCCGCCGGCTCGAGGAGCCGGTTCGCCGGGTGGTCATCGCCGGCGGCGGCAACATCGGCGTCCGACTGGCGCTGGCGCTCGAGCAGACCAACCAGGTCAAGATTATCGAACGCGACGGCGAGCGAGCGCGGTATATCTCCGAGCGGGTCAATAAGGCCATCGTGCTGGTCGGCGACGCCGCCGACGAAGAGCTGCTACTGGAAGAAAACGTCGATAACGTAGACGTTTTTTGCGCGCTGACGAATTCGGAAGAAGCGAACATCCTCAGCTCGATGGTCGCGAAGCGGCTCGGTGCTCACAAAGTCATGGCATTGATCAATCGTGCGTCTTACGTCGATCTCGTCGAGTCCGGCACTATCGACATTGCGATCTCGCCACAGCAGGTGACGATCGGCTCTCTGCTCGCGCACGTGCGCCGCGGCGACGTCGCCAGAGTACACTCGCTGCGCCGGGGGGCTGCCGAAGCCATCGAAGCCATCGCGCACGGCACCGAGGACAGTTCAAAAGTCGTCGGCCGATCGATCGATCAAATCGAACTACCGCATGGGTCCGCGATCGTTGCGTTGGTGCGCGACGACAAGGTTTTGATAGCGCATCACGATACAGTCGTCGAAGCGGACGATCACGTGATCCTGTTTATGACCGACAGGCGCAAGATCGACCGCATCGAGGAACTCTTCCAGGTGGGCGTGTCCTTCGTCTGAGGTCGAGCCACAATGAACTGGACGGTCATACAACGCATCCTCGGGCTCCTGCTGATGATGTTCAGCCTGACGATGCTGCCGCCGATCATCATCAGTCTCATTTTCGACGACGGGTCCTGGTTGCCGTTCATCGAAGGGTTCGGGCTGACGTTGGTCGCCGGCATGATCTGCTGGTTCCCTGTGCGCCGAGTACGCAAGGAGCTGAGACTGCGCGACGGCTTCCTCGTCGTTGCTGCGTTCTGGACGGTGCTGGGGACCTTCGGCGCGGCACCTCTGTTATTTCAGGACGTACTGCCTCTTTCCGTCACGGACGCCGTATTCGAATCGATGTCCGGGTTGACCACGACCGGTGCGACGATACTCACCGGGCTGGACCATCTGCCAAAATCGATTCTCTACTATCGTCAGCAACTGCAGTGGCTCGGAGGGATGGGCATCATCGTTCTTGCCGTCGCCGTACTGCCGATGCTCGGCGTCGGCGGCATGCAGCTGTATCGAGCGGAAGCACCGGGACCGGTCAAGGACAATAAGCTCACGCCGCGCATTACCGAGACGGCGAAAGCGCTCTGGTACGTCTATCTTGCTTTCACGACAGCCTGCACGGTCAGCTATATGGCGGCGGGCATGGGCTGGTTCGACGCGCTTTGCCATGCCTTCTCGACGGTCGCGATCGGCGGTTTCTCCACGCACGACCTCAGCATAGGCTACTACGACAGCGCCTGGATTGACGTTGTCGCGATCGTGTTCATGTTCCTCGCGGGTATCAACTTCTCGCTGCACTTCTTCGCGTGGCGCTATGTGTCGATCAAGCACTACCCAAAGGATCCTGAATTTCAGGCTTATGCAACCGTCCTGATCGCCATATCGGTGGTCGTCGTCGCCGTCCTATTCCAGTACTCGTACTACGATTCGCCGGGAGGGACGATTATCGACGGTGTCTTCCAGGCCGTTTCGATTGCCACT
>CALZMR010000097.1 GCA_945788575.1 uncultured Woeseiaceae bacterium
CGGCATCGATTTGCAGCGCACCCTGAGGCGACGACCGAGTCTCGTCGCCGACCATGTAGAAGCCGCTTGAAATATCGCTGACCGCGACGTGCCCGCTGTGGAAGTAGGGATATGCACCCCATGCGCCGACGAAGCTCGCGCTGTCGGAGAACGGGTAGGTGTCCAGTCGCCCCGCCAGGCTGACCGATGTGGGATCGCTGATGTCCAGGATGGTCAGGCCGCGGCTGTAGTTGGACATGTAGTAGCGATTGCCGCGCACGAAGCCGTTGTGGTCGATCGCGGTCGTAGGACCGGTCCAGACGGCCACTTCGACAGGCGTGAGGAGATTGCTGAGCGAGAACGTGCGCAGCGTCGTGCGCAAGCCGAACTGCTGCTCGTCCAGTTCGTCGTGGACGAACAGGTACATTCCGTCCTCGGACGGCCAGCCGGAGTGCGTGTAGGCGGAATTGGCGTACGGTGTGCGGCTCAAACGAACAGGGTCCGAGGCATCCGTGATGTCCCAGATATCGACCGTAGACTCGTTGAAATCGAAAAGTACTTCGCAGTAGTCGACGGCGTTCACACACTGCGTGTCTTTGCGCGAATCGCGAATGATCATGGAGGCTGCGTCGTGCATATAATCGCCGGCGCCAACATTAGGCAGCGACACGAATGCGGGGGACGCAGGATTCAGCAGCGAATACAGGCGAAGACGTCCGCCGCCGTTGTTGGACCCGGCAATGACCAGTGTCGGTGGTGCACCGGTCAGCGACAAGCCGGTTCCAAAGTCAGTATTCGACGCGAAGATATTGTGTGCGGCAAAGAAATCGCTCGCGTAGCTGACGCGGCTGATTCGATGCGGTAACTCCGTCAGATCGATGACGAAGAGTCCGTCCGACGAACCGTCGGTCGTCACATAGGCGAAGGCGTTCCAGCGTCCCTCGCTCGTATTGAAGTGCTGGTGAACCTTGATGTCGCGCCACGTCGTATTCTGCCCGTCGACAAAGCCGAGTTCGCGCGGATTCTCCGGGTCGGTGACATCGAACACCGCAGTGCCGATGTTGTAACCCACAATCGCGTACTCGCGGTTCGTGTTCAGATCGACGAATCCCCAAACGTCCGCGGACGCCCCGGGTAATGCGCTGACCGCCGAGAACGCGACGTGCGATAGCAGTTCCGTATTGCTGCAGGCCAGACCGTCCGCCGAGCCGCCAACGCAGGGCGTCGTGCTCAAACCTGCCTGCATCGTTTTGTGCTGCTCGAGCAGGACCTGTGTCGTCTCCAATGCAGCTACCGACTTGCGGTCAGCGAGCACCTGGAAGCCACGCGCGGCCAACAGGCTTCGATACTCCGCTGGTACCCCAATGAGCGTGGTCGGCGCGGAGGCCTGCTGTTCGAAGCTGGAATCGTAGCCGCCGGATATCGTGACGATGCCGCTGACGAGATGGAACGCGTCTTCGACGTCGGTTACTTCGAAGCGACCCGTCGCCACCCGAATCTCGCCGCCCTTGCCGACCCGGCTAAGTGCATAGCCAATACTCTGGCAGGGGTCTGTCGCTTCGAGGCAGCGGCCCCGGTCGACGCCGCCGGCGGCCACGAATAGGGGTTCGTCCATGCCGCTGTGGCTGGACGCGCCGCCGGCGGCAAGTATTGTGACGAGCAAGGCAATTCGCAGTCGTTTCATAAGTCTCGGTCCGCTCTATGAGGATCGTGCCAGCAATGCTGTCGCTAATTACCAGCTTGCAACATAATCGCCCAGCCGGGATTGTAAACTTTTGACGCGTGTCACGAATGCTTAGATCCAAACATAGCCTGACGTTCAGCGCCGGACCCGCCGCGCTCGCCGAAATTCGTCGCGATGGGCTGGAGCCGGGGCGCCTGGGTACCCTGGCCGGCGCGTCCGGCGGCGCCAAGTGGCTCGTGCTGAGCCAACTCGACCGCGTGGTTTTTCGGCGCTTGCTCGCGGGTCTGGAGGCGCCGGTGCATACGATAGGGTCTTCGATCGGCGCGTGGCGCTTTGCCTGCTACGGGCAGGCGGACCCGCTTGCCGCGATCGATCGCTTCGAGACGGCGTACCTCGAGCAGCGTTACAGCAAGAAACCGGATCGGGCGGAGATTACAGCGCGCTCACGCGAGATTCTGGATTTCGTACTCGGCGAAAACGGCGCGACGGAGATTGTTACGAACCCGCTGTTGCGTACCCACATAATGACGGTACGCAGCCGGCACCTTTTGGGCCACGACAACCGTCTTTCGCTCGCCGCGGGCCTCATGGGCGCCGCCGGGCTCAACGCCGCAAGCCGCAGGACGCTCGGTGCGTTCTTCGAGCGCGCTTTGTTTCACGACCCCCGCGATCTCCCGCCATTTTACGAACTGGACGGGTTCCCGATGCGGCAGATCACGCTAACTGAGCGAAATCTAAAGGACGCCGTACTCGCGACGGGGTCGATACCGCTCGTTCTCGAGGGCGTGCGCGATATCGAAGGGGCTCCTCCGGGGACCTATCGAGACGGGGGCGTTATCGACTACCACCTCGACTTCCCGCACAGCAGCGAGAATCGGCTGGCGCTATATCTTCATTTCTACAACTGGATCAAACCCGGCTGGTTCGACAAGTATCTGTCCTGGCGCCAGGCCGATGCAGCCAGCACCGATCGCACGATTCTGATCAGCCCTACCGCAGAGTTCGTAAGCCGCCTTCCCTACGGCAAGATCCCCGATCGCCGGGACTTCGTGGACTTTTCGCCGTCGGAGCGGGTACGCGTCTGGCGGACCGTCGTCAAGGCCTGTGAGGAGCTGGCTGACGAGTTCGAGGATGTCATCGACAATGGGCGCTTCGCTGAGCGAGTGGTCCCGCTGGCGGGATCGGCAGACTAACGAGCATCGCTCGGCCGGCGACGGAGTCGCGGACCGGCGGCAGCACCGTCGAATGAGGCGTTACTTGCTGGAGCGCGTGCAGCAGGAAGTGAGCCAGCTCTGGAGTGCGTCTACGTCCTCGTTCATGAGGTAGTCCGCCTGATCTTTCCAGCCGCGCAACATCGGCAGGTTGCGTTCATTGACGAGCAAGTGCTCGCTGCCCGTTTGTGCGCTGATGTCCCAGCCCGGTACGGCGATGACCGATCGAACCCTAACATTCTGGCCGATGTGCTTGCTCAGCTCGTGGGCCAGAGCGCCGGTCGCCGCATCGATACCGCTGATGTCGTGTGCCTTGCGCGTGGGTCGGAATTGAACCTCGTTGCCGCTTAGACGAACTTCGCCGCTGCGCGCCGTTCTCCTGGCTACGACGCTGACGGCATAGATGCCCGCGGGACCGACCATGACGTGATCGACGACTCCGTCCGCCACAGGAACGTCATGAAACACGCGGCCGTGACCGCTGGATATCCATTGCAACTGGTGGCCGACAGCAATGCTGGCATCGCGCAGGAATCTAAGCTGCCGCCAGGCAAGCAGCGTCGCGACGAGGCGGTGGGCGGCGAACAGTGCCGCGGCAGCAAGTGCGCCGAGGAACAGATAGAGCTGCCAATCAGGGTAGCCGTCAAACAGCGGCGGGCTGTCGAAGGCGCTTGCCGCGACATACATGACCACGAAGACCAGGGCGGCGCCCAGGTAGGTCGACTGCCTGTGGGAAAGCACGCGGATTTCATCGCGGAATCGCTGAGCGGCCTCGCTCATTATGCTGTCCGCGAAATTCGGGTGGCCAGACAGCATGCGGGCGAGCGCGTCCCAACTTCTGCACGCGAGCAGAAATACCATCGCACACGCGATGGCGATTCCAGCTGCTCCGCTGACTGCCACTATATCCATGGATCAATCCTTCCCTGGTTGGGTCGAGCGTAGCCGCCGCGGCGTGCCGCCACTGTGACCTGCGTCACAACGGCAGTCAGGGCAGGAGAGGCATGCCGCAGTTTTCAGCGTCGGTTCAGCCTTGGCCGCGTATTTGTGAATGTCATCACAGCGGCACCGCGAGGCGCAGGCTAGCTTCGGGGACGCTGACGGATACACGATTAAACGACCGATGAGGTGCGGAATGAACAGAAAGTGGGCAACGATTTCGATGGCCGCCGCGATGCTTGCCTTGAGCGGCTGCGCGACGATGAGTGAGGACGAGTGCGTAACCAGTGACTGGGGCGCGATCGGCTATGAGGACGGTTCCCGTGGCTACACGATGGAGCAATTCTCGGACCGGCGCAGGGCTTGTGCGAAGCATGGCGTTACACCTGATTTTCGTGCCTACCAGGAGGGTCGCGACGAGGGTCTCGTCTCCTTCTGCCAGCCCGCCCGCGGTTACAATCTGGGTGTTGCAGGTGGCAACTACAACGGCGTGTGCGACGTGGCGCTCGAAGAGGAGTTCCTCGACGCGTATCGCGTAGGTCACCAGCTGTATAGCCTGCGTTCGAACGTCAACGCCGCCAACAATCACATCTACGCCAAAGAGCGTGAGCTCGAACGCATCGAAAATACGATTCGGTCGAAGGAAGCGCTGCTGATCAATGAAGATACGACGACCCAGGACCGCGTCCTGCTGCTAGCCGATCTCAAGGATCTCTCTGAACGTACGGGTGAGCTCGAGGCGGAGATTCAGCAGCTCATCGCGGACCGAGCGCGATTCGAAGTCGAACTGGCTGATTACGAGGCGACTGTCGCGTCATACGGCTTCTAAGGAAGCGTATGGATCAGGCGGGATCGTCGTCGTGGCGACGATCCTCGCCATGCCGTCGTTCCTGCTCGTAGCGTCCGGTGGCTCCGCCGAGCCCGCCGCTGCCGAACGGGCTGCGTCTGTCCTTACCGGAGCGTCGGTCCTCGTGATGGATGAAGCGGCAACTGCATCTCCCGGAATCACAATTCACGAGCGGTAGCTGCGGCGCGTTCGTTGCGAGAAAGCGGCGTCCCTGAAGCGCTTTGGCATGCAGGCACGCGTCTGCGTCGAACTTGATGGATACCGCGTGAAACGTGCCGCCTTGCTGAGACTGGCGCCGCTCGATTCTCGGCGGCTCGGAAGCGCCAGATTGCTGATTCCGGCGTATCACGAGATACCAGATCAGCAGCAAGACGACGACGAGTGCAAGGAGCTTAAGCACCGGTTCTGACCTTTAGATCAACCGCGGACAACTCTACTTTAAACGCGTTGGCGCCGGCGGGCACGCGAAATCGAAGTCTTTGGTCCATCGGAAAACACCTACCAGCCCGGTATCGCAGATACGCCAGCTATCCACTTATGCAGCCAGGCCACCAGCGCGAACAGCGCGATACTCGCGACCACCGTCATGGCGTCTTTCGTCATGGATACGGCGGCAGGCTTTTGCCATTCGCCATCGCGGTGGCTAATCGTGATGATCGACACCAGAGCCCAGAGGCTCATGCCGCCGAACAATACGACTGACCGATTCTCGCCGTTGGCGAGCAGGTGCGCGCCTCCCCAGACGATCATGCCCGTCAGCATCGGGTGACGCAGGAACCGCTTGATATTGCCAGGCGCACTCGCCGCCGCAAAAAGAATGAAGGACACAAGTATGAGTAACGGCACGACAGGACTGCCGAGCAGAGGAGGGGTGTAAATGCTGGCCGGCTCGATGGAGCGCCAGCCAAAGACGATCAGTACGATCGCCGCGACGATGGCAAGCGCGAGCACGCCTTTGTACGGGCCCTCGCCAAGTCGCTTCACGAGCGCTGCCCGCTGGCCCGGCAGCAATGACGGAAACAAATGCATGAGACTCCATAGCGCGACGCCGGCGATAAGCATTGCCACAGTCTTCTCCCTGTCCTGAATGAGTTTCAGTATACTTCGAGTCGCGATGACGACCGAAAACAAACTCATGGACATGTTGACCGGCTACGCTGCGTCGCACCAGCATCCGTTCAACGTATTCGTCCACATGATCGGCATCCCGACAATCATGTTCGGCGCGCTGATTCCTCTGTCCTGGGCTGGTGTCGATATTCTCGGCTTCGAGGTAAATCTGGCGCACGTCACTGTCGTCGGTTTCTTCCTCTTCTATCTGACCCTGGACGCGCTCTTTGCCGTCGTGTTTCTGCTTGCCGGTTCTATTATCGCCGTGCTTGCCGGGCAGGTAGCCCAACTGCCGGCGATGACCGCGGGCATCGTCGCAGCGGCCTGCTTCTTTGGCGGCTATGCGGCTCAGTTCATTGGGCACGCCGTTGAGAAGTCCATGCCGGTGCTCGTGAAGCACCCGATCCAGGCTAACCTGGCCGCACCGTTCTTCACGGTTGTGGAGCTCTTTAAGATCGTTGGTCTGCGAGAGACGTTGTTCGACGAAGTTCAGCGACAGAGCCAGGTTCGGCAGGAGCAGTCGGCGGACGGCTGATTCCGGTCGCTGGCGCGGAGATACGTTGCAGCCCGGTCAGGTGAGTGCCGGTCGCTCGCTGACGATTTCGGCACATTGCTGTAACATCATTGCCTCATCCTCTACGCTCCTCCGAGAGCCAGAAGGCCGCCTAGTTGTTCATGATCGGTTTGGCCGCGCGCCGATTCGCAGCCTTGTTCGCCTACACGTTCACGCAGGCATTTGTCGACGGCCGGCGCGCGCTCGCGGCCGTCGCGCTGCTGCTGCTGTTTCCCGTTCTTCTGCTTTGGCAACTATTCCACTGGCTCGGTTTCCTAATTGACGAACTCTTGTTTCGCGGCTACCGCCGCGTGGAAATATGCCAGCCGATATTCGTTCTCGGTCCACCGAGGACCGGAACCACGCACCTGCATCGCGTCTTAGCTTCGGATGAACGAACGACGACGTTTGCGGCATGGGAATGTCTGTTCGGGTTGTCGGTCACCGGCCGATATCTGTGCCTCGGGCTGGCGCGCGTTGACAGTTTCCTCGGGCGTCCGGTCGGCAGGCTCGCCGGCTGGCTGGGCAGCAAGATGCTCGGCTCGATGGATGACGTTCACGAGTTCGGCATCAACGAGCCCGAGGAGGATTTTCTCTGTCTGCTGCCCGTCGCGAGCTGCTTCATTCTTATCGTCGCGTTTCCAAATGCGCCGTGGCTTTGGCGCACGGCACGGCTGGACCGCGATGCTGACGAGCGCGAACGCCGCGCACTGTTGCGCTTCTATCGTCGCTCGATTCAGCGTCACCTGTATGTCTTCGGAAGTGACAAGCAGTACTTGTCGAAGAATCCTTCGTTCTCGGGGATGGCCGAGTCGCTGCTGGAGGAATTTCCGGACGCGAGCATCATCGCTTGTTCGCGCGACCCGGTAGCAACCGTGGCATCGCAGCTTAGCTCGTTGGAGCCCGGGCTGCGGTTGCTGGGGTTCGACGGCGTCACAAGCTCTCTTCGAGACAGGCTGGTCGATTTGCTCGAGTTCTATTACGAACACTTGAACAATGTGCGTGAGCGCTATCCGGGACGAGTTGCGGCGATCACAAACGACGAGTTGCGAGGCGATCTTGCCGACAGCGTTGCTCGTGTGTATTCGGAAACGAATCTTGATATTACTGCCGAGTTTTCGGAGAACCACGAGGCGGCGTCTACGGCGTCACGATCCTTTCGGTCCAGGCACCGATATTCGCTCGAAGACTACGGTCTGGATGCCGCAGAGATTCGATCCCGCTTCGAACCGGTGTGGTCGCCGTCGCAGGCATGAGTACAGCAGCGCAAACAAGCCCGGGGGAGTCCGTAAAGGACTTCATGAACGAAGAGGCAGAGCGCCGCCCCGTTCGACCAGGTCGTGTGGCGATCATTTCCGATGCCATGCCTGAGCGGAACGGGGTCGGTGCGTACTACCATGACCTGATCAACCAGCTCGAGGAGTTGGGTTACAAGACCGAGTTCATCTGTCCTACCGGGAAGGGCCAGGGGCTGCTCAGGCTTCCGCTTCCGGGAGACTCGACTCAGAAAGTCTTTCTGCCCTCGCTGCCCCGGTTTCGGCGCATTCTTCGCACGCTCAAGCCCGAGACGATCGTCGTTGCGACACCGGGTCCGTTCGGCTTGCTGGGAGCGTGGTGGGCCAAGCGCCTCGGTGCAAGGCTGATCGTGGGATTTCACACGCACTTCTCGAGTGTGACCGACCTATACGGCAATCCGTTCCTGCGTCCCCTTAGCCGCTTCTATTTCAATTTCGCCGACCGTTACCTTTTCCGTCACGCACATCTTGTGCTCGGCAATTCCGAGCCGATGGTCGAACTGGCATGCAAGCTCGGTGCGAAGAAGGCCGCGCTCATGGGGACGTTGCTGCCGACGCCGTCGCGCGTGCGTCCGCTGGCCCCGGTTAGCGAGACCATCGGCCGTGTCCTGTTCGCCGGCCGGCTGGCTCCGGAGAAACGAATCGACACGATCATGGCGGCTGCCCAGGAACTCCCGGAGGTACGGTTCTCGATTGCGGGGGACGGGCCACAGAAGTCGGAGGTCGTAAGCTGCGCCGCCAAACTGCCCAATCTCGAGTACCTCGGATGGATTAGCCGTGACGATCTCATCGAACAGATCGACCTCGCCGATGTCCTGGTTCTTCCGTCTTACGTGGAGTCATTCGGCACCGTTGCGCTCGAGGCGATGGCGCGCCAGCGCGTTGCGCTGGTCTCCGCGAATTGCGGAATCCTCGACTGGCCGGGGCTCAGCGAGCACCTCTATCGTCTCGAGGAAGACGAGACCGTCGCGCATGCGCTGCGCCGGATTCAGGCGGAGGGTTTCGAAGCGCGGGAGGACAAGGCTATCGCTGGCCGCATTGCAGCCAGTCGACTAAACAACAAGAGTCTCCTGCACTGGTGCGAGCTCATGCAGCCGGCAGATTCGGCATGAATCTGCTGTTCTCCATTCACGACGTCGCGCCGGCGACGCTCGACAAAGTACGCCGGATTTTCGACAAACTCGTCGATGCGGACCAGCTTCCGGCAACGCTGTTCGTGATCCCCGATCTAGGCTGGCAAGCTCGAGAACTCGACGTGCTCCGCGAACTCGTTGCACGGGGTGCCGAACTCGCCGGTCACGGATGGAAGCATCGAGCCGACTCGATCCGCGGCGTTCGGCACCGATTGCACAGTGCTCTGATTTCACGCGACGTGGCCGAGCACCTGGCGCTCGATCGTGCTGGCTGCCTACGCCTGATGCGCGACTGTTTCGACTGGTTCGGCGAGCACGAGTTGCCCGCACCCGATCTCTACGTGCCGCCGGCATGGGCAATGGGCTCGGTCAGCAGAAGCGATCTCGACGAACTTCCGTTTGCCAGATTCGAGACGCTGAGTGGCGTCTATCTTTCCGGAGAGAGATTCACTCCGGTGCCGATGATCGGCTTCGAGGCGGATACGGCATTTCGAGCAGCCGCGTGTCGAATCTGGAACGGGCTGAATCGCGGTTGGGCGAGTTTGCGGCTGCGCGAGGACTTGAGTCGCGCCGTAGCGATGTCCGGCACGCCTGTTTCGTACCACGACCTGGGGCGATCACGTGGCTGAGGGCGCCGACCGCGCAGGGCTCAATGCGCCCATAGCGGTAGCTCCAATGATGGATTGGACTGACCGCCATTGCCGGTACTTCATGCGGCTGTTGAGTCCATCCGTGAGGCTGTACACGGAGATGGTGACCGCCGCGGCGATCCATCACGGGGACGCGGATTCGCTGCTGCGTTTCGATTCGGCCGAGCACCCGGTTGGGGTGCAACTCGGCGGCAGCGATCCGCAGCTGATGGCGGACGCCGCGCGAGTCGCGGCGGATAAAGGCTACGACGAAATAAACATCAACGTAGGCTGTCCCAGCGATCGCGTCCAGAGCGGGCGCTTCGGTGCCTGTCTCATGGCACAGCCGGAGGTTGTGGCAGATTGCTTTCGGGCCATGCAGGACGTCTGTGAGGTGCCGGTGACTGTCAAGACACGAATTGGTATCGACGATAGCGACAGCGACGAGTTCCTGATGCGTTTCGTTGACACGCTGGCGAACGCCGGTTGCCGTCATTTCGTAGTGCATGCCCGCATAGCAATACTCGAGGGTCTCAGTCCGAAGGAAAACAGGACCGTGCCGCCGCTGGATTACCAGCGCGTCTACTCGCTGAAGCGCGCCTGGCCCGAACTCCGGATCGAGATCAACGGCGGCATTACGACAGACGAGGCGGTAGAGGATGCTCTGGCTCACGTGGACGGCGCGATGATCGGACGCCAGGCGTACCACGACCCATGGTTTCTCGCCGTCCTCGAGGAGCGCTTCCTGAGCGGGCGGGCCGCACCGGATCGTGTGGCCATCGTCGAGGCCATGCTGCCTTATGTGCGCGAGCAGCTAGCCGCTGGTGAGCGCCTGAACCGAATAACTCGCCACATGCTCGGCTTGTTCGCCGGCCAGCCGGGCGCGCGCGCCTGGCGGCGCCACCTCAGCGAGCGTGCTCACAGGCCTGACGCGGTGCCGGATCTCTTGCTCGAGGCAGTCGACGCAATGCGGGTCGCCGCGTAGGCCGCCGCCCGTGCGCGCGCAAGCGAGTCCGAGCTGTCCTAAGTACTCGACGCGAATCTACAGGCGCAATAGAATGCATGCCCCCTTAGGCGTTACGGAGTCGCTTGCCTGACATGAGCTCGAATCCAGCGAAGAAAAGCCGCAATCCAACGATGGCCGAGCAGGCCGACATCCACGAGCTCTATGAGCAGTCGGTGCAAAATGTAGAGAACGAGATCGAGTTCCTGCAGGCGACGTTCACGGCACTGACGGGTCGAACCGGCTACCTGTTTCGCGAGGACTTTTGCGGGACGGCCAGCGCTTCCTGTCAGTGGGTCCGCCAGGGGCCGGAGTTTCAGGCGATTGCCGTCGATATCGATCCCGAGGTACTCGACTGGGGCCGCGCCAACAGAGTCGGAAGGCTGCCGGCCGAGGATCAGGCGCGGGTCAGTCTGATCGAGTCCGATGTACTCACGGTCGAAACGCCCAAAGTCGACCTGCTGGCGGCGTTTAATTTCAGCTATTGGATCTTCGATACGCGAGAGCGGATGCTGCAGTACTTCCGCCGCTGCCATGACGCTATCAAGGACGACGGAATCCTGTTTCTGGATATTTTCGGCGGCCCGGAATCCCAGGAAGAAACGAAGGAGAAGACCAAGCACGACGGCTTCACCTATGTCTGGCATCAGGCCGAATATCATCCTGTGACCAACTACATGCGCTGCAATATCCACTTCAGGTTCAAGGACGGCTCGCGCATCAAGAAGGCATTTACCTACGAATGGCGGCTTTGGTCTGCGCCGGAGTTGCGCGACATGCTGCTCGAAGCCGGCTTTTCGAAGGTGACGATCTACTGGGAAGGCGAGGACGACGATGGCGAGGGCAACGGGGTATTCACTCCGAATGGCCGTGGTGACGCCGATCTTGCCTGGATCGCGTATATCGTTGTCGAAAAATAGCTTGTAAAATAAGCAGATGGCACGTGATCTTGAAGTAGCAATTGTATTCGCCGATGTGGTCGGCAGTACTCAGCTATACGACAAGTTCGGAGATACCCGGGCCAGCGAGACGGTTGCTGTCTGCCTCGACGTGATGAAGGACGCGACCCATCAATTCAACGGCACCGTCATCAAGACGATCGGCGACGAGGTCATGTCCACTTTCCCTTCCGTCGACGATGCGATGCGCGCCTCCGTCATGATGCAGAAGCGCATCACTGTCGATAACCAGAAGCGGGAAGATGACATGCCGGTTTCGATCCGCATCGGCTGCCACTTCGGACCGGTAGTCCAGGAACAAAACGATATTTTCGGCGCCGCTGTTCACACGGCAAATCGCATGACTTCGCAGGCCAAAGCGCGGCAGATCGTCATATCCGGCGAAACGGTCGCGCAGATGGGGCCCGAGTTGCAGAAGCAGACGCGGCAAATCGACGTCGCAACCGTCCGCGGCCGTCTGGACGAGGTGGCGCTATACGAACTTCTCTGGAATCCGGAGGAGGCGACGAGCATGTTGCCGACCATCGAATGGGAGAAGAAGGGCAGCAGCGCATCGCGCGTGGTGTTGAGCTTTCGTGACAAGACCTACGAGGTCTCCGACAAGAAGAAGAGCGTCCTGATCGGCCGGGCCGATGACAACGATCTCGTCATCAAGGGCAATCTGATCTCTCGGATCCACGCCAAAGTCGAAATGCGGCGAGGCAAGTTCATGCTGATAGACCAAAGTACGAACGGCACCTTTCTGCAGACCGTGCTCGGCGAGGAACTCTTCGTGCGCCGCGACTCCACGCAACTTCGCGGCGAGGGCACGATTGGGTTAGGCCGGGCGGAGGCGCCCGGCTCGTCACTGTCGATCCACTTCAAGGCTGTGGACTGACGCCAGCACTGCTGATTGAGCTCAGGAAGCTCTCGCCAGTTCCTCGACGACGCGGCGTTGCTCCGCGACGAGTTCCCTGGGCAGGCGATCTCCGTAGGTCTCCAGGTATTCGCCGACAGCCTGCATTTCTGCCAGCCACTGATCGTTGTCGATCGAGGTCAGCTCCGCCAGGGCCTCGTCGCTGATGTCGAGGTCGGTCGTGTCTATGTCGTCCGGCTCGGGCAGGTAGCCGATCGGTGAACGCCTGGCCCCGACACGTCCCTCGCAGCGATC
>CALZMR010000098.1 GCA_945788575.1 uncultured Woeseiaceae bacterium
GCCATGAAGGCGGCGACAACGCCACGCGTCAATAATCCTCCGCCCAGCCATGCGCTCGTCCCCAGCGCGATGAACAGCGAGCCGCTGATGCCTCCGGTTGCGGCCGCCGTCAGCCAGTAACGCTGCGCCCGCTGCGCCTTCAGTTCGGCGCGTATAGGCTCCATGTCGGGCAGCACGTCTTCCGCCTCTCGATTGGCGAGACGTTCGATCGC
The DNA here is from genome assembly GCA_945788575.1 of uncultured Woeseiaceae bacterium. Lineage (GTDB taxonomy): Bacteria > Pseudomonadota > Gammaproteobacteria > Steroidobacterales > Woeseiaceae > UBA1847. The sequence goes on from CALZMR010000098.1 coordinate 213, forward strand.
GCCCGGCAGCATCGTCAACGCCTGGCGCAGCTTCGGCAGGCCCTCGCGAACATCGTCGATCACGGCCTGAGGTCCGACCTGCTCGTTCATCCAGCTCTTTAAAACCGGGTGCGCCGTCTTCCAGAGATCGAGTTCGGGGTACAGCTCGCGGCCGAGCCCCTCGATATTGAACAGGGTCTTATGCAGCAGGATCAGCTGCGGCTGAACTTCGACATTGAAGCGCTGTGCGACTCGGAACAAGCGCATGAGGACCTGTGCGAAGGAAATCTCGGAAAGCGGCTTGTTGAAAATGGGTTCGCAGACCGTGCGCACCGCCGATTCGAGCTGGTCGACGCGCGTGCCGGGCGGTACCCATCCGGAGTCGATATGAAGCTGGGCGATGCGATGGTAGTCGTGGTCGAAAAACGCGAGCAGGTTCTCGGCGAGGTATCGCTGGTCCTCCGCACTCAGCGTACCAACGATGCCGAAATCCACGGCAGCGTACTTCGGCCGTTCCGGATCCGTTGTGATGACGAAGATGTTTCCCGGGTGCATGTCGGCGTGAAAGAAGTTGTGCCGAAATACCTGCGTGAAAAAGATCTCGACGCCGTTCTCGGCGAGCACCTGAATGTTCGCGCCGGACGATCGCAGCGTTTCCATGTCGCTGATCGGCGTGCCGTAGATGCGCTCCTGCACGAGCACTTCCGGGCGGCAGTAATCCCAGTAGATATCGGGCACATACAGCATGTCGGAGCCCTCGAAGTTACGTTTGAGCTGCGCCGTGTTCGCGGCTTCACGCATCAGGTCGAGTTCGTCGAGGATCGTTCGCTCGTATTCGTCCACAACCTCGAGCGGCCGCAGTCGCTTGCCGTGCGCCCAGTATTTCTCGGCGAGACCCGCGAGCAGCCTCAGTACCTCGAGATCGCGCTCGATCTTGCCGAGCACGCCGGGGCGCAGAACCTTGACGATGACTTCGGGGCCGTCCGCGATCTTCGCCGAGTGCACTTGCGCGATCGAGGCCGCCGCAAGCGGTTCTCGGTCGAAGCGCTCGAAGACATCGTCAACCGGCTTGCCGTAGGCGTCTTCGATGATCTCGATGGCCTCGTTCGCCGGGAACGGAGGCACGGCGTCCTGCAGTTTCGCGAGCTCGTCCGCTATGTCGCGAGGCAGGAGATCGCGACGCGTCGAGATCGCCTGGCCGAATTTGACGAATATGGGGCCGAGTTCCTCGAGCGCCAGACGGAGGCGTTCGCCGAGCGGCCCGTGATGATCGCGGCTGCGTGGCAGCAGATAGAAGAAGAATCGCAGCGGCCTCAGGAAATGCGTCGCCTTTATGATCTCGTCGAGGCCATGGCGCACGAGTACGCGCTGAATTCCGAGGACGCGCCAGAGGGTTCGCCTGTGTGCCATTCTCAGCGGCTCCCTTCCAGTCGGCGGATTCGCGCGTCGAGCCGCTCGACGTCGTCCCGTAGCCGGCCGACGTCACGGCCGAAGCGGTCGACCTCGTAGCGGCTGGGCACGTCGCGGCTCTCTTCGGTCAGATATTCGCGGATGTTATCGCCCATCGTCGTTCGCGCCTCTCGCGCCCAGCGCTGCACGCCACGCGCGGCTTCGCCGATACCGTGTGCCGCCGCGTCGCCAACGATCTTCGATAAGCCCTCTTCGATATCCGGCTTCGCATAACGGAGCAGCCGCTGAAACGCCTGCGCGCGCCCCGCGTCGCCGATAAGCTCCAGCGACCCGCCTCGCACCGCCTCTACGTCGCCGCCCGCGGCGACTCGCGCAAGCGTGACGAGCGAGCCGGAAATCGCGATGTCCGGATCTTCCTCCGCCTCCGTCGCGAGCGAGATGGAATCCTGGTTGACCGATATGTACATGGCAAGACCCGTATCGCGCACCCGAATCGCGGCGAGCGTGCCGTCGAGTTCCGCGCAGAGCTCACGCGCTGGAGTCGTCTCCTGGATTTTTCGGTTCAAGACGTTCGCGGCCGGGCGCAGCAGAGCTTCGAGCGGGTTCATCAGGGCAACTCAGATTCTGTGGCCGACGTGCAGGGCGACGACGCCGCCGGCCAGGTTCTGATAACGGCAGTTCTCGAAGCCGGCATCTTTCAACATGTCGAGCAGGGTCTCCTGATCGGGATGCATGCGGATCGATTCGGCCAGGTACTGGTAGCTGTCCGGGTCGCTGGCGACGAGCCGGCCCAGCGCCGGCAATACCTTGAAGGAGTAGAGGTCGTATGCCGGCTTCAGGAAGTCGGCCGGTTTTGAGAATTCGAGGATGAGCATCCGGCCGCCGGGCTTGAGAACGCGATACATCTCAGCAAGCGCCACGTCCTTGTGGGTCACATTCCGCAGCCCGAAGGCGATACAGACTCTATCGAAGCTCCGATCGGCGAATGGCAGCTTCTCGGCGTCGGCCTGAACGATCGACACGTTGCCGGTAACGCCGGCATCGACGAGCCGCCGACGGCCTTCGGCGAGCATCGCCGCGTTGATGTCGGCGAGAACGACTTCGCCGCGGTCACCGACGAGTTCGGCGAAGCGTTTCGTCAGGTCGCCGGTGCCGCCGGCAAGGTCCAGAACCCTGTGGCCGGGACGAACCCGGGCCTCCGCGACGGTGTGGCGTTTCCACAGCCGATGCATTCCGCCCGACATCAGGTCGTTCATGAGGTCGTAACGCGTTGCGACGGAGTCGAACACGTCGCGAACCAGATCGGCCTTATCGCCGGCGTCGACGGTCTTATAACCGAAGTGCGTGGTGTCGTCGGATTTGGAGGGCTCGGACATTGCGAAGCTTAGAAAGGGCTTTTCAGCGAGCATACCCCGCCTTATCCAGGCGGTCGAGGTAGCTTTGCCAGTTGCGCTCCTTGTTATCGCTGAGTTCGCGCAGGTAGCTCCAGCTGTACAGGCCGGAGTCGTGGCCGTCGTCGAACACGAGTTTGACGGCATAGTGGCCAACGGGCTCGATGGCCGTGATGGCGACATCCTGTTTGCCGACTTGCAGCGTCTCCTGCCCCGGACCGTGACCACGGACCTCGGCACTGGGTGAATGCACCCGCAGGTATTCGAAGGGAAGATCGACCGTGGTGCCGTCTTCCCAAGACAATGTGAGCACGCGCGACGAGCGACGGAGCTTGATCTCGGTAGGTGTCATCGGAGCGTTTGCAATCCTATCGGCGCTCGCGCGCCTGCGGCGGCATCAGAGTATATAGCGTGACAGATCTTCGTCCTTGGCCAGTTCCGCAACGTGCTCGTCCACGTAAGCGGCGTCGATCTGCACGTGCGTGCCGGATTTGTCGGACGATTCGAACGAGACCGTATCCAGCAGCCGCTCCATCACCGTGTGGAGTCGCCGCGCGCCGATGTTCTCGGTGTTCTCGTTGACCTGCCACGCGACCTCGGCGATTCGGCGCACACCGCTCTCCGTGAACTCGAGGTCGACTTCCTCGGTCGCGATGAGGGCCGTGTACTGATCGGTCAGCGCGGCATCCGGTTCGGTAAGGATACGTACGAAATCCTCGACCGTGAGTGACTTCAGCTCGACGCGAATCGGGAATCGGCCCTGCAGCTCGGGAATCAGGTCGGACGGTTTCGAAACGTGGAACGCGCCGGAGGCGATGAACAGGATGTGATCCGTCTTCACCATGCCGTATTTCGTGTTCACGGTTGAGCCTTCGACGAGCGGCAGCAGATCGCGCTGTACGCCCTCGCGGGAGACATCGGCGCCCTGGGTCTCCGTACGCCGAGCAACCTTGTCGATCTCGTCCAGAAACACGATGCCGTGTTGCTCGACGGCCTCGAGCGCCTGTGCTTTCAGCTCTTCTTCGTCGACGAGTTTCGCGGCCTCTTCGTCAGTGAGATGCCTGAGCGCTTCGTTGACCTTGAGCTTGCGCGTTTTCCGGCCGCGGCCGCCGAGGTTCTGGAACATGCCCTGAAGTTGACTCGTCATGTCCTCCATCCCCGGTGGCGCCATGATCTCGATGCCGACCGGGATCGCCTGGATCTCGATTTCGATCTCACGATCGTCGAGCTTGCCCTCGCGAAGCATCTTGCGAAATTTCTGGCGGGTGTCGCTGTCCTGTGGTTGCGGAGCATCGGCGGTGAAGCCCATGCCGGCAGGAGAGGACGGCAGCAGCGCGTCGAGCACGCGTTCCTCGGCAGCGTCTTCCGCTCGGTGCCGGACTTTGGAGGTTGCGTCTTCCCGGATCATCTTGATCGCGACGTCCATGAGGTCGCGGATGATCGAGTCGACCTCGCGCCCGACGTATCCGACCTCGGTGAACTTGGTGGCCTCGACCTTCACGAACGGCGCCTTGGCGAGCCTCGCGAGGCGCCTGGAAATCTCGGTCTTGCCTACGCCGGTCGGGCCGATCATCAGAATGTTCTTCGGCGTGATCTCACTTCGCAGCGGCTCGTCGATCTGCACGCGTCGCCAACGGTTGCGGAGCGCGATCGCGACGGACCGCTTCGCGTCGTCCTGGCCGATGATGTGCTTGTTCAGTTCCTGAACGATTTCTCTTGGAGTCATCTGACTCATTCTTAATCCTCGGATTCCAATTCTTCGATGACAACGTTCTGATTGGTGAAGACGCAGATGTCGCCGGCTATGGACAGTGCCTGCTCGACAATCTCACGTGCATCGAGGTCGGTATTGCGTGACAAGGCCATCGCAGCGGCCTGCGCATATGGGCCGCCCGAGCCAATCGCCATCAGGTCGTCCTCCGGCTCGATCACGTCGCCGTTGCCGGAAATGATGAACGAGTGCTCGCGGTCGGCAACGCACAGGAGCGCCTCCAGTCGACGCAGACGGCGGTCGGTCCGCCAGTCCTTGGCAAGCTCGATCGCGGCACGGGTGAGATTGCCGTACTGCTCGAGCTTGGTCTCGAACAACTCGAACAAGGTAAAGGCGTCGGCCGTACCTCCGGCGAACCCGGCGATAACCCGGCCATCGGCGAGCCTGCGGACCTTGCGCGCATTGCCCTTCATGACCGTGTTTCCCAGGCTGACCTGACCGTCGCCGGCGATGGCTACCTTGCCATTGCGGCGTACCGAGACGATCGTCGTCCCTCTGAACTGTTCCATGATGGGTTCCCGTGCCCGACTCAGGGCTTGCTTTTAACTTTGGCGCGCGGATGTGTTTGGTCGTATATCCGGGCCAAATGCTGGAAATCAAGGTGCGTATAGACCTGTGTTGTGGAGATGTTCGCATGGCCCAGCAGTTCCTGGACGCCGCGTAGATCGTGGCTGGACTCCAGCAGGTGGGTCGCGAACGAGTGACGGAAGAGGTGCGGGTAGACGTTGACGTCGATGCCCTGACGCTTCGCCCAGTGCTTGACGCGGGCCTGCACCGAACGCCGGCTCAGTCGCGAGCCGCGGGTGCTGACAAACAGTGCGGTCTCGTCGGCCGCTGCAAGCTCGACGCGGGACTTGAGCCATGCACGAACCGCCGACCGCGCGTGGCCGCCGACCGGGACGATGCGATCCTTGTTGCCTTTGCCCGTAACGCGCACGGTTGCGTCGTCGAGATCGACGTCGCCGAGGTTGAGGTCGGTCAGTTCGGCCAGTCTGAGCCCGGATGAATAGAGAAGCTCGAGAATCGCGCGGTCGCGATCGACAAGCGGGCCATCGCCCTCGATGTCCAGCAGCCGCGCCATGCGGTCCGCATCGAGATTGCCGGGCAGCCGTTTCGGGGCCTTCGGCGCGGATACGTCGACGACCGGGTTGCTGGAGACGTGCTGCTCGCGCATGAGCCAGCGGTAGAAGCTGCGTGCTGCCGACAACCGCCGTTGAATACTCTTGCTCGAAAGACCCCGGCGATAACTCGCCGCGCTCCAGCCACGCATATGCTCGCTATCGAGAGAGTCCCAGTCGGAGGCGCCCGCCTCTACGCACCAGTCTGCCAGGGATTCGAGGTCGCGACGGTAGCTGACGCAGGTCTGAGGGCTCAGGCGTCGTTCTATTTCGAGGTGCCGGATGAATTCGTCGATCCGGCTCCGCTCATTCGCATCCACGAGCGGCCACTCCCGATCTCAGAACCGGCGCAAGGCCGCCGCAACGATGTCGCCGACGCGAGCGAGGAAGTCGATGCTCATGCCGGGATGGAAGCGGTCGGTGTCGGCGGAGCCGATAGCGAGAAAACCGATCTGCGATTTGTTGCCCAACGGCACCAGCGCGACAGAGCCGACCTCCTCGGCGTCGCGGTGGAACAGGAAGTCGAGTTGCGTGTCACGCGCCTGGCCGCATCGTGGCCCGTTGCCGGCCAGAAAGGTGCCGAACGGCTTCATCGCCGGATCGTCACGCCCGATCGCGTGGAAGAATCGGCCGGCGTCGACGTCTTCGAAGGCCGACGGATCGCCGAACAATACCAGTACGGCCTGGTCGGCGCTGAATCCGGAGCGAACCGCTTCCTCGACCGCGCTGACGGTGCCCTTCAAGTCGGAAGTTGCAAGCAGCTGCAGCGTCATTTCGTGGATCTTCGCCGCGATGACATCGTTGCTGCGGGCAACCTCTATGAGCTCCTTGAGCTGTCGCTCGAGCTTGAGCTCCTTTTGCCGCAATACCGAAACCTGACGCTCGACGAGCGATACCGCTTCGCCCGATGCGTGCGGCAGACTCAGTGCGTCGAGAAGCGAGGCATGTCGCTCGAAAAAGTCAGGATGACCTGCGAGGTAGTCGCGAATTGCGGATTCGGAAATTTCTTCGTCGTCGAACTGCGGCTTGCGCTGCGTACTCATATATCCATGCTTCCTTCAGAGACGAGTTCGGCACCACCGGTGAGCCAGACCGTATCGCGGCGCCAGCTTACCACGAGTCGTCCGCCCGGGAGGGTCACAGTCACCGGGTCGTCGACGAGCTGCAACCGTTGCGCCGCAACAACCGCGGCGCAGGCGCCCGTGCCGCAGGCAAGCGTCTCGCCGACACCGCGTTCGTGGACTCGCAGGTCCATGGCATCGCGGGCCCGGACCGCGGCGAAACCCACGTTTGCGCCGGACGGAAACCGCGGATGGTGTTCGAGCCGAGGCCCCAGTTCCGCGACGCCCGCGTTCTCGACATCGTCGACGAAGAGCACGCAGTGCGGGTTGCCCATCGACAGGACGGCGACATCGAGAACGCCGCCTTCGACGTCCAGCGAATAGGTCGGGGAGGCCGAATCCGCAATGAACGGGATCTCCGCTGGCTCGAACTTTGGCGCCCCCATGCTAATCGTGAATTCGCTCCCGCCGAGCACCTGTGCCTCGATCTGTCCGGCCGGGCTCGCGAGTCGAAAGGGGGCGGACTCCGTGCCTTCGCGTGCGAGCATCCACGCGACGCAACGGACACCGTTGCCGCACTGCTCGACTTCGGAGCCGTCTGCATTGAACACGCGGTACGCGGCGACGTCGGCCGGATCCTGTGCCGGCAACACCCACATCATCTGGTCGAATTCATGTTCGGCGGCAAGTTTGCGGACGGCCGCGGCGGCAGGAGGCTCGCGGCGCTGGTCGCGTGAATCGACAACGAGAATACGGTTTCCCGCCGCCCGCATATTGAGATACAAGACCTGCATCGACGCGGAGTGTATCAGTGGCCCGAGCGTGTTCGGTTGTAGAAATGTCACGATGGACTTTTTAAACTGGCCTCTGTAGTTTACATAACTGCCCTAATAACAACGATAAGACATCGGGGAGAATCATGCGGCACATCATGGTCCTTAACGCGAAGGGAGGCTGTGGCAAAAGCACCCTCGCGACGAATATAGCGGCGTGGTACGCCACGGAGGGCGCGACGGTTGCGCTCGCGGATTACGATCCTCAGCGCTCGAGTCTCGACTGGCTGGAGCGCAGGCCGGAAGGCCGCCCTGAGATTCACGCGGTCGCGGCATTCGAGGACGGGCTCAAGCATGCGCCCCGCAACGCCGACGTCCTCATTATCGATGCGCCCGCGCGTTCACACGGACCCGAGCTCACGAATCTCGTAAAGCACGCTGAGACGATCATCGTCCCGGTGCTGCCCTCCACGATCGACATGCAAGCCACGTCCAGATTCCTCGAGGAACTCAAGAGCGTCGGCAAGGTCGAGCGCAAAAAGGCGAAGATCGCCACGGTTGCCAACCGGGTGCGGGACAACACGCTCATCTGGGACGATCTCGACGAGTATCTGACCAAGACCCGCGTGCCCTACGTCGCAGCGCTGAGAGAGGCACAGAATTACGTACGCGCGTATACCCGCGGTCTCGGCATCTTCGAGTTGCCTGAGTACCTTGCCTGGCCAGATTGGGACGAGTGGGAGCCACTCACTTCCTGGCTCAAGAGCAAGCGCAGCCAGCCCTAGATACGATCATCTGCCTCGAATGATGCGGCGATCCCGGCGACGGGGTCGCCGTATTTCATTGCAGGCCTGAGAACGTCTCGCATCCGGGAGACGTCGATTCGACGGGATTCGCCCAGAAACGACATCCGCGCCGCCGAGAACGTCTTCTCGGCTTCGCGGCGGCCGACGCTCGGCGGGGCGTCGAGGCCAGCCTGGCGCGCGACCTCCGACGTGAACCAGGTCGACGTGCGATCGTCGCCATCACCGACGTTGTAGATTCCTTCCGGCACGCTGCGATCCAGCGCCCGCAGGCAGCATTCGGCGAGGTCGTCGACGTGAATCCGGTTGCCCGGATTGGCATCGGACTCCGCGATGACCGGTAACTGCTGACGAATCCGCTGTAAGCCGAGCCGGCCGGGTCCGTAAATACCCGGCACCCTTAGAATCACGAGTTCGCTGCCGCGTTCGCGGCACCAGTTCGAGAGCAGGGTCTCGGCGATCAGTCGCCGGCGCGCCCGTCCGGTCGCAGGACTCGGCGGCGTTGTCTCGGCGACGACTGCACCGCCGTGATCGCCGTAGACGCCCGTCGTGCTCAGATAGACGACCCGTGCCGGCGCCGACGGCAGAGTGCCGAGGAAGCGTTCGAGGCGCGGGTCTCCCTCGGCATCCGTGGCCGGAGGAGCGGTGTACAAGAGCGACCAGGTCTCGGCGACATCCACCGGCAGCCGGGAGTCGTGGTCCATGTCCA
>CALZMR010000099.1 GCA_945788575.1 uncultured Woeseiaceae bacterium
AAAGAGCGACCCCTACCGTAACGCGCAGGATTTCGAGCCGCGTCCGTGGACGATCACGGTCGACGGCGAAGCCGAGGTAACCGGCACGTTCGACTTCGACGAGTTCATCCGGCCGCACGACGTCGAAGAGCGTATCTATCGCATGCGCTGTGTCGAGGCGTGGTCGATGGTCATTCCCTGGGTTGGCATATCGCTGGCGGATGTTGTTAGCCGCTTCAAGCCGACATCCAAGGCAAAATACGTCGCCTTCGAAACTCTGAATGACCCGGAGCAGATGCCCGGTCAGCGGCGCCGCTCGCTACGCTGGCCGTATCGCGAAGGCCTCACCATTGCTGAGGCCACCAATCCGCTAACGATCCTCGCCGTCGGTCTTTACGGCGAAACGCTGCCGAATCAGAACGGCGCGCCGATCCGGCTCGTCGTGCCCTGGAAGTACGGCTTCAAGGGCATCAAGTCCATCGTGCGCATGAGTTTCGTCGAACAGATGCCGCCGACGAGCTGGAACATGTCGCAGCCTAACGAGTACGGCTTCTTTGCGAACGTGAATCCCGAGGTGAATCATCCGCGCTGGAGCCAGGCGCGTGAGCGCAGGATCGGAGCCGGTCTGTTCGCCGAGCGCATTCCGACGCTCATGTTCAACGGCTACGGTGAGCAGGTCGCGCATCTGTATGAGAATCTGGACCTCAGGCGCTTCTACTAAGGCCCGCTCCCTTCGCTAATGAACACAAACAGCAGAATTCGTTACATCGGAAAGCCGCTCGTCTTCTTCGCCTGTCTCGTGCCGGCGTTGCTGGTATTCGGTGACGCCTTCGAGTTGACGGGACGCCTGGGCGCCAATCCGATCGAGGAGATCCAGGACCGCTTCGGCAACTGGGGCCTGCGCTTCATGATGATCGTTCTGGCCGTGACGCCGCTTAGGCGCTGGACCAACCTCCACTGGCTGACCCGCTTCCGCCGCATGCTCGGCCTGTTCGCATTCTTTTACGTGCTCATGCACTTCCTGACCTGGCTCGTACTGGATCAGAGTCTGTACCTCCCTGGCATCGGTGAGGACATTGCCGAACGGCCGTTCATAACCATCGGCGTGATCGCGCTGATCCTTCTTACGGCAATGGCCGTCACGTCGTCCTACGGTATACGCCGTCGAATGGGACGTCGCTGGAATCAACTCCACTACTCCGCCTATGTCGTCGGCATCCTCGGCGTCTGGCACTACTGGTGGCAGGTGAAGCTGGATGCGACGGAACCACTGGTCTACGCGGTCATTCTCAGCGTTCTGCTGGGCTCGAGGATCTTCGCTCGGCAAAGGACCATGGCCCGAGCAGGCGCCTGAGAACCCTCGTAAGGAATCCAGGCTGCGCCGAACCGTTCGTACCGCGAATCGGTTACGGCGCTGACTGCGCGACCGGTATACTCCGGCCATGGCTATCCCCGCATGGAAACGTTTCGAGAAGAGCGAGTGGTTCCAACACACCAAGGCGAAGCTCAAGCGGCTTGTCGGTAAGGAACTGCGGCTCAGGCCGGAGATCGAATTGGAGACGGTGGTCGACGGTGACTGGCACTACGCCGCCGGCCAGCTCGATGAATTCAGCATCGTCTACTCGCTCGGCGTCGGCGACACGATCGATTTCGATCTCGCACTGATCGAGCGCTCGGGCGCCACCGTGCATGCCTTCGACCCGACGCCATCGTCGTTCGGTACGCTCGAAAGCGCCGACCTGCCACGGCAATTCCTTTTCCACCCCTGGGCGGTCGCGGGAGAAGACGGGGAACTCAGGCTGTATCCGCGTCAGAAGGCCTCGGGCGGAAAGTCGCAGACGATGTACACGCTCGTTGCCGAGGACGGCGTCACCGACGAACCGCTCGTCGCGCCCGCGTATACGCTCGCGTCGATCGTGGACAAACTGGGACACGCTCGCATCGATCTCCTCAAGATGGACATCGAGGGCGCCGAGTACGACGTGCTCGACAGCATGCTTGCCACGGACATCCGGCCGAAACAGCTGCTGGTCGAGTTCCACCATCGCTTCTCGAGCATCGGACTCGACGCGACGCGGGGCATGATCGAGCGGCTCGGGGCAGCAGGATATCTGATCTTCGCGGTTAGCGAAATCGGTCGCGAAGTTTCCTTCCTATATACCAATCAATGAGTTAGGCGCGACGCTGGGGCTTGAAATCGGTCCCGGCAACACCAAATCCGGATTTCAATCTGTTTACCCGGAGATTCCATAGATGCTGAAGCGTATTGCGCTTTTCATTGCCACCAACCTTGCGGTCATCCTCGTTCTGAGCATCGTGCTCAGGCTGCTGGGTGTCGACCAGATTCTCAACGAGCGCGGCGGGATCAACTTCGAAGCGCTGCTCGTGCTCTCGCTCGTCGTCGGCTTTGGCGGCTCGTTCATCTCGCTCGCACTATCGAAATGGATGGCCAAGCGCGCGACCGGCGCGCAGGTCATCACCGAACCGCGCAATGCCGCGGAATCGTGGCTCTTCTCGACGGTGCAGAATCAGGCGCGCCAGGCCGGCATCGAGATGCCGGAGATCGCGATCTACGATTCGCCAGACATGAACGCGTTCGCCACCGGTATGCGCCGCAATGCGTCGCTGGTCGCCGTCAGCACGGGCCTGCTGCAGAACATGAGCAAGCAGGAAGTCGAAGCCGTGTTGGCGCACGAGATCTCGCACGTCGCCAATGGCGACATGGTCACGCTCGCGCTCGTACAGGGTGTCGTGAACACGTTCGTGATCTTCCTGTCACGCATCGTCGGGCACATCGTCGACCGCGCCGTATTCCGCACCGACGGCTACGGCCCCGGTTACTTCATTACGGTGATCGTCGCTCAGATTGTTCTGGGTATTCTGGCGAGCACGATCGTGATGTGGGTATCGCGGCAGCGTGAATTCCGGGCCGACGCCGGATCCGCGAAGATCAACGGCCGCCAGCCGATGATCAGCGCACTCGAGCGACTGCAACAGAACATCCCGTCGCAGCTGCCGAAGGAAATGAAAGCGTTCGGTATTTCCGGTGAGAAAGCCGGTGGCTTCGCACGGCTGTTCATGAGTCACCCGCCGATTCCGGAGCGCATCGCTGCGCTGCAGAAGATCGTCTGACACGTTTCTCCTGCGTGTTCCAGGCCCGGCCTCGCGCCGGGCTTTTTTTGCGGCCTCAGGCGAGAACGATATCGAACTGATGCAGCGGCAGGCCGGTCTCGACGTCCTCGACCTCCGTTGTGATGAGGGACGCACGCTGGTCCTCGGGCGTATCCTCCATAACGAGATCGCCCTCGATAAGCGGATCGCCTTCGAAATACATCTGCGTGGTCAGCTCCGACGCATTCTCATGGGCAACCTTGAAGTGGATGTGGCGCGGCCGGTACGCCGAATCTTCGTTCTGTGTCAGGCGGTACGCGGCCGGTCGAATCGTCTTGAATCCGTACTGACCGGATTCATCGGTCGTCGTGACCCCGATCCCCTGGAAGTTCGGATCGAGCGGTGCCGGGTTGCGATCATCGGGATGTGCATAGCGACCGAAATGATTCGTCTGCCAAATGTCGACACGAGCGCCGACCAGCGGATTGCCGTCCAGGTTCGTTACGCGACCACGCACCAGAATGACGTCGCCGACTGCTCGTTCGGTGTGCCCCTCGAGCAACGTGAGGTCCACGTCGGTTTCTCCGTGCGGGGTTGGCGGATAGAACGGCCCTTCCGTCTGTTTCGGTGTTGCGACCATTGCGCGAGCAAGAGGAGCGCCAACAAGCCCGGTCAATCCCGCGGCCAGCCCGAGATGTTTCGCGATATCGCGACGTGAAAACTTCATAAGCCGCCCCCTATTTCGTCACTGCAACAGCTGAACAGTATAGCTGGACTCTCCGACCCGCCGCTGGCGTCGAAATTGTCTCTCTCATGGCTAACGTTGCGGCGAATTGACAAGTGCTTTCTCCTCGAGCCCGGCTACAGCCGGGCTTTTGCTGGCGAGGCGACCCGCTGCCTACATGACAAAACACTGTATCGCTGCTAAAAGACAGTCCAATGCGTGATATCGGGGCCAGAGATGCCGAAAACAAATTCCACGAACATCACGAGCATCCTCTTTTACGTCACCCTTCTCGCCCTGCTGCTGTCGGCATCTGCCGTAGCAGAGGATAACGAAGCGGCGACGCGCGAGCATCAGGCCGCGCAACTCCGCTTCGCGGTCGATTCGCGCATAGCCGAGTTGGACGTGGAGTACATGAGGAGTACTACCGAACTGCGTCGACAGTTCGATGTTCGACGGCGAAACCTCGAGGAGAATGCTGAGAGCCAAATCGAACTTTCAAATGCATTGGCGGCGATCAGCCGCGTCTATCAGGACTCGCTCGCGGCGCTGCAGCGCGAGATCAACGGACGAAGAAGCAACGTGTATGCGGCGCAGAGCGAGGCCAACGAAGAATTGATCACGCAGGGAGCGATATCGTCCGAGACGTGGGGGCGCATCTCTTCGATTCCGCTTCGGGACTTTCCTTTCGTCCCTGCCCCGACGGTTTCCGGGGCTGCGGTCGAGGCGGCCGGCGCAGAGGAAGGAGAGCCGGAGGCCCCTGAAGAAGCCACGGCTTCCCAGACCGCTGTCTCCGAGACCAGCCAGGTCGAAGATCGAGTCGAGCATGGCGCGACAGACTGTGCGGCCGATCGCGGTGGAATCCGATGGTATCCCGATCGCGACAGAGATCTATTCGGAGACGTCAACGAATCCCCCACAATCGCCTGTCACTTCGCCAAACCTGCCGGGTGGGTGGACAACAACTACGACTGCGACGACTCGGACGCCACTGTCAATCCGATCACGGGACACTGCCCGGGACCGCGACTGTAGACGGCCCTGGTCGACGGTCAGAAACGCCGGTTCAGTCCTCGAGCTCGGCGACGGCCGGACTTTCGGTATCCCCGCCGCCGAAGCCGTGCACGACACACTCGCCGGCCGACATTGCCGCATCGATCGGGTGCTCGTACGGCTCGCCGTCGAGCGTCCAGGTCGTGGTCGTAATAGCCTGACCTGCTACGAAGTCGTTGCGTGAGACCGGCTCGAGCCGTTCGTAGGTGTCGAGATTCGCGTGGTAGTCGGCGATCGCGTCCAGTCTTTCGAGCGAGTAGAGGCAGATCAGGCGCCCCATCGCAGGCATCTCCTCCTCGTAGTGGCAGCGGCCGTCGACAACGCCGTGGACATTGCGCTTCATCGGCTCGCTGGTGACCGGATGAGGAAAGGTCTCTTCGAATGCCGAGCAGTCATAGATGGCGGCGGGAAAGCCGTCGTACATCGGATTCAGATCGAACTCCGGGGCGGACACCAGGCTCCGCGGGATGTCGAAGGTGTTGCTGGCCGAGAAAACCGAGATCGAGTCCCAGGTGGCCTCATCGAGCATGCCATTGCTGCTTAGCGCAGCCGTAGCTCGACGGCGCAGGTCGTTGAGCTGCCCGCGGCACACCTCGAACTCCCGGCGCAGCTCGCTGATCGAATCGCGCCTGAGTTCGTCGAGCAGCCGGCCCCATTCGCTGCGTTCGATCTCGTCGTCCGTAGCGGCGTGCAGCGCCTCCCGCCGCCGATCGATCTCGGCGATGATCCTGCCGCGAGTTGCCACGAAATTCGCCTCCAGCCTCGCCTGCTGTCGCGCGACTTCGTTGGACATCGCGAGGTATTGCACGCCCCGCGCCTGCGTCGGGTCGAGCGGCGCCGGCGTACCATGCTCCGCCGCGATCGGCAGGGAGATACCGAGGGCAAGGAGGCCGAGCAGTGCCGCGACAGATTTCATTCCATTGTTCTCCAGCCGCCGCCCCTGAGGCGGGCCAGTTCCAGACGGACCATTAGAGAAGTTATCGGCTCCGTTGCACTGCACTTTAGGGCGCAGCCTCCCCCGGACCGGGTGGCACTCGGTGCTAATCCCGCTCGTACCGGAATACCGACTCGAGGGGCTCGCCGAAAACTTCCGCGATACGGAATGCCGCCTCGAGTGAGGGTGAGTACTTCTCCTTTTCGATGGCGACGATAGTCTGCCGGGTAACCCCGACCGCTTCGCCAAGCGCCTGCTGCGTCATCTCTCCGTGCTCAAAGCGCAGCTTGCGGATGTTATTTCGGACACACGTTTTAGCCATGGTCTGCGGTCCCCGCTCAGGCACTCAGCCTATACTGTGTAATCTGCGCGATGAGCTTGACGACCTCCGAAGCCGTCAACGCGAGCAGAATCCACACCGCGATCTCGAGACCCGGCATGGGCGCCAAGCCCTCTATCGCGTGGGTAATGATGATATGCCCGACCAGCCAGAACAGGCTGATGACGAGCGCATAGCTCGCGAATCGCTCGGACTTCATGTCGATCAGCCGGTCGCGCTCGTCAGTCTGATCGTCTGAGCCGCCGGCGATAATGGCGTGATAGGTCGACTCGATGACGACGATTGCGATGACGCCGGCGATGCTAATCCCGATGAGCGGCGCGCCATGCGAGACGCGGCCGACTATCTCGAACGCGGCCGGAAAGTAGAAGAACGCCACGACTCCAATGCCAAGCAGCAGCCCCCAAGAGCTTTTCTCCTGAAATGACATGCACACACTCCTCTCGGTTGAGTTTCGACTGGCGTTAGAGTGTAAATAGCATTCGACTCGATGTCAAAGATTTTTTACTTTATGAGTAATATTCTTTACATATCAGGCAAAAAAAAGCCCGGCCGAAGCCGGGCTTTTCGTCTGTCGGCAGACAGCGGCTTTACATCATGCCGCCCATTCCGCCCATGCCACCCATGTCGGGCATCGGCATGGCTGACTCTTCCTTCGGTGCGTCGTCGATCATCGCTTCGGTCGTGAGCAGCAGGCCCGAAACCGACGCGGCGTTCTGCAGCGCGTAGCGCGTGACCTTGGTCGGGTCGAGAATACCGGCTTCGATCATGTCACCGTACTCGCCCGTGGCTGCGTTGTAGCCGAAGGTGCCCTTGCCCTCAGCGACGGCGTTCTGGACGACGCTCGCGTCACCGCCAGCGTTACGAACGATCTGACGGAGCGGCTCCTCGACGGCGCGCCTCAGGATGCTGACGCCAACGCGCTGGTCGTCGTTGTCCGCGGCAACGTCGCCGATCTGGGCGACAGCGCGGATCAGCGCGACGCCACCACCGGCGACGACACCTTCCTCGACAGCGGCACGGGTGGCGTGCAGCGCGTCTTCGACGCGTGCCTTCTTCTCTTTCATCTCGACTTCGGTAGCAGCACCGACTTTGATCACAGCAACACCGCCGGAGAGCTTGGCGACGCGCTCCTGCAGCTTTTCCTTGTCGTAGTCGGAGGTCGAATCGGCGATCTCTGCATTGATCTGATCGACACGGCCCTTGATGTCCTTCGAGCTGCCTGCACCATCGATGATCGTCGTGTTCTCTTTCGAGATCTGGATCTTCTTGGCGTCGCCGAGGTCTTCGATGGTCGCCTTTTCGAGCGACAGACCGACCTCGTCCGAGATCACCTGGCCGCCGGTCAGGACCGCGATGTCCTGCAGCATGGCCTTGCGGCGGTCACCGAATCCGGGTGCCTTGACGGCGGCAACTTTGACGATGCCGCGGATGTTGTTGACGACGAGCGTCGCGAGGGCTTCACCCTCGACGTCTTCGGCAATGATCAGCAGCGGACGGCCGGCTTTGGCAACGCCCTCGAGTACGGGAAGCAGATCGCGAATGTTCGAGATCTTCTTGTCGTACAGAAGGATCAGCGGATTATCGTGCTCGACCTGCTGGCTGGAAGCGTCCGTGATGAAGTATGGGGACAGATAGCCGCGGTCGAACTGCATGCCCTCGACGACGTCGAGTTCGTTGGCAAGACCGGAGCCTTCTTCGACCGTGATAACGCCTTCCTTGCCGACTTTCTGCATGGCATCAGAAATGATCTCGCCGATCTCGGCGTCCGAGTTGGCCGAAATCGATCCGACCTGTGCGATCGCCGTCTCGTCTTCGCACGGCTTTGACAGGTTCTTCAACTCAGCGACGATGGCCGCGGAGGCCTTGTCGATGCCGCGCTTCAGGTCCATCGGGTTCATGCCGGCAGCGACGGACTTCAGGCCCTCACGCAGAATTGCCTGAGCGAGAACCGTTGCGGTCGTCGTACCGTCACCCGCGATGTCCGACGTCTGCGATGCGACTTCCTTGACCATCTGGGCGCCCATGTTCTCGAATTTGTCCTCGAGCTCAATCTCTTTTGCGACCGAGACGCCGTCCTTGGTAACCGTCGGTGGGCCGAAGCTCTTGTCGAGCACGACGTTGCGGCCCTTGGGGCCGAGCGTCACTTTTACGGCGTTCGCGAGGACGGTTACGCCAGCGAACATCTTCTGGCGGGCGTCGTCGCTAAAACGTACTTCTTTAGCAGCCATGTGTTATTTCCTCTTATTGCCGACGGCGGCTTACACCGTCAGTAAAACGAAATGGATGTCGGAGCGGTGGATCGGGCTTAGCCCTCGATCACCGCCATGATGTCGTCTTCCTTCATGACGAGGAGTTCTTCGCCTTCGACCTTGACCTCGGTACCCGAGTACTTGCCGAACAGCACCTTGTCACCAACTTTGACGTCGAGCGCGCGAACGTCGCCCGAGTCCTGAATCTTGCCGTTACCCACGGCGACGACTTCGCCTTTGATCGGCTTTTCCGCGGCTGCATCGGGAATAACGATGCCGCCGGGCGATGTGCGCTCTTCTTCCATGCGCTTTACTATCACCCGATCATGAAGCGGACGAATCTTCATGGTGTCTTTCTCCTGTAAGCTATTGATTTTAAACCGACTTATCGCGGCTTCAGCGGCGTGCCTGTTAGCACTCGGCCGCGAGGAGTGCTAATTATGGTCATGGCCCGTGAAATTTCAAGGCGCAATGCGCTATTCGGTGGGCAAAAATCCGAACCAGGTCGATGACAAGGGGCTCGCGAGCGGTAACAATCCGTGCCCGATTAAGGTCTACTCGGCGTGAAGTCGCCCGTTTCTATGTCAAATAGCCGCCAACTCATGAAGCTACTACGTCTTTTTCTCGCCACGCTCGCGCTGGTCGCGCTGCCGGCTGTCGCTCAGGACCAGCCGGCCCCGCCCGAAGAGGTGTTCCGCTACGTCATCTTCGATGCCGGCGACGCGCTGGAGATCGACTGGGCCGTCGAGGACGGCGCGTACATGTACCGCGACGCATTCGGCTTTGCGTCCGGCGACGCTGCGATCA
>CALZMR010000100.1 GCA_945788575.1 uncultured Woeseiaceae bacterium
GGAAATCGTAGCCTGTCGCTCTCGTCCGTCGCGAACAGAATCAGGCCGTCCGGATTCTGCTTTCGGTAGTCCTCCATGTCGAATTCGGAAGTCAGCTCCGTCGTCTTCGGCAATTGTCCAGCCCTGATTCGCTTTACAAGATCATCGATAGAGAAATCGCCGCCGAAAAGCACTCGCCCGCTAACTTCGCCGCTGATCGAATGCTTGTCGTGACCCGCCTCCGATTTGTCCTCGAGCACGAAAACATGATCTCGCCCGAAATCATCTGCAAATCGCACACAGGCCAGTTCGTTGAGGCCGGGGCGGCGCGATACTGCCAGAAGGTTGCCGAGACCGGTGAGATCCAGGGTGCGATCAGCGTAGCTGGAAACCGGACTGCCATAGAAAACTGGGAGACCCATCATTCGGGCCTCCCGGATGCTGGCCCAATGCGAATCCGTAACGCAGACGCGCCGTCCGGAGTCTTGCAGTGCTTTCGCCAGTACTCGGCCGACCGGATTTGCGCCAACCACCAGTACGCCGGTTGGCTCCGGCTCCAGCACGCCGAGTGACTTGGCTACCAGTTTCGCGGAGATGCTCTGCAAGACAACAGTGCCGATGATGACGCTGAACACCAACGGCACCAGGCCATTTGCGCCCGGGTAGTCAATTTCAACCAGCCGTAGCGCAAACAGTGATGAAACCGCCGCTGCGACAATACCGCGCGGGAACACCCATCCGACATACGACGTCTCCCGCCAGTCGAGCGGACTGCCGATCGCGCTAACGAAGGCGCGGATTGGTCCCGCAACAAGCTGCAGCACCGCAAGCACGGCGAATGCCCCGCCGCCAATCAACGCAATCTCGGACAGGTCCAGTCTCGCTGCCAATAGGATAAACAGACCGCCAAGTAACAGGAGCGTAATGCTCTCTTTGAACTCGAGAATATCCTCCAGCTCGACGTGACGCATATTTGCCAGCCACACGCCCATGACGGTAACAGCGAGGAACCCGGACTCGCCGCGCACGGCCTCTGCGATCGCGAAAATCGTGAGCACAGCCGCAAGCGCTGCATAGTCTCTAAGGAGGTCAGGGATCAATCGTTTGCGGATGGCCATGCCGAATAAGTAGCCGCCGAGCACGCCAAGTAACGTTCCAGCGATAGCAATCACTGCAACATTGAGTGCTATGTGGCTGAATCCGTCGCCGGCCTGCTTCGAGATGATGACGTCGAAGACCAGCAGCGCAAGAATCGCGCCGAGCGGATCAATCAGGATCGACTCCCACCGAAGTACGCTTGATACGGTCGAGGTCGGGCGGACGGCCCTTAGTAGTGGCATTACAACGGTTGGCCCGCTGACCGTAACGATCGCACCGAACAATGCAGCAAGGTACGGGTCCCAGTCGAGGAAATAGAATGCCGCTAACGCGGCGATTGCCCAGGTGACGATCACGCCGACGGTCACCAGATTCCGCACCACGGATCCGTGGCCGCGAATCTCGGAGAGCTTCAGCGTGAGGCTACCTTCGAAAAGAATGATTGCGACGGCAACCGAAACGATTGGGGTCAGCAGCTGACCGAAGAGCGCGTCTGGATCGATAAGATTGAATATCGGTCCGGCGAGAATGCCTGCGCCAAGCAGGAACAGGATCGCAGGTAATCTCAGGCGCCATGCGAACCATTGACACGCGAAACCTGCTGACGCCAGGCCACATAAGACCAGAATTTCATGAATGTGCATTCGTCATCGCCTCGATCGTGTGCGTATGCGCCCGACGATCGGGCTGTACAAGGCGTCAGCGAGCCGACGCTGACTTGTTTCGTTTCTTGCCGCTTGCAGTATGCGCCTTGGCGCCGGCAGCGAGCCAGCGCCGAACAAACTTCATGCCCGCAGTCGTCAGGAATACCCGCTTAACCCGCAGGTTCATGGGGTCTGAACGCAGCTCGATAAGGCCTGGGCCCCTTTCCTTGCGCGTTGTCCACGCGGACAGGTCGGCAAGATTTCTCGACAGCGCCGTAATCGAAGTTGATTCGAGCTTGGTCAGGAGCTCGCGCTGACTGAGCCCCTGATTAAAGTACACGCATATCAAAATCAGTAGACGTTGCGCCGTTACGTCCGCCGACAGATGCGATCGGGCAAAGCGCAGAGCGTTGTCTAGTGCGTGCAATTGGTCCAGCTCAGGCGCGGTCAAGTCTTTTAGGTGGTTAGCCATCGGTCGTAGTTCTCATCAAAAATATTGCGCTACCGCGACTTAGGCTATTTCTCATCGGCCTCGGACTCATCGATGACCTGCAAACGGACGATAGTCGACTCAACGCCAGGAATGGAGCGCACGATGTCTGTGGCTTTCTGCTCATCCTGCACGCTCGGTACAGACCCGCTGAGCGTAACAACTCCGTCCTCTACACTTGCCAGCACGGCAGCCTCTTGAAGCGTTGGCTCATCGAGCAGTGCGCTTTGGGCGGCCCGGAATACGGCAAGGTCCGTTGCACGGCGCTGCAGGCGCTCTTCCAGCGTCATCAGCTTGGCCTTCGCACTCTGTCGCTCCTTGCGAAGTTGCTGGATAGCATCTTCATGCCCGGCAATCTCCTCGTTTAGCGACTCGAGGCGGCTTTGCATGTCGCTAACGTCTTGACCAACCTCGATTAGACGCTCTTCTGGAGCCGGCTTCGAACACGCCCCGAGCAAACCGAGCCCGATCGCAGCCAATGTAGCGATCAACAAACGATCAACAAGTGCTCTGTTCATAGTTCTTCTCCTCCAGTTGTTCCGATGTTTTACGAGAATCGTGACACAGCTGAGCGCAGTGACGAACCGAGAGAGTCGGCCGCCTCGTCGAGACCATGCTTTATGTCAGTCCAGGCATCGTCGGTGCTCGAGCGCAGCTCAGCGAGCTTGTCTTCGACCTTTTGCTGCATCGTTTCGGCTTGCTTGATTTCCTCGTTCAGTTTGATCCTCGCTTCAGCATCAGCGAGCTCGGCTTTTGCTTTCAGCTTGTCGATTTCGGCAGCCCACTCATCGAGGCGTGCCTGCTGTTTCTTTTCATACGCATTCTTGTCACTCATGTGTTTCCTCCTGTTAGTCTCTTGCGTGTGTTTAGCAGGGCTTGGCCCTGCGGCATGTCGCTCGCGCACTTGAGCCAGTGCACGTATTGGACTATAACGCAATCGTTGTGGTCTCGCAACTATTGTGATATCGTTCACATCGCCTTGATTAAACGGAAGGTTCCATGAATGCAGTCAACTTGATTACCGAGCAGGTCCAATCGCTTACGGAGAGCGCCATTCAGCACCTGCCGAACTTTGTCGCAGCGATCGTATTAATCATTGTGACTTGGCTCCTATCGAAGCTCACACGACGCATTGCGACCAAGGTACTGCCAGGGAAGGGTGCGCGTCGCTCATTGACGCTTGCGATTCGCAAGCTGATCACGATCGGTGTCTGGATCAGCGGTCTCGCGTTGGTGACGATCGTGTTATTCCCAAGCGTCAAACCAAGCAGCCTGATCG
Organism: uncultured Woeseiaceae bacterium; assembly: GCA_945788575.1. Classification (GTDB taxonomy): domain Bacteria; phylum Pseudomonadota; class Gammaproteobacteria; order Steroidobacterales; family Woeseiaceae; genus UBA1847. The sequence continues at coordinate 3,491 of CALZMR010000100.1, forward strand.
CCGGCCTTGGACTGGGTTCGGTCGCCATTGGCTTCGCGTTCAAAGACATCTTCGAGAATTTTTTCGCCGGGATGCTGATCCTGTTTCGTCAGCCTTTCCGCATCAATGACCACATCGAGGTCGATGGGATCGAAGGTATTGTCGAAGACATAACGGTTCGCGATACGCTCGTTCGGCAGACCGACGGGCAGCCAGTGATCGTGCCGAATTCGGTCTTGTTCAAGAACCCCGTGACCGTGAGAACGGACCGCGATAAGCGCCGTGTGACCGTGATGTGCGGTGTCGCTTATGATGAGGATGTCGATTCGGCGCGTGAGGTGATCCAGCAGGCAGTACAGAAGGTCGATAGCGTCGATACAGACAAACCAGTGCAAGTTTTCGCACAGGCGTTCGGTGCGAGCAGCGTCGATTTCGAAGTCACTTGGTGGACGGGCTCCCAGCCTGTCGACGTGCGCAAATCTCGCGACGCGGTCGTTGCCCAAGTGAAAAGCGCGCTGGACGAAGCCGGAATCGAGATTCCGTACCCGTATCGAACACTCACGTTCCATGAGCCTCTGCCTGTTCAGCAGATCGCTGCGAATAGTTGAGACAACGATGTTTTCCTTGGATGTAAATTGGACAGACGTTGCCTATAACTTAGTGCATCTGATCACTGCCTTCATTCTGGCGCTGCCGGTTGCGATGGATCGAGAGGCGGCAAATCGGGGCGCCGGGCTGCGAACGTTTCCGCTAGTCGCGGTGGCGGCTTGCGGATACATGCTGGTTGGCATCTCGGTGCTGGACTCAACCGGTGCAGAAGCACGAATTATGCAGGGCCTGATCACAGGGATCGGCTTTATCGGCGGCGGCGCCATCCTCAAGAGCAAGGGCGATGTAACCGGTACTGCCACCGCCGCGAGTATCTGGGGCACCGGCCTGATCGGTATGGCGGTTGCCTTTAATCGCCTGGAGATCGCAGCTCTAATTTCCCTGTTTACATTTGTAACGTTGCGCTACGTTCGCCGATTCAAAGAGGACGTGGACTAGGTCGAGGCGGGCGGCAACCTCACGCCAGTGTGTTCACCCAACGCACGTATCGATCGATTTTGAACTTTCTTTCCAGGCCACCGGCATTCATGTAGCGGACTTTTCCGAATATCGGCCGTTCTGCCCAAGCTTGATCGTGCAGGCCAAACAACCAGCCGACGCTCGCGTACGAGTTCGGGTCACGTCCGTCGAGAAAATATTTGTTATTGAGATACAGAGCCGTCGAATACGCGTAGCGCGGGGTATTCGTCCATTCGATGATCTTTTTGCCCCAGTACATACGCATTTGATTGTGCATATAGCCAGTCCGGAGCATCTCCTGCATCGCCGCATTCCAATAGGGATCGTCCGTATTCGCGTTTTCCAGCTGCCGTCGTGTATAGAGCTTTGGCCGGTCGTCCGACTTGTGGTCCTGTAACGTACGCTGGGCCCAATCCGGCAGGGTTTGGTAGCTGTCGTAGTCGGGTGTGAAGTACACAAAGTTGCAGGCCAGTTCTCGCCGAACGATAAGCTCTTCAAGGAAAGCGTCCTTGTCGGCCGTTGACGGCCCCTTGGCACGCTTCACCTTTAGCGCGATCTCCACGGGCGAAATCTGCCCGAAGTGGAGATAGGGGCTTAGTTCAGAGGCCTTGGAATCTGCAGGGTCGTTGCGGTTATCGGCATACCCGACGAGTCCGCTTCTGAGGAAACCCGTCAGTTTCGCATGCGCCGCCTCGGTGCCGGGCGTGAAGCGATCGACCGCCTCAACGTCATCATTGACATCAAGTTTATCGAGCACCTCTGGCCAGCGAGCCAAATCCAGATCGCCGCGTACGGCCAGGCCGCGGGCTGCGACGTTCAACGAAGTGGCGGAGAGCCCCCGCACGAAATCGTCGACTCGACTATTGATCTTTTTACGAATCGTCCTCGCCGCCCACTCGCGCTTGTCGGACGCGCATTCGATCGGCACGATGACGTCGCCCTCAACCTGCAGGATGCGTTTTGCAACGCTCTTCCGTAGCTCATTGCGCCACGCCACCTGGTGACGTAGATAGCCACGATCACAGACAAGCAAGGTGGCACTCTCGGCGAGCTCCGTAATCAATTCCGGGGGAGAACCGAGTCGAACAATAAAGCTGGCGCCGCGCTTTTCCAGTCGCCTCGCAGTTTCCGCAAGCCCCTCGAGCATGAAAGCAAAATGACGACGATTCGCATCAGGATAATCGGCGATGAGGCAAAATGCGACGACGAGCGGTTTTCCGAGTCTGTTTGCCCACCGAGCCGCACATTCGAGCGCTGGGTTAGACCGCTCTCGCTGCGACTGCTGCATCCAGTACAGGACGTAGTCCCCGCCTTCATCGACGGCTTCGTCGTTCAATTCCTGAATTCGTTCACGTTCGATCATCGTGCTCAATACCTCTGTTTACGCCTCAACGTCTGGCAGCGTGGTCCCATACGCGGCACCTGCTAGACCCATCAGCGCTAGCAAGCCGATCACACCGTCATTTCCTATAACTGGCGCTAGTGCACCGACTGCACCAACGAACAGCAGCAAAACACCAATTATCGTATTGCTGATCGCCACATAGTCCGTGCGTTTGTTGCCGGATGCCAGGTTCACCACGTACGTCTTGCGGCCAACGCGAACACCACTATGCGCCAACGAGAGGATGAAATATGCGATTGGCAAGAACAACGTTGCTCCACCGACCTCCGGAATGAGCCTGTTTATGAGGAAGACCGCCAAACCGACGCCTGACGTGATAAGCGCGGCACAAATCATGACGAATTTACTCGAGGCATCCGCGTATCGTCCCCAAACGGGAGCGCTAACCAGCCCGGCAACACCTGCCGCTGCGATGAATGCACCTAACAAGTAGGCCGGGGATCCGAAGTTTTGTTGCGCAAGCGCAATATAGAACGGCGCGCTCAATGCTGAACACATCAGTAACGCCCGTGTGGTCACAAACCGGCGAAACGGCCTGTCGGTCGCGAGCAGCTTCAGCTGACCAAGTGCGTCAAGAATACTTCGCCCGCCACCGGTCTCGCCGGCGTATTCTTCGACCCGCGAATAAATCGCCGCTGCGATCAGCCAGAGCGCACCAGCGCCGAATAGCAACCAGCCGAGAAAGTGCTCATCGAATTGTTCCGCCATCGGCAACATCAAGATGACGCCAATGCCAATGCCAAGTAGCCCGGCAGCGCTTGCTGACCATCCCGTAAGCTGACCGCGTTTCGTCCTTGGGATCGTCTTGCCGAGCACGTCCTTCGCGGCAACGGAACAGAAACCGCGGAACAGACTGAATAGCACGATGAGACCTAAAATCGCCCAGCCGGCCGTTTCGCCGGTCAGGGAGATTGCGACAAAGCCGATCCCAACGATACATGCTGCCTGACCCAGGCTGCCCGCTACCCATACCCACTTCCGAATCGACAGCCTGCGGATGATCCCGCCGATAAATAGTTGAGGAATCATGGATCCGGATTCCCGAATAGGAACGAGCAGACCCAGCACGAATGCGGGCGCACCGACAATCGCGATCAGCCACGCCAGCGTCGTTTTGGGGTTAGCGATCGCGTCGCCTAGTTTCGTCAGGCAGTAGCTCAGTAATAACAGGGAGAAGCTCTGTGGTGCCTCACGACATGCGTCCTCGCCGATGTCTTTACAAAGACGCGCGTCTTCTTCATTGGTCAACGCGTCGTAAATAGCATCGGAAACTTTCATCGCATGCCCGAACCCACAGTTCAATTGCTCACCGTATCGCAAATGTGCATGGAATCGTAGAAAATGACTGATTGGCCCGCGTCGGCGACTACCGCGCTGCTCGGCGGCTTATCTGCAGGGCGAATAGATCGGAATTCATGTGAATAGTAATGACAAACCCAGGAAGCTAGGACTTGCGTTGGGGGGAGGAGCCACGCTCGGCGCCGCCCATATTGGCGTGCTCAAAGCGCTCGAGGAAAGGTCCATCGACGTTCATTGCATCTCAGGCACCAGCATAGGCGCCTACATAGCGGCTCTGTATGCGTTTGGAGTCTCGCCGTCCGATATCGAGGATGAAGTCCGCGGACTCAACTGGCTCGACATTTCGAGTTTTTCGTTTGTGAAACTGAAATTCGGCCTTCTCACCAACGAAAAGCTCGGAGATAGCATCGAAAAGATGTTGGGAGACGTACAAGTCAAAGATTCCCGAATACCGTTGGCCATCGTTGCGACAGATATCGCAAACTGCAAGAAGGCAGTCTTGACGCAGTGTTCGATTTCGCAGGCAGTAATGGCCACCACGTGTGTTCCGGGTATTTTTTCGCCAATAGATATCGACGATCAGATGCTGGTTGATGGTGGCTTGGTAGAAAACGTGCCGATTTCTCCGCTCAAAGATCTCGGTGCGGATTTGACGGTCGGTGTGGACTTAAGCGCGCACCGGTCGTATCGCAAGCCAGATGACCTGATCGACGTCCTGATTAATTCCATGGACATTGCTATCGACAATGCGACCCGACTGCAAACGTCAGACGCCGATCTTGTGATTGCGCCGAAGCTTCATGCTTATTCAAGGACAGATTCGGAGCAGATCAGCGAGTTGGTAGACGAGGGCTACAAAGCATGCCGTGAAGCGCTTAGCGCTTCGGATCAGCTTTCAAACTGAGCCTGCTGGCGGCCAGGGACGGATTTCATGGCTTAGTGCGTGCTGTTCTTCGTAATTGAGCCGCTTTCGGCGGGGGATCCGCCGAATCTGAGCAACACGTACCCGAGGATGCCTGCAATCAACGACGATGCGACGATCGCGAAGCGATCGGCGCGCGCATATCCAGCACCGCCTTCGGCAAATGCCAGCGAGCCAATGAACAAGCTCATCGTAAACCCGATGCCGCAAAGAACCGCGATGCCATAGAGCTGCAACCAGTTCGAACCTGCTGGCAGCTTCGCGAAACCGAGTTTGATCGTCAGCCATGAGAAAGCGAATACGCCAATTTGTTTACCGAAGAACAAGCCACATGCTATTCCCAATGGCACCGATCCAATCAACCTGTCCCAGCGAAGCTCGCCAAAATCGATACCGGCGTTGAAAAACGCGAATGCAGGCAGCACTGCGAAAGCGACCCACGGGTGCAGCGCGTGAACCAAATGCCGTAGCGGCGGCTCATCACCCGGCTCTTTGCCCCTGGCTGGGATTGCCATGGCCAATGCAACACCTGCAAGAGTTGCATGAACCCCTGACTTCAGAACGAAAACCCAAAGAGCAATTCCGACCAGTATGAAGGCCGCAATTCGAGTGACGCCTAATCGATTGAGGACCACCAGCGCTGCAATTGCGATACCTGCAAGCGACAGTGAGATCAACGACAGTTGTGTAGTGTAAAAAACGGCAATCAAAACAATTGCCGCTAGATCGTCGAGAACCGCCAGAGTCATGAGAAACACTTTGAGGCTTACTGGAATTCTTTACCCGAGTACCGCCAGTACGCCCAGTGCGAAAGCGATGTCGGTAGCAGTTGGCACAGCCCAGCCCTGCTTAGCGACAGGATCGCCCCAATTCATCACCGAATAGATCGTTACCGGTACAACAATACCGCCCAGCGCTGCAAACGCAGGCAATGCTATTTGAGATCTGTCAGACAAATGGC
>CALZMR010000101.1 GCA_945788575.1 uncultured Woeseiaceae bacterium
TGTTTTTGGGGCGTACCGAACAGGACTTGGGGGAAATCGCGGTTCGACCCCCCTTAATTTCGAACACAGACCATGACCGTAACCATCAAGACCCCGCAAGAGCAGGACAAAATGCGCGTAGCCGGCCGCCTGGCCGCCGACGTGCTGGACATGATCGGAGATTATGTAAAGCCGGGTATCACGACCGGCGAGCTCGACAGCATCTGCCACGAGTTCATAACGACCGTCCAGGACGCCACCCCTGCTCCGCTGAACTACAGGGGGTTTCCGAAGTCGATCTGCACCTCGGTTAATCACGTCGTTTGTCACGGCATTCCGGGCGAGAAGAAGCTCAAGTCCGGCGATGCCGTCAATATCGACATCACGGTCATCAAGGACGGCTATCACGGCGACACGAGCCGCATGTTTTTCGTCGGCAAGCCGAGCGTGCAGGCGCAAAGGCTTGCGGAGGTGGCATTCGAGGGCATGTGGCGCGGCATCGAGGAACTTGCGCCGGGCAAGCATCTCGGAGATGTCGGCGAGGCGATCCAATCGTTCGTCGAGAAACAGCGATTCTCGGTCGTTCGCGAGTACTGTGGCCACGGGATCGGCCGTGTCTTCCATGAAGACCCGCAAGTGCTGCACTACGGCACTCGTGGCTCCGGCATAGAGCTGCGAGAGGGAATGACGCTCACGGTCGAACCGATGATCAATGCCGGCAAGCGGCAGGTCAGACTCCTCAACGACGGCTGGACCGTTGTCACCAAGGACCACAGCCTGTCGGCACAGTGGGAGCATACGGTGCTGATTACCGATACCGGTTACGAGGTCCTGACACTTGGGAATAGCGACCGCTAGCAGTCGCGCCGAACTGCGCGCAGCCAATGAAGCGCTGAAAGAGCGCTTTCTGGCTGGCGAACCGGTAGCGAAGCTCGTTCATGAGCGTGCGCGGGTCGTCGACGAAGTGCTCAAAGGGCTGTGGCGCGAACACGTTGGAGAGTCTCGAGCCGACATGGCGCTGATCGCGGTCGGCGGTTATGGCCGAAGCGAGCTCCATCCCTGCTCTGACGTCGACATCCTGGTATTGCTCCCCGATGACCTGAACCCTTCCGACGACGACGGACTCGCTCAGTTCATTACCGTGCTTTGGGATACAGGGCTTGAGATCGGACACAGCGTGCGTTCGGTCACGCAATGCCACGACGAATCAGCCGCTGACCTGACCGTCGCCACGTCCCTGATGGAGGCGCGACTGATCGACGGACCCGAGAAGCTGTTTGACGAGATGAAGCAGGCTGTGGGTCCGGACCGGGTCTGGCCGTCCACGCGATTCTTCTCGGAAAAGCACAAGGAGCAGATCGCGAGACATCACCGTTACGACGATACCGGCTACAACCTGGAACCCAACGTCAAAGGCAGCCCGGGCGGTTTACGTGATATCCAGATGATCGGCTGGGTCGCCAAGCGTCACTTCGGCTGTGAGACGCTCGACGAACTGGTCGGCCACAAGTTCCTCACGCCGGGGCAGCTGCGGCGACTCCACGAGGGTCAGACCTTCCTCTGGCGCGTTCGATTCGCGCTGCACGTGCTGACGGGGCGTCGCGAGGACCGCATTCTGTTCGATCATCAGACCAAACTCGCGGCCATGCTCGGTTACGAGGACGCGGCATACACGCTCGCCGTCGAGCAGCTGATGCAGCGCTACTATCGCACCGTTATGCAGCTTTCTCGGCTCAATGAGATGCTGCTCCAGCAGTTCGAGGAAGCGATCCTCATGGATCCTGAGGCCGATCCGGAACCGCTGAACGAGCGCTTCGAGGTAAAGAACGGATTCCTGAGCACGGTCCACGAGAGCGTCTTCGTCAACGAACCCTCGGCGCTGCTCGAACTGTTTCTCTTGCTGCAACAGAATCCGCAGATACGCGGCGTCAGCGCCTTCACGATCGGTCTGATGCAGCGCAACTTGTATCTCATCGACGAGGAATTTCGGCAGAATCCTCGCAACCACAGACTGTTTATTAAGATACTTCAGGCACCCGCCGGCGTTACCCACGAACTAAGACGCATGAATGTCTACGGCGTTCTGGGGCTCTACCTACCGGCCTTCGGACGTATCGTGGGACGTATGCAATACGACCTGTTTCACGCATATACCGTCGACGAGCACACGCTGTTTGTCGTCAGCAATCTGCGGCGTTTTGCACTCAGCCGCTTCGACCACGAGTACCCTCATTGCAGCCGCATAATGCAGGAGCTCGAGCAGCCCGAACTCGCCTATCTGTCCGGCCTCTTTCACGATATCGCCAAGGGCCGCGGCGGAGACCACTCGGAACTCGGTGCCGTCGACGCCGAAGCATTCTGTCTCGAGCACGGCCTCGGCAAGTACGCGGCACGGCTCGTGGCGTGGCTGGTCCGGCATCACCTGGCGCTTTCGACCACGGCGCAGAAGAAGGACATCGGCGACCCCGGCGTCATCAATGAATTCGCGGCACTCGTCGGCGACCAGCTGCATCTCGACTATCTATACGTACTGACGGTCGCCGACGTTCGAGGCACCGACCCCAAACTGTGGAATTCCTGGAAGGCGATGCTGTTCCGTGACCTCTACGACCTGACGTCGCGCGCGCTGAGGATCGGTGGCGAGCATCCGATCGATCGAGATCAGCTCATCGCCGAGACGCGCGAACAGGCGCGTTGCTCGCTGAATGAGGCCGGGATCGACGGCGATCGTATCGACGCGGTCTGGAATCTCTTCGACGAGAACTACTTCATCCGTCACAAGAGCAATGAGATTGTCTGGCACACCCGCTGTCTTGCGGAATCCGAAACCGGACTGTCGACGAGCATGGTCGACGTGCGGCGGCAGACTGGCGGTGACGGCGTCGAGGCCGTGCTGTACACGCCCCGCGGGCATCGAACGTTTGCCCACTCCACGGCGGTCGTCGACGAACTCGGCATGACGATCGTCGACGCTCGTATCGTTCCGCTGGGCAATGACTACAGCATCGATACGTTTATCTTCATGGAATTCGACAAGCGCATGGAGATCGACGAATCGCGGCTGGCCAAGATTCGGCGCTCTCTGGAGCGGGTTCTGGCTGCGAAGGACGATGACATATCCATCGTTACCCGCACGTTGCCGCGTCAGGCGCGCATGTTCTCCACACCGACATCGATCGCGTTCAGTCGGGATACCGCCCATGGGCGCACGGTGATGGAACTGGAAGCCGCAGACCGGCCGGGACTGCTCAGCGACGTGGGAAGTGTTTTCGCGGAACTGGGCGTGGACATCGAAGCGGCGAAGATCATGACGATCGGCGAACGAGCCGAAGACGTCTTTTATATTAGTGATGAATCCGGTGCACCGTTGAACGAAGATGCGCAGCAAGAACTGCGCGCGAGGCTTAACGAACGCATCGACGCAGCCAGAGACCAGGCGACGAATTGATATGAATACCGACATCATCGAAACCGCGTTCGATCAGGGCATCGACTCTGTCGAGGCCAACGAACTCGAAGCGGCCGTCGACGAGGCCATCGGCCTGCTCGACTCCGGCGAAGCCCGGGTCGCCGAGCCCGGCGCGGACGGCTGGGTGGTCAACCAGTGGCTGAAGAAAGCCGTATTGCTGAGTTTTCGCCTGAACGACAACGAAGTCGTCGACGGTGGGTACAGCCGGTTCTTCGACAAGGTGCCACTGAAGTACGCTGCGTACTCTCGCGAAGACTTCGAGCGCGACGGTGTGCGCGTCGTGCCGGACGCGGTCGTACGCCGCGGCGCATACGTTGCGCGGGATGTCGTCCTGATGCCCAGCTACGTCAATATAGGCGCCCGAGTAGAAAGCGGCACCATGATCGATACCTGGGCAACCGTCGGCAGCTGCGCCCAGATCGGCCGCAACGTGCACCTGTCCGGTGGCGTCGGCATCGGCGGCGTCCTTGAACCGGTCCAGGCAGGCCCCACCATCATAGAAGACGACTGCTTCATCGGCGCACGATCGGAGATCGTCGAGGGCGTCGTCGTAGAACGGGGGTCGGTAATCTCGATGGGTGTCTACATCGGACAGAGCACGAAGATCTACGATCGTGCTACGGGCGAGGTCAGCTACGGACGCGTACCGGCAGGCTCGGTGGTGGTATCCGGCAACCTGCCCTCCAAGGACGGTCGTTACTCACTTTACTGCGCGGTTATCGTCAAACACGTGGACGAAAAGACTCGAGCAAAGACCAGCCTCAACGACCTTCTGAGAAGCGCGGAGTAATCATCGGATGCTGACTGTTTACGGCATACACAGCTGCGATACATGCCGCCGCGCCAGGAATTATCTCACCGAGAAAGGCATCGAGTTCACGTTCCACGACCTTCGGGCCGATGGACTGGACATACAGATGCTCGAGCGATGGACAGACCGGATCGGTTGGGAGCGGCTCCTGAACAAGCGCAGCCTGAGCTGGCGCAAGGTTCCCGAGGCAGATCGTGACGACATGAACCGAGACAAGGCCATAGCCGCGATGCTGGACCAGCCGACGCTGGTCAAGCGTCCTGTCTTCGAGCACAACACCTACATGGCAATTGGCTTCTCGGAGAAGCGCTTCGGTGAGTTCCTAAAACAGAGCGGAGGCCAGCGGAGTACGTCAGGATGAGACGGTGGGCAAGCCTGTTACTGCTTATCGCGGCGCCAGCAGTCGCCGACCACAGCGTGTTCAACGTCCCGGACCAGAACTGGGGCATTTCCTTCGAGTCGGCGCCGCTCGTGACGCACAGTGGCACTTACGACGGCACTCGCTACAGCTTCGAGGCATCGACAACCACCGGTTTCATGATCGTGCTGCACTCGGAACCGGCACCAATGGGCGTTCGCAGCGACGAAGACTGCCGGGACCATTACTGGGCACAGGCCGCACGGACGCCGGGCATACTCGTCGAATCAATACGCCACGATGAATTCCGGCATTTTCTGGCCGTTGCCTACTTCGTCGGTGTGGAGATCGACGGTCAGGCCTACGTCCAGCCGCATACGAATTACTACAGCTACAAAGACGGCCAATGCGTGGCGACCGAAGTCTCGCAGTCATTCCCACTGGGAACCGAGATCGACACCGAAGACTTCGGGCAATTTGCCGAGTCCTTCCGCTACGTGCGCGCGCATTAGTCCGCGAGAAAGTGTTGAGATTAATCTCGTGCGCGAAGCGGTACGAGCATTAGGCAACACCGAGCCCGACTTACACTATCCGCCCCATCATCAAGCGAATCGCCGACGCCGAGAATAATCTCGTGCGCGAAGCGGCACGAGCATTAGGCAGCACTAAGCCCGCTTACACTATCCGCCCCATCATCAAGCGAATCGCCAACGCCGAGAATAATCTCGTGCGCGAAGCGGCACGAGCATTAGGCCACACCGAGTCCGACTTACCCTATCCGCCCGGTTATGTAGTCTTCGGTGAGTTTGTGGCGAGGATTCGTGAATACCTGATCCGTTTCGTCCACTTCGACGAGTTGACCCAGGTGGAAGTACGCCACCCGCTTGGACACACGCGCCGCCTGCTGCATCGAGTGGGTGACGATGACGATCGAATAGTCCGCCGAAAGCTCGTCCATCAGATCCTCGATGCGGGCCGTTGCGATCGGATCCAGCGCCGAACACGGCTCGTCCATCAGGATGACCTCGGGATTGACCGCAATGGTTCTCGCGATACAAAGCCGTTGTTGCTGCCCACCGGATAGTCCCGTACCCGGTTCTTCGAGCCGGTCTTTGACCTCCTTCAGCAATCCGGCCCTGTCCAGGCTCTTGTGCACGATTTCGTCGAGTTCCGCCCTGTCGGCTGCCAAACCATGGATGCGCGGGCCGTACGCGACGTTGTCGTAGATGCTCTTCGGAAACGGATTGGGCTTCTGGAACACCATGCCGACTCTCGCCCGCAAGGCCACCGGATCGAGCGACTTGCTGTAGATGTCCTGACCATCGAGCGTGATGCTACCGGTGACTCGTGCCGACTCGATAGTGTCATTCATCCGATTCAAGCAGCGCAGAAACGTCGACTTACCGCAGCCGGAGGGGCCGATAAGCGCGATGACTTCCTTCTGTCCGATCTCCAGCGTGACATTCTTTATCGCGTGGATATCGCCATAGAATACGTCGACGTTCTCCGCGACCATGAACGGGTTTTCGCAACGTACATTACCGACCGTTCCAGGACCAAACTCCGTCACGCGATCCGGAATACGGGGCGCAGCGCCGTGACTATCGCCTTTAGGCGTGTTTGCCGCCTCCAGCGAGCCGCCGGCGTATTCAGAACTCGGTACGGGTTGTTCGTCTGCCACTTCAACCTCTCTCGTTTGGAGCATTCTCATACAGGTTTCCTCTAAGCTCAAACCGGGCCACTACCATCTACGCTCCATACGTTTCCGCATGATTACAGCGGCGAGGTTCATAAGCAGCAAGAATCCGAGCAATACGATGATCGCCGCCGACGTGCGCTCGGCGAATGCTCGCTCGGGACTATCCGCCCAAAGATAAATCTGTACCGGAAGCGCCGTCGCTGGATCGGTGAAACCACCGGGAACGTCGACGATGAACGCTACCATACCGATCATCAGCAGTGGCGCTGACTCTCCCAGCGCTCGGCTCATACCGATAATCGCGCCGGTCAGCATGCCGGGCAGGGCCAGCGGCATTACATGATGAAATACGACCTGCATGCGCGAAGCGCCAAGGCCGAGGGCCGCCTCTCGTATCGATGGCGGGACCGCCTGGATCGCCGCGCGAGACGCGATGATGATGACCGGGAGCGTCAGCAACGACAATACGAGACCGCCCACGAGCGGCGCTGAACGGGGCAAAGCCATCCAGTTTATGAAGACCGCCAATCCGAGCAAACCGAATACGATCGACGGAACGGCGGCAAGATTGTTGATATTGACTTCGATGAGGTCGGCCCAGCGGTTCTTCGGTGCGAATTCCTCGAGATACACCGCCGCTGCAACCCCGATGGGAAACGCGAGCAACAGGGTAACCATCAGCATATAGAAGGAGCCCATGAGCGCCCCTTTTATGCCGGCCAGCTCCGGTTCGCGGGAATCACCGTTCGAAAATAGCGCCATGTTAAAACGCCGCTCAAGGCGCCCATCCTCTCCCAGTGTGCGAATCCACTCGACCTGCTTGTCCGAAACGGGTCGCAAACTCTCGTCCAGCGTGGCATCGATATTGCCCTTGATGAGCATGTCCACATTTGCCGACGCGGGGACCCAGATCGACTGCGTGGTGCCGATCAGCTGCGGATCGTCCGCCAGCATATCTCGTACCTCGAACCCCGATGCGATACTGACGAGCCGGTACAACTGGCGCCGATCGCGCCGGTCCGAGACGTCAGGGAAGATATCGCGCAACGCATCGCGAACGACGCCATCGAAATCCGCGTAAGCCAGGTCCAGCTCACCGCCGGGCGCCAGTTCGTCTTCCGCCAGGACGACATCGAGTTGGATGAACGTCTGCCGGAAAGCTGACGCTCCCTGCTGGATCAGGCTGGAGAAGAAGACCAACAGAAATACCACCCCGACAGTCGTCGCAGCCATGCCCATGGCACGGAACGTGACTTCCTTGCGGCGCCGGCGCCCAAGTCCGGCCTCGACACGTTCGCGAGTCGTCTGCACGTTCCTCTTGTGCGCCCGCTTATTCATACTGCTCACGATACTTGCGGACGACGCTGAGTCCGATGACGTTCAGCGCGAGAGTGATCACGAACAGCATTAACCCCAGCGCGAACGCCGCAAGAGTCTTGGCACTATCGAACTCCTGATCGCCGACGAGCAGCGTTACGATCTGCACTGTCACCGTCGTCACGGCCTCGAACGGATTCGCCGTAAGATTCGCGGCGAGACCGGCAGCCATCACTACGATCATCGTCTCTCCGATCGCGCGCGATATGGCCAACAGGATGCCACCGACGATGCCGGGCAGCGCCGCCGGCAGGATGACGCGCTTCATCATCTCGGATCGGGTCGAGCCAAGTCCGAGCGCACCATCACGCATCGAGGCGGGCACCGCGTGGATTGCATCGTCTGCCAGCGATGAAACGAGAGGAATGATCATGATTCCCATCACCGCACCTGCGGCGAGCGCACTCTCGGACGCGACGTCGAGCCCGACGCTATCGCCGAATTGGCGTAACCATGGCGCCACCGTCAGTGCCGCAAAGAAGCCGTACACCACGGTCGGTATGCCGGCCAGTATCTCGAGCAGCGGTTTTGCGATGGAGCGAATCCGCGATGACGAGTATTCCGCCAGATAGATGGCCGTCATTAGCCCGATGGGGACGGCGACGAACATTGCGATCGCTGTAATCAGCATCGTGCCAGCGAACAGCGGAACCGCTCCGAAGCTGCCCGACGAGCCAACCTGGTCTGCACGAATCGCGGTCTGAGGACTCCAGTTCAAGCCGAACAGAAAGTCGAAGACGGGGACCTTCTGAAAGAACCGCAGCGCTTCGAACAGAACGGACAGCACAATCCCAATGGTCGTGAATATCGCGATACTGGACGCACCTATCAGCAGAATCAGGATTACACGTTCAACGCGATTCCTGGCTCTGAGATCCGGATGAATGCGACGCCATGCGAACACGCTGCCAATTCCCGCAAGGCCGAACACAAGCGCGGACAACAGATTTCGGCTGCCTGCAAGAAGTTCGTTATACCTATCAGCGGCGGCCTGCAGGCCTGCGTCGATATCACCGCTGACAGCGTCGCCCGCCGCAAGATTCTGAATGTTGTTTACCAGCAGATTCAGCTCTCCGGGCGACAGACTCTGCTGCACTTCAGGCAGGCCCGAGATGATCATCGCGACGACGACCCGGCCCTCGAGCAGCACCCATCCCAAAATCAGCGCCAGCGCTGGCAGTACGCACCAAACGGCCGTGTAGTAGCCGTAATAGCCAGGCAAGGAATGCAACGATACGATTCGGCTCGGTCCACCGACCAGCGCCAGCGAACGGCTTCGCCCAATGTAAAACGCCGCGATCGCCATCGCGGCCAACAGCAGGACTAAGGTTGTATTCTGCATCGTGGTTGTCTTGCCGACACTTGAACGAACTGCGGCGACCGGAATCCGGCCGCCGCATTATCC
>CALZMR010000102.1 GCA_945788575.1 uncultured Woeseiaceae bacterium
GCTCCGGATTGCGGGCGTAGTAGTCGTCGACCACTCGTGTAACGTAGTCACCCCAGGCCTCACGCTCCTGGACGGCTTCCTGTTCGGCACCACCGCACGCAGCGAGCATGGCGACGAGCGCCACGGCAAGGATTCTTCTCATTGTTATCTCCTCTTCGGGGCCTTACTCGAGCCCGAGTACGTCCACGCCCTGGGTGAAGATGATGTCGACCGGGATATTGGCTTCGGTCAGGCGATCGAGGTCGGCCTGCAACTGCGCGCCGATAACGCCGCGTGTGGCCAGTAGCTCGCTCGCGCCCTCGTAGTCGCCATTGCCCTGCAAGGTCAGCAGAAGACGTGACAACTCGGTCATCGCTTCTTCCATCGCGTCGAAGTCGACGCTGTAGCGGCCGGTTTCCGCATCGCGGACGAACGCGCCGTATTCCTCGAAGAAGTTGAAGCGCACCATGTTCGCGCGGCCGTGCGCGCTCGCTGCGCCGAAGCGCGTGGAGCGGAAGATGCCGGCCATGAACGTGACGTAGTAGTCGCGGATATCGACGTCGCCGAGTTCGCCGGCTTCGTGCAGGCGCGTGATCATGTAGAGGCCCAGAATGTCCGCCTTGCCCTCTTCCATGCTCGATGCCGTGTCGCGGAGCGCCTCGCGAACCGTGCCGCGGCCGTCGATGGTGTTCTTGATACCGAGACCGTGAGCGACCTCATGGAACATGGTGTTCGAGAAGAACGCGTCGAAAGTGATGTGTTGCCGCTGTGACTCGTCGACGAGTACGTCGGCGATCGGCACCAGGATCTGCTCGAACTTGGCCTGCATCGCGTTCCTGAGCTGCAGACGCCGCGTTCCCTTGGCGAGCTGCACTTCCTCGTCGTTCGGCAGGTTTATCGCGATGGTCTTCGATCCGGCATTGCAGTCCCCCGCGTAGTAGACGACGTCATAGGCGTTCAGGTCGGAATCCGTCCCTGGCATCTCGGCCTTGTACTCGTCGGGAACCGGCAGACCCTCCTGCAGCTCCGGCAGAAAGTCGGCGAATCGGCTCAAGCGTTCGCTCCACTCCATGTCCTTGATTAGGACGTAGGACTCGAATGCCGCGCGGTAACCGAACAGCCGGTCTTCGTAGGTCTCGATGGGCCCGATGACGAGTTCGATCTGATTGTCGCGAACGTCCATCCACTGCAGGTCGCTGATCTGATACTCGTCGGAGATCAGCGCCGCGGCGCGGAGCTTGAGGTAGGTTGCGAACGAGGGGTCCTCCGCGAGATCCGCGGCCTCGCGCAGCAGCTCCGCTGCCCGCGACAGCTCATCCGCATAGGCGACCGAATACGGCACGAGGATCAGCTCGCCCGCCTCGTCGCGGCGAATCAGCGAATACAGTCCGTTCTTCCCGGGCAGATAGACCGACTCGAATTCCTCGATCGTCATGTCCGGTGGATAGAAGTTGGCGCCAAGCGGCTTCGGCCCGACGTTCTGCAGGAACGGCTGATTGTCGGCCAGCCTGTCCCAGGGACCATAGTTGATCTCGGCAAACATGTAGGCGTCGTCGTCCTCGATGCCCTCGAGACGGCTCTGCCAGTCGTCGCCCCAGGCCTGGCGCCAGAACAGATCGTCCATGATCTCGGAGGCCTCGATGAGCAGCCGTATCATTTGCCGCTGATTGTCGCTCAGTCCGCTGACGTCGGCCGTCAGCGCGAAGTTGGCGTAGATCTCCGGGCGCGGCTCGACCGTCGTCCAGCCCTGCGTGAGTTCGGGTTCGGGCTCCTCGGCGCAGCCCGTCAGCGCGAGTGCGGCGAAGGCCATCAGTGCCCAGCGAATGAGCGAGTGCGAGTTCTTGTGAATCACTCTGGTTCCCCTCGTGCTACAAGCGGGAATTATTGCATGTTGAGGCGCCATATGCGGCCGCTCAGAGATCGACGATGGTGACATCCGAAGGTTCTAGCGCGCGACCGAGAAACTGCCCGCCGACACGCGCAAAGCGCGTGGCGCCATCCGTCGCCCAAAGCGTCAGGGTGCCGGGCTCGCTACTCGCATTGGCCAGGTCGAGTTCGGCGAGCGTCTGCGCCGTGACCGCCGCCGTCGTGCTCGCCGAATCGACGATAACCGCCTTGTCACTCAACGCCGCGGCGATCGGCTCCCGGATCAGCGGAAAGTGGGTACAGCCGAGAATCACGCAGTCGGCGTCGCCGCCGGCGTCATCGAGGTAGCGGCGTACGATCGCCGTGGCGATGTCGCCGTTGGTCCAGCCCTCCTCCGCCAGCGCCACGAGCATCTCGCAGGCGTGTTCGCGAACGCTTGCGTCGGCGTCGCGCGCTTCGATCGCCTTGCGGTAGGCGCCGAGCCGGACCGTGGCTTCGGTGGCGAGCACCAAATGCGAGCCGGCCGGGCAAGCCGAGACCGCGGCAGTCGCCCCGGGTTCCACCACTCCGATCACGGGCAGCGGCGCCATCTGCTCCCTGAGGGCGTCCAGCGCCACGGCCGAGGCCGTATTGCAGGCGACGATCAGCAGCTTGATGCCCGCCTGCTGCAGGTGCTGCGTCGCCTGGCAGGCATAGCGCGAAATCGAGGTCGGGCTCTTGGTGCCGTAGGGCAGCCTGGCTGTATCGCCCAGATAAATGAGGTCCTCGTTGGGCAAGGCCTCGTGGACGGCCTTGAGCACGGTCAGACCGCCGACACCGGAATCGAACACCCCGATCGGCAGAGATTTCGTTGAGCTATCGATCATGTGCGCATTGTAGCCTCGCGATCTGTGGAATAATCGCGCTCCCACGATTTGGACCCGTCAGAACGTGCAAAAAATGCTGTACGGCATCGGCGCCCTGTTCGCCATGCTGCTCGTCATAGGCTTGTTCCTGCCGAGCCAGAGCCGGTTCGTCGTCATCACGGAGGTGAACGCACCTCCGGCGACGGTATTTGCGCTCGTCAACGATATGCGCCGCACCAATCTGTGGCTGCCGATCAGCGACGTGGACCCGAATGCGCGCGTGATCTTTTCCGGTCCGGCGCGCGGCGTCGGTTCTACGCGGACCTGGGACGGTACCGTCGCTGGCAGCGGAACGCAGACGATCACCGAGAGCCGGCCGCACGAGCACGTCGAGGTCCGCCTCAATCCGGGCGAGCCTGGCGAGACCCGAACATGGTTCGACATCGCCGGCGGATACGGCCGGACGCAAGTCAGCTGGGGATTCGAGCACGACTACGGGCTCAACATCATCGGCCGCTATTTCGGGCTCGCGGTCACCGGTGTTATCCGCCGTGATTACGAGCAGAACCTCGCCAGCCTGAAAGAACTCGCCGAGAGCCTGCCGGCTGCCGACTTTGGCGATCTGGAGATCGAGCACATCGTGGTCGACGCGGCGGATGTGGCGCTCAGGCCAGCCTCATCGACGCCGGACCCGGCGGCGATGTCCGAGGCAATGGCAGAGGCCTACTTCGAGATTCTCACCTTTATCGACCGGCACGGCCTGACCGAAGCCGGGGCGCCACTGTCGATCACACGCCGCTTCAGCGGCTCCGAGCTGCGCTTCGATGCCGGCATTCCCGTGCGAGGCCTGAGCGAGGACACGCCTGAGAGCGACGGCAGCGTGCGCATGGCGCGAACTTACGCGGGCGCGGTCGTTCGGGTCCGGCACACGGGCTCGTATCGAAGCCTGAGCGAGACCCACAGAAAAACGCTTGCCTATCTGGCGGTACTCGGCATCGAACAGAATGGCGATGCCTGGGAATCCTACGTCAGCGATCCGACCGAAACGCCGGAGAATGAGCTGCAGACCTGGGTCTACTACCCGGTTCTGGACCGATAACCGCAGTTTGCGTAGCCCCTGAGGGCTTCAGGACGCCGACTTCACGAGGAACGGCGGCACCTGGTGTGCGTCCTCGCTGCTGATCCCCGAGGAAGTATCGCTCGCATCGGCGTGCCTCAACAGGTCGCTGTAGAGCGAGACGACCGAGATCGCGCAGTCACTTGCCTCCATGGCCGACATCTTGCGCACCGAGGCCCGAATCGCGCCCTCGCCGTTCAGCGGGGTCACGCCGTGCATTCGCTTGCGCAGACTCCGGAACCCCTTGCGCACGCCGTTGGGCAGCTTATCGTCCTCGATCTCTACGAGATTATCCTGAAAAGCCGAGATAAGCCTTTGTTTTATATGGCCATCTCCGGCGAGCACCGACACGGCGGCCTGAAAGCGAGCGACGTGGTTCGTCATTTCCTCTCCAGCGTTTGTCTTTTTATTAACCACCGATTGCCCGGTGGCGAATTACGCCTGGCAAGTCAAACATCCTGTTCTTTTTGTCGGCCTCTCCGGGCCGTTCGCTCCTGATGAACTATTGTCCAATCAGGAACCTGCGCGCATTTCTTATAACAAAGATTTTAAACCTCGTGCAAGTTTTCCATGTCCGACGCCGCGCATGAGCGTTTCGGCCCTGTTACCTCAGGATTTGCGGAATTCGAGACGCCAGGTGTCGGAACCGAGTTCTCGGTCCAGCGTGAACAGCGGATCCGCCTGGTCCGTCTCCCACTCGACGGCCAGAGTCTCGGCCATGACGTAGTCACGGTGCGCCTTCAGGGCCCGATCGACGGCCGCGCTGCCCGTTACGCCCAGAACGATCCGATCGGACACCTCTAATCCAGCCTGCTTGCGAGCGTCCTGGATCGACCGCACGATCTCGCGCGCGAATCCCTCGTCGACAAGCGCATCCGTCAGCGTCGTATCGAACTCGACCAGGAATCCCGCGTCTTCCGCGCAAGCGTAGCCTTCGTCGGCGCTGGTTTCGACCAGCAAATTCTCCGGCTCGATGCTGATTTCACGATCGGGCAGCTGGATAACGATCGGTTCGCCTCGAGCCACGCATCCGGCGACCTCAGCGCCATCGGCTTCCGCCAGCGCCTTCTTGATCATCGGGATCTGCTTACCGTAGAGCTTGCCGAGCACGGGCAGGTTCGGCTTGATGCGATAGCTGACGTGAGCCGCGTCGCGGGCGATGAATTCGATCGCCTTGACGTTCAGCTCTTCGAGGATCTGTTCCTGATGCACGTGCAGCGCGGCCGATGCCGCCTCGTCAGGCGCGCGCGCACGGACGAGCGCCATCGGTTGGCGTGTCCGGACGCCGGACTGACCGCGTGCCTGACGCCCGAGGCCGACGACTTTCTGCACGACGCCGATGTCGTGCAGGAGTTCGTCGTTCTGCCAATCGCGCGGCGCTTCCGGCCACTCGGCAAGGTGCACGCTGTCCGGGGCATCGGCGTGCACGCCTTTGACGAGATTCTGATAGACGTGCTCGGCGAGGAACGGCGCGAACGGCGCCATGAGTTTGTGCGCGACCTCGAGACACTGGTACAGCGTCAGATACGCGGCGCGCTTGTCCTCCGGGTCCGTTGACTTCCAGAACCGGCGGCGATTGCGGCGCACGTACCAGTTCGAAAGCTGATCGACGAAAGACTCGATCGCCTCGCCGGCCGTCCTGGCGTCGTAGTGATCGAGCGCCTCGGTCACCCGCACGACGGTGTCGTGCGCGAGCGCCATGGCCCAGCGGTCGATCTCGGGACGTTCCGCGACAGGCAGATCCTCGCTGATATCGATGTCGTCGAGACGCGCGTACAGCACGAAGAAGCTGTAGGTGTTCCAGAACGTGTTGATGAACGAACTGGCGACATCGCGGACGATATCGACCGAGATACGCTTCTGCACGTCGGGCGACAGTCGCGCGAGGAAGTACCAGCGCAGCGCGTCAGCGCCGACCGTGTCGAACACGTCATAGGGATTGATGATGTTGCCGAGCGACTTCGACATCTTCTTGCCGTCTTTGTCGACGATGTGGCTCAGGCAGATGCAGTTCTTGTACGCGACGCTGTCCGACACCAGCGTGGCGATCGCGTGCAGCGTGTAGAACCAGCCGCGAGTCTGGTCGATCGCCTCGCAGATGTAGTCGGCCGGGAAATGCGCCTCGAACTTGTCCTTGTTCTCGAACGGGTAATGCCACTGCGCATAGGACATCGCTCCCGAGTCGAACCAGCAGTCGATAACCTCGGGAACGCGTCGCCAGGTCTTGCCGTCCTTCTCGAACGTCACGTCGTCGACGGCCGGGCGGTGCAGGTCCAGTTCGGACAGCTCGCGCCCGGTCAGTTGCTCGAGTTCGCCAACCGAACCCACGCAGATGTAGTCGCCGTCGCCGTCCGTCCAGACAGGTAGCGGCGTACCCCAGAACCGCTCGCGCGACAGCGCCCAGTCGACATTGTTCTCGAGCCAGTTGCCGAAGCGGCCGTCCCTGATGTGCTCGGGCACCCAGTTGATGGTCTGGTTCAACTCAGCCATGCGCTCGCGAAACTTCGAGGTGCGGATGTACCAGGCGTTTTTGGCGTAATAGATGATCGGGTCGTTGGTCCGCCAGCCGAACGGGTAGTTATGCAGGTAGCGTTCGGAGCGGAACATGATGCCGCGCTCCTTGAGGATGCGAATCAGCGGCTTGTCTGCGTCCTTGAAGAACATGCCGGCGACAGGCTCGACCGCGTCGACGAAGTTGCCGTCGAGACCGACGCCGTGCACGACCGGCAGTCCGTTCTCCTGACCGAGCGCGAGGTCGTCGATGCCATAGGCCGGCGCCGTGTGCACGATGCCCGTGCCGTCTTCGGTCGTGACGAAATCCGCCGGGAACACCTGGAACGCGTTCGGCGCGTCCACCTCGAGGTAATCGAACAGCTGCTCGTAACGCCGGCCCACGAACTCCGAGCCCTTCACGGTCTTCGCAACCGTGTGTTCGACGTCCCGGAATACGGCCTCTCGCAGCGCTTCGGCGACGATCAGCGTCTGGCCTTCCGACTCACAGTAGCTGTAGTCGATGTCCTCGCCCACGGCGAGGGCGAGATTGGACGGCAGCGTCCACGGGGTCGTCGTCCAGACGAGGAAGTAGGTGTCGTCCTCGTCGGCAAGCTTGAAGCGCACCGTTATCGACGGGTCGTCCGTCTCTTTATAGTTCTGTGCGAGTTCGTGCGACGACAACGTCGCGCCGATGCGCGGGTCGTACGGCACGACTTTGTAACCGCGGTAGATCAGGTCCTTGTCCCAGATCTCCTTCAGGAGGTACCACACGGATTCGATGAAGCTGTTGTTGAGCGTGTAATAGGCTTCTTCGAGGTGCACCCAGAAGCCCATGCGCTCGGTCATCTTCTCCCAGTCGGAGATGTAGGTCATGACCGATTCGCGGCAGAGCCGCGTGAACTCGGCGATACCAACCTTCGCCTCGATCTCGTCCTTGTCGTAGGTCTCAATCCGGCCTTCGTCCTTCAGCCGTTTCTCGACCTCATGCTCGACAGGCAGGCCGTGCGTATCCCAGCCGGCTTTGCGGGGGACGTAATAGCCGCGCATGGTCTTGTAGCGCGGGAAGACGTCCTTGAAGGTGCGCGCGAGCACGTGATGGATGCCCGGCTTGCCGTTGGCGGTCGGCGGACCCTCGCTGAAGCTGAACTGCGGACCGTCTTTGGTCTGCTCCAGGGTCTTATCGAATGTCTCGTGCTCACGCCAGAACTCCAACACCTCGGTCTCGAGGGTCGGCCCGTCGTAGCGGCCGGCGACTTCTTTAAAGCTCAATTCCTGTACTCCAGAACGCTATCGCGACTCGAATGATGAGCCAGCCTCGACAGCACCTCCAAAACGCCATCGCGACTCGAAAGACGAGCCGGCTTCGATAGCACCTCCAAAACGCAAAAACCCCGGGCGCATTACCTGCGCCCGGGGCGAAAATTCGCGGTACCACCCGGTTTCACCCGCTGCTCACGCGGCGAGCCTCAGAAGGTCTATCAACCTTCAGACCCGGTATCGGGGGTCAATCGGCTGCGCCTACCGGATCTCTCGTTCGGGCAGCGACTCCGGGGTGATATTCGGCGGATTCCGGCCCGGAGCTCTCACCTTCCTCCGGTCGCTTGAGCCTGAATGGCCCGCCTACTCGTCCCCATCGACGTCTTCCGGCGCAAGTTAGCCTTGCGCTGCACAAAAAACAAGCACCTATCTCAAAATACTCGCTGGCGGCGCGGCCGGCAGGGATTTTGGGGTGGGTTCGTGCAAAAATGGCGCCCAGAAAAATCGACAGGACTCCCCATGACTCGCCACCTGATCCTCGCGGGCCTGCTGCTCGCATCGACCGCTTTTGCCCAGGACAACTTCGACTTCTGGCCCGGCGCCAGTTACGACCCCTCCGTTCCGACCATCGAATCGGTGACCGGACATGCGCCCGGCAGCCGCATCACCTGGCACGCCGACGTGCTCCGCTATTTCGAGGCGCTGGCCGAGGCCGAACCGGAACGGGTCTCACTGCACCGCTACGCCGCCACCTGGGAAGGACGCGATCTGATCTACGTGGTCATCAGTTCCGCCGAGAACATGGCGCGCATCGACGATATCAGGGACGGCATGCGCCGGTTACGCAATGCGGGCGACACGAGCGCCGCCGACGCTGCTGTGATCGCCCAGTCGCAGCCAGCGGTCACGTGGCTGTCCTACGGCGTGCACGGCAACGAGATCTCATCGACCGATGCAGCGATGTTGACGGCCTACCATCTGCTCGCCTCGCAGGGCGACGCGCGGGTAGATGCCATCCTGAACGACACCGTCGTGGTCATCGACCCGGTGCAGAACCCCGACGGCCGCGATCGCTTCATCCATCACTTCGAGATGGCAGAGGGGCTCGTTCCCTTCGCCGACCGGCTCGCCGCCGAGCACGACGAGCCCTGGCCAAGCGGTCGCGTGAACCACTACCTGTTCGACATGAATCGCGACTGGTTCATCGTGACCCAGCCCGAGACGCGTGGCCGTATCGCGGCGATCCAGGACTGGTACCCGGTCGCGTTCGTCGATGCCCATGAGATGGGCTCCGACCAGACTTATTACTTCGCGCCCGAGGCCGTGCCCTTCAACCCGCATCTGGCTGACGACCAGCGCGCAAGCCTCGACCTGTTCGGCCGCACGAATGCCCGCTGGTTCGACCACTTCGGCATCGACTACTTCACGCGCGAGATCTTCGATGCCTTCTATCCCGGCTACGGCGCGAGCTGGCCGTCATACTTTGGCAGC
>CALZMR010000103.1 GCA_945788575.1 uncultured Woeseiaceae bacterium
ATGAGAATTACGATCGCCGCGGTCGGCGACATGATGCTCGGCACGGACTACCCAAATAATCACCTGCCCGATGACGACGGCGAAGCGTTTCTCGCCGACGTCGCACCGTTTCTCGAGGCAGCCGACATTGCCTTCGGCAATCTCGAGGGTGTACTCGTCGATGGTGGCGAACCGGCAAAAGTCTGCAGCAATCCGCGAGCCTGCTATCTGTTCCGCTCGCCGGCGCGATACGCCGAGCATTTCGCGAACGCGGGGTTCGACGTTCTCAGCGTTGCCAACAACCACGCCCGAGACTTCGGCGAAGTCGGCCGTACTGCGACGATGCAGGCGCTCGAGGAGTCGGGGATTCTGCACACCGGTCGGATCGGCGATTTCGCGACGCTGGAAGTAGAGGGACTCAGCGTCGCGGTTCTCGGCTACGCGGTCACGCGCAACTCAAACATGCTACTCGACTACACGTACGCCGAACAGACAGTGTCCCGTTTCGCAGAGTCACATGACATCGTCATCGTGTCCTTCCACGCCGGCGCCGAGGGGCGCGATGTAACCCACATCCCGTTTGCGGACGAGGAATACTTCGGCGAGCCGCGTGGCGACGTCGTTCGCTTTTCGCGCATGGCGGTCGACGCAGGCGCGGACCTGGTTATCGGCCACGGACCGCACGTCGTGCGCGCGGCCGAGCGCTACGAAGAACGTCTGATCGCATACAGCCTCGGCAACTTCGCGACCTACTACGGGATCAGCGTAGAGGGCATCAAGGGGGTCGCACCGATCTTGATCGCGACACTGGACGGCGAGGGCCGCTTTGTTGAAGGAGAGATCATCTCGACGGAGCAGCTCCGCCCTGCGGGTCCGTCGATCGACGAAGACGGCCGAGCGCTGGCGATGATGCGTGCGCTGAGCGTGCAGGATTTCGGTGACCCGGGACTGCTGTTCGCCACCGATGGAAGCATATCCCTACTCGAGCGTCCCGAGGTCGAGCGTCGTGAGTTCGTAGACGAGACCGATGGCGGACCGGTCCCTTGTACCGAGCCGTGGTTCTGGGAGGTCGAGTCCGTGTTCCGGACCGGCCTTGAGCCGGGATCGGATGACTGGAAGGCATCCGTCGATTTCGCATTGGCCGTCTCGCTGCAAGACAGCACGGACGAACTTATCTACATTTACTTACCGCGCGAGCTACAGGCTTGGTGTGTTGCCGTCGACGAGTTCGTATCGCCGTGACTGACCTATGAAAATGACGGCCCGGAGCTGGGCCATGCTCGCCGTCCTCTCGTTCCTGTGGGGCTGCTCATACTTCCTGATCGAGATCGCGCTGGAGCTGCCGGTGCTGGTTTTGGTCGCTGTGCGCCTGGCGCTGGCTGCCGTTGTGCTGTGGGCGTTCGTCCTGGCCACCGGTGCGAAGATTCCTGGGCAGCTTTCCGTATGGGCCGCCTTCCTGGCGATGGGTTTTCTAAACAACATCATTCCCTTCTCGCTCATCGTCTGGGGGCAGACGGAGATCAGTTCGAGCCTCGCATCGATCCTGAATGCGACGACTCCTCTGTTCGCAGTACTTATCGCCGCGTTGTGGCTGAAGGACGAGCCGGTCACGCCGGCCAAGATCATTGGCGTTGCGATCGGTTTTATCGGCGTCAGCGTCATGATCGGTGCCGATGCACTTGGCGAGATTGGTGGCGAGGCGCTCGCGGAACTCGCGGTAGTCCTCGCCGGACTCTCATATGCCTGCGCCAGTGCGTTCGGGCGCCGCTTTCATCGGCTGTCCTTAAGTCCCGCTGTCGCGGCGGCGGGACAAGTGACCATGTCCACGCTTGTGCTGGGAATCTTCGTACTGCTCACGCACGACCTTTCTTCGGTAGCGCACGTGAGTATTGCCGCCTGGTCGGCGGTCGTTTTTATGGCCGTCTTTTCGACAGCGCTGGCCTACATCCTGTATTTTCGCCTGCTTGCCACAGCCGGTGCGACGAATCTGATGCTGGTGACCTTCCTCATACCGATCACCGCGATCCTGCTCGGCGTATTCCTGCTGGATGAAAGCCTCTCGGCTGCCGAGATCGCAGGGATGTTGCTGATCTTCCTCGCGCTCGTCGTGATCGACGGGCGATTGTTTGCTCAGTCGCGTCCACCCGCGTGACAGAGGCAGCGTCCTAGTCGTCGAGTGGCGGCTCGGTAACCACGGCATTGAACCGTTCGACCACATTCTGCGGCACTGCCCGATCGACTGGCGCAACGAGGACCGAGCGCTGTTCCGACTCGGCGTCACCGGCGGGAGCCATGTAAGCATCGAGCGCCGCACTCAGCTCCGCGCGCCGTTGCGCCGTCCGATATTCTTCAGCGGCCTCGAGCAGCGCTTCCTGACGTTGTTCCTCACGATGCTTGACGCAGATCTCGCACGGCGACCGAGCATTCCGGAACAGGTCCGGAGCGGTTTCCTCGAATACGGGATTGCCGTCGTACGGGCGGCCGTGATCATCGTCGTCAAGGGACTCGGCGATCGATATCGCGGTCAGCAACGCGGCACCCGCTGTCCACTGGGCGGATTCCTTGACCTGCTGGCCGCTGCACGCGGTAAGCGCGAACAGCGTTGCGATGACGATGAGGCCTCTCTTCAAAGTGCGCGCCCGAACCAGCCGAACGCCTCCCCGGCTAACCTGCCCGTTACCGCCGCTATTCTTCCGCCGTCACAGATTTGAAGTCCACGCCGAGCGAACGGAGCTTGCGATAGAGGTGCGTGCGCTCCATGCCGACGCGCTTGGCGAGCCGTCCGACTTTGCCGTTACACAGCACAAGTTGCTGCTGCAGGTAGGCGCGCTCGAACTGCTCGCGCGCTTCGCGGAGCGGCAGCGCCAGCAGGTCCTGTTTGACCAGCGGCTCGTCACTGCGCTCAGTATCCGACATTTCCGACTCGACTTCGTCGAGCGAAATATCGTCGTCGGACCCAGTCAGCAGCAAGCGCCTCACGAGGTTCTTGAGCTCGCGGACGTTGTCGGGCCAAGGGTAATTGCGCAAGCGGTTCTGCGCCGCGACGCTGAAGCGCCTGAATTTCAGTCCTTCGGACTCGACGAGCTTATCGACGTAGTAGTTGAGGAGCTCGGGAACGTCCTCGGCATAGTCTCGCAGCGGCGGCACTCTCAGCGCCAGTATCTGCAGCTGCGCCAACAGATCGCGGCGCATCTCCCCGGATTCGATCAGGTCGTCGTAGTCACTGCTTACTGTCGCGATGACGCGCGCTTGCAGCTTCTGCGGTTTGCTTCCGCCGACACGAGTAAATTCGCCGTCCTCAAGGATGCCCAGCAACAGTCGTTGGGCATTCGGGCTGAGATCGGCGAGTTCGTCTATCACCAGCGTGCCGCGCTCGGCTCGTTCGAACGCACCAGCGTTGATGCCGTCTTTCGACTCGCTGCCGAGTAGTTGCTCTTCCAGATTGCTGTCGGTCAGCGACGCGGCGGTGACGCTTATGAGCGGTTCTTCGGCACGACTGCTCAATGCGTGCAGATACCGGGCGAATGCGCCACGGCCGGTGCCCGGCTCGCCAGATATCAACACGGTCGCGTCATGCCGCGCATGCTGCTGAGCTTTCTCTCGCAGCGCCTGCATCAGAGCGCTGCGGCCGACGGGCGGGAGCAACGAAGGCAGCATTTTCCGCGAGCCTTGTGCCTGCGCTCCGGCGGAGTCCAGGGCGCCTTCCACCGTCCGCAACAGCTTGGCCAGCGACAGCGGCTTTTCGACGAAGTCGAACGCGCCCAGGCGAGTCGCCTCGACCGCGGTATCGACCGTGCCGTGACCCGACATCACGACGACGGGGCAACTGAGGTCGCCTCCTTCGGACCATTCGCGGAGCAGCGTGATGCCATCGGTATCCGGCATCCAGATATCGAGCAGCACGAGATCGAAGCGCGATGCATCGTGCGCCGCGCGCGCTTCGGTGGCATTCGCGGCAACCGTGACTCCGTAGCCCTCTTCGCTCAGGATCTCCGAAATCAGTGCCCGAATGTCCGCTTCGTCATCGACGACCAGTACTTGACTCACGCTCTCTCCCTCCTTTTCTCGGCTCGACCGGAGCCGCGTGCGATCATCGCTTCGCGTGCCGCTTCGTTCAGCGGCAGTCGAATGCTGACCAGTGCGCCCCCGTCGCTGCGGTTCTCAGCGCGGATCGTGCCTACATGTTCTTCTACGAGCTTCTTGACGATCGCGAGCCCAAGCCCCGTTCCCTTGGGCTTGGTCGTCACGTACGGATCGAATATTTGGCTCACCGAGCCGGTGTTGAAGCCGGGCCCGTTGTCCTCGACTCGAATCTGCGCGACGTCGATGCCGTCGACCTCCGCCGCGCAAACCTGCACGTCGATACGGCCGTCCGGCGTATTCTCGAGTGCTTCGATCGCGTTGCGAACCAGGTTGTGCAGGATCTGACGAACCCGGCCGATGTCGGCATCGATGAACGATATGGTCGGATCGGACGTAACGACGATTTCGATCTTTCGCTCCTGGGCGCGATACAGGTCGACGACTTCGTGCACGAGCTTGTCGAGGTCGAAGCGTCCGAATTCCATATCCGGCGTTCGCGCGTAGTCGCTGAACGCGTTGACCATTTCCTTCATCGCCTCGACTTGCTGCACGATCGTGTGCGTCGCGCGGTCGAGGATCTTCGACTGCTCTTCGCTCATCGTCCCCAGATACTTCCGCCGCAGGCGTTCTGCGGAAAGCTGGATCGGTGTCAGCGGATTCTTGATCTCGTGCGCGAGACGCCTCGCAACTTCGCCCCATGCGGCATCCCGCTGCGCCTGCAGCAGCCCGGTAATGTCGTCGAAGACCACGACGTAACCGATCGGATCGTCGTCGTCGCCGGGAAGCGTGGTGCACGCGCAGGTCAGGACACGGCGTCCGACTTCGCCTCGCAGCACGATTTGCTCGCGCCATTCCGTCTCGCCGGCATCCAGATGCACCCGCGCGACATCGACGAACTGTTCGAGCAGAGGCTCGTTCCTCGCGACGTCGGTCAGGAGATCACCGACACGATTCTCGAGATTCACGTTGAGGATCGCCCCCGACGCCTGGTTCGCCGTGCGAATCCGAAGATCGGCATCCAGGGCGACGACGCCGGTCGACAGGCGGGCCAGGATCACCGCGAGGTTCGTGCGTTCCGCCTCGACCTGCGCCTGACTCAGGCTCGCCTCTCTTCTTGCCGACGCGAGGCGCTGCGTCATGTCGTTGAAGGAGCTGATCAGGAATCCGATCTCGTCGCGCGACGGCGTCGGCAGGCGCGTATCGAAGTCGCCCTTGGCGACCGCGCGCGTACCGGCCACGAGGTCCTGAATCGGGGCGACGAGCCGCCGTGCCAGCACGAACGCGCCGTAAATCGCCGCCAGCAGGCTGAGGATCAGCACGACCGTCAGCGTCAACGTCAACGCGCTCTTGAGCGGCTCTCGAAGGAAGACGAGTTGCTGGTACTCGCGCAACGATGTCTCGACGCTGTTGGTCATCCGGCTGAGCCGTTCCGTTACCGGGAACCACGACTGGATGACGCCGGCCGGCTCCGCCTGCCCACGGACCGTGAAGGGAACCGCGGTTCGGATCACGTAATTGCCGTTCTCCAGAGGATCGAGGCTCACGTAGGGGCGGCTCTGCTGCGTCTGCAGGACGACCTCTTCGGCCAGCGGTTGCGGCAGCGACACCGAAGCGCTGTCGGAACTCGTCGCAATGATCTGTCCGTTGCGGCCGAACAGCGTCATCTCGCTTGCACCGCTCTCACGCCGCAGCATGCTGAGCTCGAAGATCAGTTGACGCTCGCTTACCTGGCTCAGCCGGCGGGATACCTGCTGCGTCGATACCAGGTGCTCGCGCATTTGTATCTCGAGCACTGCGCGGCTGAGCTGCAGCGCATTCTGGAGGCCGGCCTCGACTTCGACGTTGAACCACGTGTCGATGCCGCGATTGATGAACTGAAACGAGAAGTAAAAGACGACGAGTAGCGGCAGAACCGCCAGCCCCACGAACATTCCAACTATCCGCGCCTTGAGGCGGGCGCCCGGCACATTGGTTCGGTAGTCGCGCAGCAGTCGCGCGAGGTTGCCGATCAGGAGCACCAGCAACAGGAGGATGCCCATCACGTTGATGGACAGAATCACGATGTGCAGCCGATTGAAGTCGTCGGCGTTCTCGGCGGTGCGGCTGAGCAGGAACAACGCAACGAGCGCGAGGCCGACCCCGATGGCAGCCAGCAGGGTCGTAAACGCTCGTTTTACCGTTCTAGCGTCCATTCATACCATTCGCTTTGAAGCTGCCATTGGCTGCGCCAGAAGAACAAGAGGCGCAGCGGTGCCGGGTACTGCTGGGTCTGAAGCATTGCGCGCACGCGGATTCGGTAGTCGCGGTCCTGGGCCAGAAGCGCGTCGTCGATAATCGGCAGTGCGGTAATGCGGCCAAGGTTGTTGAGCGCCGAATACAGCGTTGCGAAAGAATCCTGATGGCCGCTGTTCAGGTTTCGAACGATGTAACGCTGGCTCAGTGGCCGGTACTCGAGTTCGAAACGCACGGCGAGTTCGGCATCGAGTGCGTCCATGTAGAACCGCCGCTGGCGGTGGAGCTGCGTCTGAAGCTCAATGGTCAGCGGCACGCCGTTGTTGAGCGCCTCGAGCGCTTCGCTCGACAGCACGAGCTGCAAACGCGCGTCGAGATGGTGAACGTCGTCGACGAGCGCTGTCGATGCCGAGCGAACTTCGAAGTAGCCCTCGCGGACGATGGGATCCTGGGCAAGACCCGAACTTGCGAACAGCAGGACGAGGATCGCGACGGCAGCGCGACCCGCGGCTTGCGTGCGGCGTCTCAGCGAATTCATTTTGTCATTTGCGCTTTTCGA
This sequence comes from uncultured Woeseiaceae bacterium, assembly GCA_945788575.1. Taxonomy (GTDB): domain Bacteria; phylum Pseudomonadota; class Gammaproteobacteria; order Steroidobacterales; family Woeseiaceae; genus UBA1847. The sequence goes on from CALZMR010000103.1 coordinate 6,854, forward strand.
GGCAGGCGTAATAGAAGCCGTCCATCCCCGCATTACCCGGCAGGACCTGATAACCACAGGACTTCGAACGCATTACATCGTGGATGTTGTTATTGTGCAACATTCGATTCTCGGTTGCTTCCGGCGTCGAATCGACGAAATCCGCCGTCACGGCATCGTTCTCGGCCGCAAACACGGAGCAGGTCGCGTACAGGAGCCGCCCGCCTTCGGCGAGCAGCGGCCAGAGCGCCTCTAACATCTGCGTCTGACGGCGAGCCAACTCCTCGATATCGCCCGGCCGCCTGAGCAGCCGGATATCGGGATGGCGGCGGACCACGCCGCTTGCCGAGCAAGGAGCGTCGAGCAAGATCGCGTCGAATGGCCGGCCATCCCACCAGTCTTTGGGTATCGATGCGTCACCGACCGAGACAGTTGCAGTGTGACCCAGCCGATCCAGATTTCGCCGGAGCGTTTCGAGCCGGTCCGGGTCACTGTCGACGGCTACGAGCTCTATCTCATCGCCCGTTTCGAGCAGGTGCGCGCTCTTGCCGCCCGGCGCCGCGCAGGCGTCCAGAACGCGCCGTCCTCCGCCAGCCAGAAGCCACGGCGCCGCTAGCTGCGCGGCGGCATCCTGCACGGACACGTCACCGTCCTCGAAACCCGGCAACTCGGCCACCGAACGCGGCTCTTCGAGCCGGATAGTGACACCGCGATGCTCGGCGACGGCGATATCCGCGGCTTCGAGGCGCGCCAGATAGTCGTCCGGAGACTGACGGCGCGCATTCACCCGCAGCCACATGGGCGCCCTGTCATTGTTCGCCGCGAGGATTCCTTCCCAGTCGTCCGGCCAATCACGCTGGATCGTTTCGATCATCCACGACGGATGATTCCAGCGCGCTTCGAGGCCGGCCGGCTCGCGTTCGACCAGCTTCTCGCGCATGAAGCGCCGCAGGATCGCGTTGACCAGACCGGCGAACTTCGGGCGGCGAAGCACACGCGCTGCCTCGACGGTTTGCGAAACAGCGGCGTGATCGGGGATTCGAGTGTCTGTGAGCTGGAAAAGGCCCACGGCGAGCAGCGCCCGGATTACGCGGTCCTTCTTCCTCGGCGGTCGATCCAGCAAGCCGGAGAGCCACTCATCAATGCGCCAGTGGTTGCGCAGGCAGCCGTAAGTGAGCATTCGCAGCAGCGGCTTGTCCCGGTCGGCAACGCGCTCGCCGAATTTGTCCAGAACGGCGTCGAGGGAGCGGCCGCCGTTTACGACCGCATCGATGGCCTCCGCGGCCGTGGCGCGTACTCCGGCGCCCGTCTTGGGACCCGACATGACTATCCCAGCGTCTCGCCGCGAATATCGAGCTGAGCATTGAATTCTCGCGCCGTCACACGGCCCCGGCCGGGGCGCTGAAGCAGCTCGATTGCGAGCGCGCCGCGGCCGCAGGCGACGAGCAACTCGTCGCCCTTCGCTGCAAGCACCGCGCCGGGATCACCTTCATCGTCGCGCGCGGTCGCGCGCCAGCCCTTGATACGTTCTCCGTCGCACATGAACCACGCGCCGGGCACCGGATTGAACGCGCGGACCTTTCTCAGAAGCTGCGCGGCGTCCTCGGTCCATTCCAGTCGCGCGTCGTCGGTGGATATCTTGCCGGCGTAGGTCGCAGCACTCTCGTCCTGCTCTACGGGAGCGAGCTCGCCGCCCAGGATTTTCTCCAGATCCGACACGAGCAGGTCGCCGCCGAGTTCAGCCAGCCGGTCGTGAAGTTCGCCGGCCGTCTCGTCCTCACCGATCTCGATCGACGCCGTCGAGTACACAGGCCCACAGTCGAGCCCCGCCGTCATCGACATGAGGCTGATGCCGGTCTCCTTGTCGGCCGCCAGAATCGCGGCCTGGATCGGCGCCGCGCCGCGCCATCTCGGCAACAGCGATGCGTGCACGTTCAGACAGCCGTGTGTCGGCACGTCGAGTACTGACTGCGGCAGGATCAGCCCATAGGCAGCGACGATCAGAATGTCGGGCTCCAGGGACTCGAGTTCCGCGACGGCCTCAGGCGTCTTCAGCGTCGCCGGCTGCAGCACCGGAATATCGTGTTCGAGGGCAAGCG
>CALZMR010000104.1 GCA_945788575.1 uncultured Woeseiaceae bacterium
CCGACGCTGCACCTGCCGCACAAGACGATGTTCCTGATCTTCTTCGACAAGTCCACACGCACGCGCAATTCGTTCGAAGCCGGCATGACTCAGCTCGGTGGCCATGCACACTTCATCGACTCGGAGACTTCGCAGATCGCGCATGGAGAGAGCCCGAAGGATATGGGCACGATTCTGTCGAGCTATGGCCATGGCATCGCGATCCGCCACGATCTCGTGCCCGGCGAAGGCCAGACCTACATGCGTGATGTCGCGCATTGGGCATCGGTGCCCGTGATCAACATGCAGTGCGACGTCGATCATCCGTGCCAGAATCTCGCGGACCTGATGACGATCCGCGAGGAATTCGGCAAGGACCTCAAAGACCTGAAGATTGCCGTCTCCTGGGCTTATGCGCCAAGCTACGTGAAACCAATGTCGGTGCCGCAGGGCCTGATCATGCTGATGACACGTTTCGGTATGAACGTAAGCCTGGCGCACCCGCCCGAGTACACGCTCATGGAAGAGCCCATGAAACTCGCGCAGGAAAACGCGGCGCGCTCCGGCGGTACCTTCGAGGTCGTGAACAACATGGAAGACGCCTTCGCCGATGCGGACATCGTCTACCCGAAAAGCTGGGGTGTGGAAGCGCTGTTTGGCAAACCGGATGAGGCCATGCGGGTCGCGCAGCAGTACAAGCACTGGATCTGTGACGAGGAGATGATGGCCCGCGCCAAAGACTCGGCTATCTACATGCACTGCTTGCCGGCAGACCGTGGTTGCGAGGTCACCGATGCCGTCATCGACGGTCCGCAATCGCGCGTTTACCCTGAGGCGGAGAACCGACTGCACACAGCGAAGGCGCTAATGGCGCTGACAATGTGATTCGAGGACCCGGGATGACGAACACACGCCCTGGCAAAGACAGCCCCCCCGTTGTCATCGCGATCGGCGGTAACTCGCTGATCACGGATACGGAACACATGGACGTGCTGGCTCAGTACCGGGCGGCGGGCGAGACGGCACACCACATCGTGCCGATCGTAGAAAAGGGTTATCGCGTCGTCGTGACGCACGGCAACGGCCCTCAAGTGGGCTTCATTCTGTTGCGCTCGGAACTCGCGCGCGACGTCATCCACCAGGTGCCGCTGGCGAACTGCGTGGCCGACACACAGGGCGCGATCGGTATGCAGATCGCCCAGGCCCTGAAGAACGAGTTGCGCAGCCAGGGAATCAGTATGGACGTCGCCGCTCTGGTGACGCAGGTCGTTGTTGACGAGAACGATGCGAGCTTCCAGAAGCCGAGCAAACCGATAGGGCCCTTCATGGGCGAGGAGGAAGCGAGAGGCCACGCGGAAAAAGACGGCTGGGTAATTGGCGAAGACGCTGGCCGTGGATGGCGGCGGCTGGTGGCATCCCCGCAACCGCTCGACATCATTGAACTGCCTGCCATTCGAACCCTGCTCGACAGCGGCACGCTGGTAATCGCTGCCGGCGGTGGTGGTATCCCCGTGATATACAGAAGCGATGGCGAACTGCGGCCACGACCCGCTGTCATCGACAAGGACGCAGCCTCGTGCCTGCTTGCCACGGAGCTGGGTGCAGAGTATTTGATTATCTCGACCGACGTGGACAAGGTTGCTCTTAACTTCGGCTCACCCGAACAGGTGGATCTCGACGTGCTGACGATCGCACAGGCACAGACATATTTGGCCGAGGGTCACTTCGCCGAAGGCAGCATGCGCCCCAAGATCGAGAGTGCCGTGAATTTTCTCGCCAATGGTGGCAAGAAGGTCATCATCACGCAGCCACACAACCTGCGCGCAGACCTCGACGAGATCCACGGCACACACATCGTGCCTTGAGGAGCTGCGACGATGATTGGCTACAGTTGCATCGCCTGCGCCGAGACACAACCGGCCGAATACGATGGCTTTCTGTGTCCGGCTTGCGGCAATAACCTCGATATCCTCTATGACTATGCGGCGGCGGCCGAGGCGTTTCCGCGCCAGCTCGGCTCGTCTCCCGTCGATATCTTCGACTTCGCGGAATTGCTACCCGTCTTTCGAAAGACGCCGTTTCCACTTCGCATCGGCGCAACACCTTTGTATGCGGCGCCAAGACTTGGCGAATCGGCAGGGCTCGCGAACCTGTATCTCAAAGACGAAAGCTGTAACCCGAGCGCCTCGATCAAAGACCGGGCAAGCGCGATCGCCCTGCAACGGGCTCTCGAAACAGGTGCCGGGGTGGTGGCGGTCGCCAGCACGGGCAATGCGGGTTCTTCAACGGCATGCCTTGCCGCGGCGCTGGGCCTGGGTGCCGTCGTGTTCGTCCCGGAGTCGGCTCCCGTTCCGAAGCTGACTCAGCTGCTCTCGTACGGCGCCAGGGTGCTGGCAGTGCGCGGCAGCTATGACGATGCATTCGAGCTGTGCCTGGCAGCGTCCGAGGAATTCGGCTGGTTCAATCGCAGTACGGGCCATAATCCGTTCACACGCGAAGGCAAGAAGACGTGCACTTACGAGATCTGGCAGGCTCTTGGTGGTGAACTCCCCGATCGCATCGTCGTTGCGGTCGGCGATGGCAACATTATCAGCGGTATCTGGAAGGGCTGCAGGGATCTGCACGCTGCCGGCCTTATCGAGCGCATGCCGAGAATCGATGCTGCCCAGTCAGAGTCCAGTGCGGCGATTAGTCGAACTGTTCACAAGCTGCGCCAGGACAAGAGCGATACCAGGGACTGGACAAGCGTCGAGATTGACGAGGTCGAAGCACACACCGTGGCCGACTCGATCGCCGTCAATCGACCTCGCGACGGTATCGCTGCGGTAAAGGCGGTAATTGAGTCCGGTGGCGAAGCCGTGACCGTACCGGACAGCGAGATTCTCGAGGCGATTCCGCAGATGTCCCGCCTGACCGGTGTGTTCCCGGAACCTGCCGCCGCGGCACCGCTCGCCGCAGTCAAACGTATGCGCGCGGACAAATCGATCGACGTTGATGAAAGCGTGGTCTGCATCGTTTCCGGCAGCGGCCTCAAGGATGTGGGCCGCGCCGCCGAAATCGTCGGGAACCCGATCATCATCGAGCCCAGCCTTGAGGCCGTCAGGAAGTGTCTGCGCTGAAATGGCCTGGACTCATCTGTCGCGACCAGAGGCAGGTGGGCGGACTACCCTCCGGTCAGCTGCTTCACTAAACGTCAGTCCGCCATCCCCGCTGGCAGTCATTCGCCGGGTCTGTGCCGACCGGCTGGACCCGGCCAGATGCGGTCATTGCCGTTCCGCGACCGCAGGCGTAGAATAACCCTTGCTCCTGCGTATGCGGCGCCCCAGACCCGGAGGCGACAAGCAGCATTTGTGGCCAGGGACCCAAATTTTATACAGCGTACACACAGCGCAGGAGCCCAACCACCGCTTTTCCCCAAAGCGGTAATTCGAAGTCTCTGAATCATGTCAACGCGAAGGGCTCCTGGCGGCCAGAAGCGGGCGGTCGAATCTTGTTCGAGCGTCACTCCTGTGCTTTTTCGGCGTCTCTTACAATTGTGTCAACGTATCCCTGAAATGGGTCAGCATAAGCATGACGCCATTCGCGCCAAATCTTGCGAACGCCCGGTTCTTGCTGAAATACGTTCTTCCATGATGCGTCAGTGCCTTCCCAGATTTGCAGCGTGGCCGACTCAATAAAGTGTGCCGTGTACAAGAACTCGTACATATTGAATTGCATCAAATAGTAGTATCCAAACCTGAACCAGTCGGCTTCCGTAAGCTTATCGGGACTCGTCCCGCCAATTCGAATCATCTCGGCAAGTTCAGGTTGGGCTAGGAATTGCTGAATCGGCGAATGCATATGATTCAGCGTGTCGCTATGAGTTTGCAGTCGAGCCTGTGAATTGCTGTGGCGTACCTGAATCGCAAGATATACTACTGAAATCATCACGCCGACAGCAGCGATGATTTCCGCCATGCTGGCAGCCATTTGTAGTGTCTGCTGTGAGGACAACATCTGTTCGTAGACTCGCAATCGATTTGAATGCCAGCGTCCGCTCTGGGTCAGTAGCGGCCTCTCGCAATCTTATCAGCTCAACAACAACATTGGACAGGCACATTATGGACGATCTAGCAGATACCTGTTTCTGAAGGTCGCATCGCCAGGGTCTGACACTTCATGCGTCGCCAATGAAAACTGTTGCGCTGAGAGTTCGAGCGTATAACGGATTAATGTTTCGTCAGTGAGCCTCTCAAGAATTATCGTTCTGACACCGTCCTCAAGTGTGTTGGCAACGATGGTTGCATCCAAAACCTCAGGTTCGGTGACGCCGGACGTCCATCTGACGCGATCGGCAGCGAATTCAAATGTCAAACTCTCGTACGAGTAAACGGTCTTGCCAGGGCCGTCATCGAAGGTAAGTTGCAGGACCAGCGTTGTTGGAGAACTCATCGCCGCGAACATGCGGGTCGGGATGCTAACTAACGATCCCGGATTGCTGTAGTCGTTATAGGTCAACTCGCCATGCCATTCGCCTTGCGCGAGCGCTATATTTGAATCTGGCGCAGGGTCATACGCCGCGGCAGGTGTCGCCATCGAAGCAATAATCATTGCAAGCATGACAGTGAATATTTTCATGGGCGGCCTCTACGCTTCCGTAACAAAGAATAGCGGCATTGTGGCACAGGCTGCGAGAGAGAGACGGCAAAGCCAACAACGTTATTGCTGGCATGAACGTGTCAGTCCACGATCACGATTGCTCGAAGGGCTGCTAAGAGCGGTCGGTCGGTTTAGAGGCCATTGATCAGCCACGGGCCGTGCGGCATTTTGACAAACGTCACACTGTGGATCATCCCATTGGATTCATCCATGAGCCTATATTCTACAAATGGTCCGTACATATTGGGCTCGGCCAGATCGGACCAATTGTCCGGTAGCTTCGTTATTTCATCACCCAGCATCTCGTAGAGCTGGCGAACCGAATCTCGTTTGTCGGGAACGTAGTACTCGAGGGCCCCTTCAATATCTCCATTATTGAGCCGGTCAATAAATGCGGCCCAGACCGAACGGATCACAGGGTCTTCAACTTCCAATGATTCCACGTGGTCCCACTCATCAGAAGCCGTAGCAATCGAAACCGCTACGATCACGAACGGCGCGATGAAAAGTGATAAGAACTTGATCATGCCATTGCAGGCGAAGTGGGCGCTCCGGATCAATTTCAGTCGTTGAGTCTATCAGAGGCCGAAGCGTCCACACAGCGCAGGAGCCCAACCACCGCTTTTCCCCAAAGCGGTAATTCAAAGTCTCTGAATCGTCTCAACGCGAGGGTTCCTAACGGCCATTAGCGGTCGCTCGGGTGTTCAATGCCGACCTGAGCGTATACCTTTCTCTTGAACCCGCCTCGGCGGTCGTATTGCTCATCGGCTTCCCACAAATTAAGCCCCTGTGTGGGGAAGAAGTGAGTCTCACCCGGTAATGCGATCGGAGATTGTTGCTCGTTGGCTGCGAAGAGATTAAACAGTGATTCGGCGTCGATATCGAAGACATCCTGTGCGCCGTAAATGCAGGTAATTTCGGGATGTTCAGAGATTCCGATGAATCGAAGACGTCCATGGTCGTACTCCAATTGAAGTGCATTTTCGCAGAAGTAGTCGAGATTGCCTTGCTCAGCGCACAGCCGATAACCCAGATCGGCAAGCAGGCGGCGAGCATCGTCCTTGTGAGTCCCGAGATGTATCGGACCGGCTCCAATGCCGGGCGAAATTGGCAGTTCAAGCATTAATATGTGTCCGACAAACTGTGACGACGAACGGCTGCTTTGGGTCAGTAGCGGCCCTTCAGCGCCAGTCTAAACGAATGTCAGGTCTTGCGCGTAAGGCAGCCGCCCGGCTGATCTGAGGTACGATGTCCGCTGTTCACCGGAAGCCGTCGTTCGACAATCGGGACGAGTCTTAGCCGCCTCTCTTACCGTAGTCCAGGGAATCGAGAGACTCGAAGCCGAAGAATTCAGGACTGTATGAACATTCCTCCTGTCCTTTGTTGGTGTTACCTGGCCTTTCAATTGGCCTCCTGTTCGGATGCGGGCATGCCACCGCCGTCGGAACGGACAGAGGGATTCGTCACAGCCAGCGATGGCGTGCGGATCTACTACGTGGAAGCCGGCTCGGGGACAGATGTCCTGGTAGCACCGGCCGCCTTATACCTTGAGGCACTGCTGCTCGATGACTTGTCAGACGACACGCGTGTCGTCTTTTACGATCCACGAAACAGAGGGCGGTCCGATCGTGCCGATCTCGCGAACGTGTCGCTGGATCGTCAGATAGACGACCTCGAAGATCTGCGGATAGAACTCGGGCTGGAAGAAATGACGTTGCTCGGTTGGTCGGCCTATGGTTTCGAGATGGCGGTCTACGCGGTCCGATATCCGGAGCGCGTGAACAGACTCATACAAGTCTCGCCCATCGCCCCAGCCGCCTCGCTTCTGGAACTGTATGGCGATTCTCGTGGAAATCGTGTCGACCAGGCGGCGATCGAAGAGCTCGATCGAAAAGCGGAGTCAGGAGCATTCGACGGAATTCAGGACGAGTATTGCCGTCTCAGGAACGCATTGACCAACCCAGCCAACTTCGTGGACCCTGGTCTGTCGGAACGAATACCCGACGACTGCATATATCCGAATGAATGGCCGGAAAACCGCGCGACGTACTTTCGAGCCTACTTTGCGACCTATGGAGAATTCGATCTGCGGCAGGACCTGCAAGACCTGGAGATACCGCGATTGATCATTCATGGTCGCGAAGACGGAATTCCTCTTGAAGGCGCGATGGCGTGGGCCGAAGGTTACCCGGAAGCGCGACTGATCGTTCTGTCTCCATCGGGACATTTCCCATTCATAGAACAAAGAGATGCAGTTCTGGCTGCTATTGCGACTTTTCTTAGAGGCGAATGGCCGCAGAATGCGACTTTGATCTCTTCCGATAATGATCGGCCGTAAGCAACCGAAGTAGTGCCCACAAACAACCCAGGAACCTTAATGTCAGACCAAACCAACATCAGCACCTTCGAGGTCCGCAAGGACGACTGGAGCGAGACCCGAGTGACGGACGAAACCCTGGACGCGTCACTCGCCGAAAATGAGGTGCTTTTCCGGGTGGACCGCCTGGCGCTGACTGCCAACAACATCTCCTACGCGGCTACCGGTGACAGCCTGGGTTACTGGGGCTTCTTTCCAGCCGAGGAGGGCTGGGGACGCATCCCGGCGATGGGCTGGGGAGAGGTAGTCGCCTCGGCGCATCCGGACGTTGTGGTGGGTGAGCGGGTATGGGGATGGTTCCCGTACTCGACACACCTGAAGGTAACGGCGGGAAGGGTGAGTTCGTCGGGATTCACGGACGTGTCGCCGCACCGTGCCGAGTATGCGCCGGTGTATGCCGGATTCGATCGCGCTTCCGGCAATCCCATCTACGAGGAAAGCCTCGAAGACCAGGACAGCCTGCTTCGTGGGCTGTTCACGACGTCATGGCTGGTGGAGGACTTTCTGCAGGTCAACGATTTCTTCGGTACCGACGTGTGTCTCATCACCAGCGCATCGAGCAAAACCAGCATTGCGCTCGCTCACTGCGTGCGCGAGCGTGGCCGTTTGTCCGCAATCGGGATTACGTCGCAGGGCAACGTCGGGTTTTGCGAAAGCCTCGGGTGCTACGACCGCATTGTTACCTACGATGACATCGCGAGCCTCGACGCCGCAAAAGCGGCGGTCATGGTGGACATGGCCGGGAATGCCGCGGTGATCAGCGACGTGCACCATCACTTCGGCGACAACATGAAGCACTCATGCCGCATCGGCGCAACGCACCATGACGAAGCGGGCTCCGTGAAGGGTCTGCCTGGCGCCCGGCCGGAATTCTTCTTCGCACCTACCCACGTGAAGGCACGCAGTGCCGAACTCGGGGCGAAGGAATTCATGATGCGCCTTGGTGCGGCCTATGCGCAGTTCCGCACGTTCGCCGATGAATGGCTGAGGGTGGAGCACAACTACGGTGCAGAAGCAGTCGCCAACGCTTACCAGGCCGTACTGAACGGCAGGAGCGACCCGGCCAGCGGCCAGGTCGTTTCCATGTGGCCACCGCGCGACGATTGAATTCGCTCGCGTAGAAATAACCGTCGGCAGGCGTGCCTTAGCCAACGGCCAGCTGTGTTCGACTCTTTCAATTTGTCGTCTTCGCTACATGGCTGACGACGAGTGGCTGCCGGTTGACCTCCTATCGTCGTCGATTCAGTCGATTCTTTGCCGCCGGGAGTCAGCGGACATTGGAATGGTCTTACTCTTTGCTAACACCCGGCAACGGGCCTCCCAGTTCCTCGCACGGGTACACCAGTTCTGAGGTCGGGAATTTCAACTCAAATATGCGCGGCGCCCCGAATTCCACAGCGGTCGACGGCAGCGTGTGCACCAATGGCTCGCTTTCGTTGTCGCCGCAACTTCCCAACGGCAGCATCGCTGCCACGACGATGAGCGATCTTCAGCGCCTTATCCTCCTCATCCGGCGTTTCACTCTTACAAGCACCGTTTCAGACTCGGTCCGAAAGTTCGCTTGCGGGCGCAAGCGAACTGTTGAAACTGGCAATCTCCTGCTGCTCGGGGGCGCGTTCTAGGCGTCACGATGGCGAAGTAAGCCATACAGGAAAATTGCCACACCGAGAATCAAAATCCACGACGACGCAACGAAAATATAATACGTTGCCTTGGAGGCGGCTGGATAAGGATCACCGATAATCCCGCCGATAAGAAAAGCGCACCAGATTCCATAAAGGCCGAGGATGTTCAGTAGCGCACACGCGGTCGCAAGCAGTGCAAGGTCAGTAAACCGCCAGGCAAGGCCCAGAATAATCAGCAGCATG
>CALZMR010000105.1 GCA_945788575.1 uncultured Woeseiaceae bacterium
CGAAATCCGCGATTATTGCGAGACGGACGTGGTCAATACGTGGCTCGTATACCTGCGCTTTCAATACATGCGGGGGCACCTCGATGACGCGGATCTCGAGCGCGAATTTGCGCTGGTTCGTGAAACTCTGGCGTCGATCGCGAAGCCCCACGCCGAGGAGTTCCTCGCGGCCTGGCCGTCGGTCTGAGAATGCCGAAAAGAGAGGCCGAAGTCGGCCGTATTGACGGTGTGACCCACGATGGCCGTGGCATCGTTGCGGGGGACGGCAAGAAAGTCTTCGTCGCCGGCGCGCTCGACGGCGAGGAGGTACGGTTCATTCGGCGCAAACGGCGGCGGAAATTCGATGAGGCGGAGCTCCTCGAGGTTCTGCTGCCATCTGCCGATCGTGTCGAGGCTCGGTGCGAGGTATTCGGGCGTTGCGGCGGTTGCTCGTTGCAGCACATCTCCGCCGCGCATCAGCGCGAGATCAAAGCACAGACGCTGCGCGACAACCTCGAACGTATCGGCGGTGTATCGCCTGTCGCATGGCTGGAACCGCTGATCGCCGACGAGTGGCACTATCGGCGCCGCGCGCGGCTCGCAGTCAAGGATGTTCCCGGGAAGGGGCGTGTGTTGGTCGGCTTCCGTGAGCGGCATGCGCCGTTCATTACCGACATGCATCGCTGCGAGGTTCTTGCGAAGCCGGTTGACGAACTGATCGAGCCCTTGAGCGAACTCGTTGGTGGCCTGTCTGTTCGGGCCCGGCTCCCGCAGATCGAGGTTGCCGTTGCGGAGAACGGCGTCGCGCTTGTGTTTCGAGTTCTCGATCCGCCGAGCGATTCAGACAGGGCTTTGTTCATCGAGTTCGGGCGCCGGCATCGCGTTGCCGTATGGCTACAGCCCGGCGGACTCGACTCGTTGCAGCCGATCGACGCGGATGCCGCGGATCTCGGGCTCAGCTATTCATTGCCCGAATTCGACGTTGAGATCGCGTTCGAGCCAATCGACTTCGTGCAGGTGAACGCGGAGATCAATCGACGCATGGTTTCTCGGGCTATCGAGCTACTGGCGCCGGGAGAAGACGATCGGGTCCTGGATCTCTACTGTGGTATCGGCAATTTCTCACTGCCGCTGGCACGACGAGGCGGCGAGGTCCTCGGCATCGAAGGTGAACCGTCGCTGGTCGCGCGCGCGAAGGATAACGCAGAGCGAAATGGGCTCGAGAATGTCGATTTTCAGTGCGCCGATCTGGCCGAGATCGACGGCAAGGAGAATTGGCTCAAGTCCGGTTGGGACCGTGTGCTGCTCGACCCGGCGCGCAGCGGTGCCGCGGCCGTCGTCGCGGAAATGACGAAGATCGGGCCGGAACGCATCGTCTATGTTTCCTGTCATCCGGGTACGCTGGCCCGTGACGCCGGGGCTCTCGTCAAGGAGCACGGCTACACTCTCTCCTTTGCAGGTATTATCGATATGTTTCCGCATACCGCACATGTGGAGTCCGTCGCAGTTTTCGACAAATAAAATCAATTGCTTATTGTATTTTTCTAGATTTATTGTAGTTTTGTGAAGATGTCTTTGGGGCCCGTCATGCTCGATATAGACGGGGTCAGCCTGACGCCGGCTGACCGGGACCTCTTACGCCAGCCCGCCGTCGGCGGCGTCATTCTGTTCAGCCGAAACTACGAGAATCCCGAGCAGATCGCCGATCTGATTGCCGAGATTCGGGCTCTGCGCCGACCGCCACTGATCGTAGCCGTTGATCACGAGGGCGGACGTGTACAGCGATTTCGAAACGGTTTCTCGGCGATTCCCCCGATGCGAATGCTGGGCCGCGAGCACCGCAGGGATCCGGGCAACGCCGAGCGCCTTGCTCGCCAGGCGGGATGGCTGATCGCAGCGGAGCTTCGGGCAGCGGGCGTCGATCTTTGCTTTGCGCCCTGCGTCGACCTCGATTGGGGGGTGAGCGAAATCATCGGAGATCGGGCATTCGACGCTCGCCCAGAGGTCGTCGCCGATCTTGCGTCCGCGTTCTGCCGAGGCTTGAGGAGCGCCGGCATGGCCGCAGTGGCCAAACACTTTCCCGGGCACGGCGCCGTCGTTGCCGACTCGCATCTGAAGCTGCCTATCGATCGCCGGGAGTACGGTGACCTGCTCGACGACATGCGTCCTTACGAGCGCCTCATCGGGACGAGCCTGATCGCAGGCGTGATGACGGCGCAAGTGGTGTATACGAACGTGGAATCCGCGCCCGCGAGTTTCTCGGACGTTTGGATTCAGCGCGAACTACGAGGCCGGCTGGGTTTCTACGGGGCGGTGTTCTCGGACGACCTCAGCATGAAGGCGACTCGAGATTACGGTTCGATGACCGAGCGAGCCAGCCTCGCCCTCTCGAAATGCGGCTCAGAGCGCTGTGACGGCCCTGAACGACTATTCGAATCCGCTATCACTGGTACGGCTCGCACGGCTTCACGGAACCGGCCATATTACGCGCGAGTCGCTGCTGGCCAGCGATGAGTGGGGGCAGGCCGTGAGCGACCTTGCGGACTGGGGTCAGCCACCGGAACTTGAACTCAATGCCTGAATCAGTCGCGGTCATCATTGGTTCGGGATGTCAGGACCTTCTCGAGCCGGTCTCGGCCCGAACGGTGAAGACGGCCTACGGTTCGCCCTCAGGGCCGATCCAGACACTGCGCCTGGGCGAGACCGGCGTCGCCGCGATTGCCCGGCACGGCGTCGAGCATACGATTCCGCCGCACAAGATCAATTACCGAGCCAACATTGCCGCATTGGCTGCCGTCGGCATTACCAGGGTAATAGGCCTGAATACGGTTGGTGTGGTGTCGTCGATTCGCGAACCCGGACAGATAGGCGTTCCCGATCAGATCATTGACTATACCTGGGGCCGTGAGCATACCTTCTTCACGGGCGGCGACGCCGGCGTGGATCACATCGAGTTCACCGAGCCGTTCGCCGAGCCACTCCGAAACGAGCTGCTGAACGCCGCCGAAGCAGCCGGCGTCGAATGCTATGACGGAGGTGTCTACGCGGCGACTCAAGGACCGAGGCTCGAGACGGCCGCGGAGGTCAATAGACTCGAACGAGACGGGGCCGATTACCTCGGAATGACGGCGATGCCCGAAGCCTCCCTGGCAGCGGAGACAGGCATCGACTATGCATGTCTTTGCCTGGTCGTGAATAAAGCGGCGGGGCGCGGCGACAGGCCGATACACGATGACCTCGCGGCCAGTACGCAGCATGCTCGTGCAAGGGCATTTACGGTACTCGAGGCGTTCTTGAAGCGTGGACAGGACGGTGAGTGACGTGGACTCCGGGATTCTCGAGCAGGTCATAGCAGCGACGGCAGAGCCGGTCGCATTGGTCAGTCTCGATCGGACGGATTGGCCGGTCGTCCTCTCGAATCCAGCTTTCGCGGCTATCGCTGGCGACGCCACGACCGACCAGCCTTTCGCCGACGTCATCGAAGCACTGCTGGGCCGAGAGTTGGCGCTGGAAATCAGCGAGTCGATGCGGGCGCGTGCCGAGACCAGCTTCCCGGTAGAGGTCGGAGGCCGCGAGTACCTGGTTTCGTTGAAACCGCTTACCGGTGATGACGGGCCCAGCCACTACGCGGTCATCTGGCGCAGCGCCGGCGGGTCGGGCGCGGCCGGCGACGATACCCATCACGCGCTACTCAGCGCGAAGCGCACCATCAGAGACCTGACGCGGGACGATCCCGTAACCGGGCTGCTTAATTCCAGAGCATTCCGTGAGGTCCTGTCGCACGACTGGGCGGTGGCGGCACGAGAAGAGAGCTCGCTGGCGCTCGTGCTGTTCGAACTCGACGAGTTCGAGGCCTACGTCGAGGTATTCGGACGTCATGCCGCGGATTCCTGCCTGCGCAGAGTAGGTCAGGCGGTGCGACGCAGTCTGCGGCGTGCGAGCGACGTGGTCGCCAGGCTCGACGGCGCCAGGTTCGTCGTGCTCTCGCACGCGGCTGACGAGGCCGGCGTTCTGGAGTTCGCGGCCCGAATCGCGACTGCGGTGCGGGAACTCGGTCTGCATCATCCGCGCTCCTCGAGTGGTCGCTTCGTAACGGTGCATCATCGCGTCATCGCGAAGTCGGCCGGCCGGGATTCCGGCTCGGCGGACGAATTACTCTGCGAATTACTCGACGAAAGCTGAGGGAACCCGCGTGGCCTCGGCCTCGCTACCGTCGACCGGCTCTTCATCCTCGGCCTCGATGCGCGCGATGCGCGCGATGACACCGAACTTCGGATGGTCGTAGTAGCGAAGTTCGCCATTTCGTACGATGCGGTTCTCGGAAATGCTATAGGCGAGCGGCGCGTAGCGGGGCTCGCTCGGCGCGAAAGGATCGTTCCAGGCCGAATGCAGCCGCCTGTCGGTGAAGGTCGGCACCGGATCGTCATCGCGAGCGCTCTCATCGGCAAATGCATCGCTGAATTCGTCGTCGATCTCGCCGTCCGACTGGCGATCTGCCGCGAGTTCGATGTCCACGACCAGATGCAGATAACGGCTCAGGTACAGCGTAAGCGCACCCCGGAGTCCCGGCGGCGGTGTCGCGAAGTCCTCCAGCGGCAACTCGGGTGTTTCGACATCGGGCAGCATCCCCTGAACCCATCCGAAGTGCATGAGCGGCTCATAGGCGTCCAGAGTTTCCAGCCGCTCGAGCGTATCGAGGAGCGTGTAATCTTCCTTAGCCATCAACTCGAATTCGAACGTAACTTGCTGCTCCGCGCCAGCCTCGTCGGTCAACGCCTCCTCGGACGCTTCTTCCGTCGGATCGACACCTTCTTCAATCCGGGATTGATCTTCGGCTTCGTCCAGGGCTTCGGCGAGCGGACCGATTAGTGGCAGCCCGTTTTCGTCGAGGAGTACTTCGGGCTCGGGCAATAACTCGGGCGTGAACACCTCCGTGCCAACCGAGACATCTTCGGCATAAGCGAACACGATGATTTCGACACTGTAGCGTCTGAGATCGGGTACCTCGGGCACTTGCTGGTCGGTCAGGTCGTCGAGCAGCACGCCCTGCGCGGCGCCGGTAAGCGGCAAGAGCAATGAGAAGATGAAAACAGGTAGGCGATTCATGGGCTCAGGCGGTCCAACAGATTCTCGATCGTCGCAAAACGCGTCTCGGGCGCCGACAGGTCCGTACGGAACTGCAATCGGTGTGAGCCCTTGAGGCGATATATCTGGCTCTCATTTTGCACTAATTGTACGAGCGCGACAGGGTCGATTCGACTGTCGTCGCCGAACAGGAGGTAGCCGCCGTTGTCGGCAGCGTCGATCTTCTCGATGCCGAGGCCTGCGGCGCGCAGTTTTATAGCAGCGTTGCGCATGAAGTTCTTCGCGGGCTCGGGCAACAAGCCGAATCGGTCGATAAGTTCGACAGTTAGTTCGTCGAGCGCTTGCTGCGATTCGCAGGACGAGACGCGCTTATAGAGGATCAGACGCAGATGCACGTCGGGTACGTAGTCTTCCGGCAGCAGTGCCGGCATGTGCAGATTGATCTCAACGCCGGTGTCTAGCGGCCCCTCGAGATCCGGTTCCTGTCCGGCGCGCAGTGACTCTACCGCTTTCCCGAGCATATCCATGTAGAGCGAGAAACCGATTTCCTGAATCTGGCCGCTTTGCTCGTCGCCCAGCAATTCGCCGGCGCCACGAATCTCCAGATCGTGTGTCGCGAGTGTGAATCCCGATCCGAGGTCCTCCAATGAATCGATGGCCTCGAGGCGCTTGATGGCGTCGGCCGTCATCACAGCCCTGGGCGGTGCGATCAGATACGCGTAAGCGCGGTGATGCGAGCGGCCGACGCGGCCCCGCAGCTGGTGCAGTTGGGCGAGACCGAAGCGGTCGGCTCGATTGATAATGATCGTGTTTGCCGTCGGTACGTCGATTCCGCTTTCGACGATCGTCGTGCAAAGCAGGACGTTGAAGCGGCGGTGGTAGAAATCGAACATCACCTGCTCGAGTTCGCGCTCGGGCATCTGTCCGTGGCCGATTCGAATCGACGCCTCCGGGACGAGTTTGGCGAGCGCCTGTTCGATCCGACCGATATCCTCCACCCGGTTGTGGATGAAGTAGACCTGTCCGCCGCGTTTGATCTCTCGCAGGCAGGCCTCGCGCACGATTACGTCGTTCCACTCGGTGACAAAAGTCTTGACGGCCAGCCGTTCCGCGGGCGGTGTGGTGATCAACGACATTTCGCGCAGACCGCCAAGCGCCATATTCAGGGTGCGTGGAATCGGAGTCGCGGTCAGCGTGAGGACGTCGATGTGGCTCCGCAACGACTTGATGGTTTCTTTGTGACGTACACCGAAGCGGTGCTCCTCATCGATAATGACGAGACCGACGTCCTTGAAGTCGGCGGTGTGCTGCAAGAGCCGGTGCGTGCCGATGACGACATCGACGCTACCGGATTTCATCCCGGCAACGATTTCTCGAACCTGTTTCGGGGTTTGAAAGCGAGAGAGCACTTCGACTCGTACGGGCCAGTCCGCGAAGCGGTCGCGAAACGTCTCGCCGTGTTGCTGAGCGAGCAGTGTCGTCGGCACGAGAATCGCAACCTGCTTGCCGCCGTGCACGGCGGCGAACGTTGCCCTGAGCGCCACTTCGGTCTTGCCGAAGCCGACGTCGCCACAGACGACTCTGTCCATCGGCTGATCCGACTCGAGGTCGTCGAGCACGTCCGTAATCGTGCGCGCCTGATCCTCTGTCGCTTCGAACGGGAAGCCGCTCTCGAAAGCCCGATAGTCGGCCTCCGACCAATGGAAGCGGTGGCCGGGCCGGGCGGCGCGCCGCGCATACACGTCCAGCAATTCCGCGGCGACGTCGCGCACGCGCTGCGCAGCTCTCCGCCTCGCTCGAGCCCACTGGTCGCTCCCGAGCCGATGCAGAGGCGCGTTCTCGGGCGATGCGCCGGTGTATCGCGAAATCAGCTGCAGCGCATGTACCGGCACATAGAGTTTGTCGCCGTCCGCGTACTCGAGATGCAGGAATTCTGCGTCATATCCGGCAACTTCGAGGGTAATGAGCCCGAGGTAACGGCCGACACCGTACTCAGCGTGTACAACCGGCGATCCGGGCTCCAGATCGTCGAGCTGACGAATGATGGTCTCTGGATCTCGTTCGCCCGATCGCCGGCGGCGGCGTTCCCGAACCCGCTCGCCGAACAACTGTTGTTCGCTGACAATTGCCAGACGCGCGTCGGGCAGAATTACGCCGTTGTCGACGTGCGCGACCGTCAGCCCGTGTCCGGCGTCGGCCCGCAGGAATTCGCCCCAGCTCGTTGTCGGCCTGAGGTCGAGGCCCCGGCCGCCGAGAACCTCCCGAAGCTGCTCGCGACGGCCGGCCGACTCGGTGGTGAACAGTACCCGGCCGTCGAATTCGGCGAGGAAACGCATGATCGCGCCGGCGGGGTCGTCATATCGCGTCTCTATTCGCAGCGCCGGCAGCATGCGGACGGCGAGGTTGTCGGCGTCGCTAGCGAAGGACTGCGCCGAGTATCGAATGAGACTCTGTGCCGTGAGACGGTCGATAAGGGCAGCCGCGGTTTCGAAGGTCTCCTGCGGCGAGAGAATCGGCCGCTCCGGGTCGAGGCGGCAGAGTTCGTATCGCTCCTCGATCTCCACCCACGCCGTGTCGAGCAGCGACTCGACGCTGTCCGGGACTATGACGACGGCATTCCCAGCCAAGTAGTCAAGGAGGTTCGAGGTCTGATCGAAGAACAGCGGCAGGAAGTACTCGATCCCGCCGTGCGCTATGCCGTCGGAGACCTCGCGATAGACGCGCGACTTACCTGGCCGGCCCTCGAACCGCTCTCGATATCGCTCGCGGAAGGCGCGTACGTCGCCGGCATCGAGGGGCACCTCTCTCGCGGGCAGGAGGCTGACCCGATCGAGGCTGTCGCCGGATATCTGAGTTGTCGGATCGAAGCGGCGTAAGGTCTCGATGTCGTCATCGAAGAAGTCGATCCGGATTGGTTCTGTCGTGCCCATCGGGAACACGTCGATGAGTGAGCCACGAACCGCGAACTCCCCGTGTTCGGTCACCTGCGGCACGCGGTAGTAGCCGGCTGCAATCAGGGAGTCGATGAAATCCGGGCGAACGAGCGCCTGACCCTGCTCGAGCGTCAACGATCGCAGTGCCACGTAATCGGTTGGCGGAAGCCGCTGCAGCAGGGACGCGCAGGACGCGATAACGATGCCGCGGTTCAGAGACGGAAGCCGGGCCAACACTGCCAGTCGCTGCGAAACGATGTCCTGATGTGGAGAAAAGCCATCCCAGGGCAGCGTTTCCCATTCAACGAAGTGCAGCACATCCGCGTCTTCCCCGGCGAAGAAGCGAATCTCCGCCTCGAGTTGATCGGCGTGGCGCGCGTCCTCAGCCAGCACCAGCACGGTCGCATCGGCCTGCGCAGCGTATTCCGCGATCGCGAGCGACGCGGAAGCACCGACCAGCCTGCCCCAGCGGCGCGCGGCGCCGGAGGCGGGAGGGGAGGTGTCGTTGACAATTAGAGTTGAGCTGACGGGCACGCTTCGAGACCGGATGAGCGGCCCGCGATTATATGAGAATCGGGCGGCAAGAGAACGTCACTCTGCATATCGCAGATATGCACCGAATCATGGGACCCGTAAAAGAAAACGCCCGGCGGTAGCCGGGCGTTTCATCGTGATTCTCTTTTCTGGCGAGTCCGGCTCGTATCAGCGCTTCAGCACCGCGTGGATGACTCGATCGTACTCGAAGTACACGATCATGTTCTGATACTCCCAGCGCGTGATCGGCGGCTCACCGACCGGAGTCATCTTAGTGACCGGCGCGCCATAGGTGGATTCGACGCGCGATTGCGTCATGCCGCGCGTCGGGCGTCCATCGTCGGTCGCCGGTGCGTTCGCGCTCGTGTCCAGATTCTGCGCGTTGGCCAGGCCCATAAAGCCGGCCGCCAGAGCAATCAGGGCAAGCCGTGACAGCGTGTTCTTGAGCATCGTTCCTCTCCAGTCGAAGCCAAGCGACTATAGCATCGCGGGACTTACGAAAAAATGCCGAATAACAGGGTTTTACACGTTCAGCGTGGGATCGCGCGTGACTGCTGTCACAGTTTTCGCCGGTCCGGAGATCGCCCGGCTTATGTGGTTTAATGCGTGCCGATGATCAATCCTGTGGAACTCTTCATTGGGCTGCGCTATCTGCGGGCGAAACGGCGCACCCGCTTCGTTTCGTTCATCACGCTCATCTCCCTGATCGGCATTGCACTCGGCGTCGCCGCGCTCATCGTCATCCTGTCCGTCATGAACGGTTTCGAGGGGGAACTCCGCAATCGCCTGTTGAGCATGACTGCTCACGGCTACGTAACGGGCAGCGACGGGCGGACATCGGACTGGCGTGCTCTGGCAGACGAGGTCGTCGCCGAGCCGGGGGTCGTGGCCGCAGCTCCGCTCGTGACGATGGAGGGCATGATTCAATCCGGGCGCGATCTCGAGGCCGTAATCATTAACGGGGTCGATCCCGAATCCGAGCGGCAGCTGTCCGGCGACACGATGAACATCATCGAAGGCAGCCTGGATGCGCTGACGGAAGGCAGCCGCGGCATCATCCTCGGCCGGATCCTCGCCTATCGAATAGGCGCAAGGCTCGGCGATGGCGTGGTGCTGCTGATTCCGCGGCCGGCGGGTGACGGCACGATGCAGCCGGTGCTCGAGCGCTTCGTGATGCGCGGAGTCTTCGAAGTGGGCCTGCAGGATCACGACGCGCGCCTTGCATTGGTCAATGTGCGAGATGCGGCCCGCATCATGGGGCTCGGTGACGAGGTTGCTGCGGTCCGATTCCGGGCGGAGGACGTCATGGCGGCGCCGGCGCTCGCGGCGAGCATCGAGGCTCGGCTCGGCGATGTGGAGACCAGTAACTGGACGATCGAGAACGCCAGCTATTTCCGCGCGATACGTATCGAGAAGATGATGATGTCGCTGATCCTGTCGCTGATCATCGGGGTCGCGGCGTTCAATATCGTGGCCAGCCTGGTCATGGTGGTTACCGACAAGACCACCGATATCGCCGTGCTGAGAACACTCGGCATGGGACCGAATGGCGTCGTGCGAGTGTTCTTCGTTCAGGGTGCGATGATCGGCTGGGCGGGAGTACTGATCGGAGTGCTGCTGGGCGTCGTTCTTGCCATTAACGTGCCCGAGATTGCGCCGGTTCTCGAACGCCTGTTTGGATTCGAGATCATGCCGGGAGACGTCTACTACGTAACCCGGATTCCATCGGAGCTCGATTGGAACCACGTTGCGATCATATCCATCTCGGCGTTCGTGTTGACCTCGCTGGCAACGCTGTATCCGGCTCGCCGGGCCGCGCTCGTTGAGCCGGCGGTGGCACTGAGGTACGAGTAGTGAGGTCGCGTTTCGAGTATTGGGTCGGCAGCCGCTATGTCCGTTCAGGCAGCCGCAATAGTTTCGTCTCGCTGATTTCGACGATCTCGATGCTGGGCATCGCCATTGCCGTCACGGTGCTGATCGTGGTCCTGTCAGTCGTCAATGGATTCGAGCGAGAGCTGCGAGACCGGCTGCTCGCGATGACGTCGCATGCGGCAATCGAGGATCGCGCAGGCCGGCTCGTCGACTGGACTATCGTCTCGGACATCGCGGACTCGAATTCCGAGGTTGTTGCGACCTCGCCGTATATCACGGGTCAGGCCCTGATGGTTTTCGAGGAACAGCTGAGTGGAGCGGAGCTTCGAGGCATCGATCCGGCGCTCGAGGATGCAGTCTCCGGGATCGGTGATGTGCTATTCGAGGGTGAGCTCTCGAGCCTGGCGCCGGGCAAATTCAATATCGTGCTGGGCGTCGAACTCGCGGATGAACTGGAGATCGGTCTGGGCGACAAGGTCACCGTGACCCTGGCACAGGGAATCGTGACGCCCGCGGGCGTAGTGCCGCGCACCAAGCGATTCACGGTTAGCGGCATCTATCGCGTCGGCATGTACGAATTCGACCGGAGGCTGGCGTTCATTAATCTGGACGACGCGCGCCGTTTGTACCGTCTCGGAGATGATGTCACGGGCGTGCGCTTTGCCGTGACCGATATC
Source organism: uncultured Woeseiaceae bacterium (assembly GCA_945788575.1). GTDB lineage: Bacteria > Pseudomonadota > Gammaproteobacteria > Steroidobacterales > Woeseiaceae > UBA1847. The sequence goes on from CALZMR010000105.1 coordinate 11,081, forward strand.
TTCCGT
>CALZMR010000106.1 GCA_945788575.1 uncultured Woeseiaceae bacterium
GCTGTAATCCTCGACGCGGTCGTCGCTCTCACCGTAGTAGAGCAACGCCGTATTGAAATCCCAACCGGGCTCCTCCTGGGCGTCCGCCGGAGCCGGAAGTTGGCCGCCGAGCAGCGTACAGGTGGCTGCAGCGAGCGCACGCTTGATCGATATCGGTTCCGCCATCGCCGTCTACTAGTTGCAGCCGCAGCCGCCGCCGCCAAAACCGCGACCGCCGCTGGACGCTTCCTTACTGAAGTAAATGTGATCGTCGGTTGCTGCCTCGAGCGGATCCACGACGAGTTGCATGTCCTCTCTGGCCAGTACGTCTCGCTCCCAGGGCTCGACCCCCATCGAGGAACAGCCCGATACAAGCAAGATCATGGACACCGCGAGAATTGCCTTATGGATCATCGTTAGAACCCTCTAGCGCTGCGACGATGGCAGCTTCGTATTCGTCCTGCTGTCGGACCTTGAATCCCATGTGCCGTTCACGAACGTTTCCGTCGCGGCCGAATACGATCGAACTCGGCATCGCCTGCACGCCGTATTCGCGCGCCATCGAGGCATCCGCGTCATAGACGATTTCGAAATCGGCCGGATACTCGGCGAGAAAGGCCTCAGCATCACTTCTTTGCCGGTCGAGATTGACGCCGACGATCACGAGACCGTCGTCACCGTACTTGGCCTGCATCGCATTGAACCACGGGAACGAGCGGCGGCACGGCACGCACCAAGATGCCCAGAAGTCCACGATGACGACCTGGCCTTGATAAGCATCCAAATCGATCACTGGGTCTGCCGCCGAAGAGTAGGATCCCGGCAGAAGGCTTAGGAATGCCGCTGATAGAATCGAGAAAGCGAGCTTCAAGCGTGGCATACGGCGGAGTCTGTGTTATCTGCAATTTATCTAATATACGGAGAACTACCGATATTCGACAGCAGTAGGTCCACGTTGGTTCGGAGGGATTTGGCTCGGTCGCGAGACACGCCCGACAACTGGGCGAAACGGCCGGATCAGTCGATTTCGAGAGCGGCGCGCACCTGATCGGACTCGAAGCCTCGATACTGCAGAAACCGCATCTGCCTCGCCTTGCCCTTCAGATCCTTCGGCCCGGACTCGCCGAATTTCTTCCGGCGCACGTCGCGCGCCAACGCGAACCAGTCTTGCTCGGTCTCGCTCAGGACCTCATGAACCACTCCCTCGCGAACACCTCGCTGTGAGAGGTCCGCGAGGATACGAGTGGGGCCTTTGCCCTGTTGAATCCGCGACTGCACAAATGCCTCGACGAAGCGACGGTCGCTCTGCAGGCCGTCTTCTCGCAGCTGCTCGACCGCATCGACGGCAACGTCGTGATGGAAGCCGGTCTTTTGCAGCTTCCTCAGAAGTTCGTCGCGCGAGTGCTCGCGACGGGCGAGATAGTCCATCGCCTTCTTGCGAGCCGCAATCGGGCTCGCAAAACGATCGACCTCGTCGTCTGCGACGAGGTCGGTGATCATTGCGTTGATCGACGATGTCTCTGGCATTTGCCCTGAGTGCGAATCTACTGGCAGGCTGGCCTGCGCCGCGGCACGCGGCCTACGCTTCCGCCACTGCCTCTTCGTCGTCCTGCGCAACCGCTTGCGTCTTATCGGGCATCAGCTCGGCACGTATTTTCGCCTCGATCTCCGCGGCCGTCTCCGGATGGGTCCTGAGGAATTCGCGAACGTTCTCCTTACCCTGGCCGATACGATCCTCGCCATAGCTGTACCAGGAACCGGCCTTCTCGATAAAACCGTGCTGAACGCCAATATCGATGATCTCGCCCTCTCGGGAAATGCCCTGGCCATAGAGAATCTCGAACTCTGCCTGCTTGAACGGCGGAGAGACCTTGTTCTTGACGACCTTGACGCGAGTCTGGTTGCCAATGACCTCGTCAGCCTTCTTGATCGCACCAATTCGGCGGATGTCCAGTCTGACCGACGAGTAGAACTTGAGCGCGTTGCCGCCCGTTGTCGTTTCGGGACTACCGAACATGACACCGATCTTCATGCGAATCTGATTAATGAAGACCACCATGGCGTTCGAGCGCTTGATATTGCCGGTCAGCTTCCGGAGCGCCTGCGACATGAGGCGCGCCTGCAGGCCCATGTGCGAGTCGCCCATCTCGCCCTCGATCTCAGCCTTTGGTGTGAGCGCCGCGACCGAGTCGACAACGATGATGTCGACGGCGCCCGAACGGACCAGCATGTCGGTAATCTCGAGCGCCTGCTCGCCGGTGTCCGGCTGCGATACGAGCAGTTCATCGACGTTGACGCCGAGCTTTCCCGCATAGTTCGGATCGAGCGCATGCTCGGCATCGACGAACGCGGCCGTTCCGCCGATCTTCTGCGCCTCGGCTATAACCTGCAGAGTCAGTGTCGTCTTGCCGGACGACTCGGGCCCGTAGATCTCGACGACCCGGCCTTTCGGCAGACCGCCGATACCGAGCGCCACATCAAGACCGATAGAGCCGGTCGATATCGCTTCGATATCCCTGGCGGCACTGCCGTCGCCGAGCCGCATAACCGAACCCTTGCCGAACTGCTTTTCGATTTGCCCGAGGGCTGCTGCCAGTGCTTTCTTGCGATTATCGTCCATAGTTATGGTCCATTTTTTACGTCATCCGGTCGAATTTGAATTGCATGTGATTATATACAGTAATTATCTCGGAAGCCTAGTGTTTGCGCGGCCTCAGAATTCGGGTTGTTCGGGCAGAAACGAGTTTTCGCGCCGAAGTTACTGTTTCAGCGGATGGTATGAGCGGCTGCCGTGGGTCAGCACGGACTCGACAAGCTCCAATCCCTGCCATTCGACGACCGCCGCCTGCGCCAGGCGCTGGGTCTCGAAGGCCCTGGCACGCTTCACGATCGTGATGTGCGGCCGGTAACGGCGCTCGTCCACCGCGATACCGAAGTCCTTTAGTATTAGATTCAGCGACTCAACCACATACTCGAGCGCCGGCGGCACCGTCTGTGCGGCCAGCACCGCGACTCGCGCCCTTGGCCAATACTCCGCGCGGTCGAAGCGCATGCGGAAGGGCTCGAACAGAATCCATCGAGTCGCCTCCTGAAGATCCGGAATCAGACGCTCTTCGACGTCGCCGACGAAGGCGAGTGTCACATGCCAGTTGCCGCGATAGACGGCGGATCCTTCCACGAGCTTGGCCACCGGACTGATCGCATTGCGGAGGACCTCCCGCTGGCGGTCATCCGGCCAAAGTGCGAAGAACAAGCGCTTTGTCGCCATTACACGGCCCTCGCGCCAAGACCTTCGAGCGCACGCGCAACGGTCTGCCGGCGAACGGCATCACGGTCGCCTTCGAATTTCTCGTGCTCAGCGGAGGTTTCGATATCACCGGCCTGCCGGACACAGAACGCGAACCAGACCGTGCCGACGGGCTTGTCCTCGCTGCCGCCGTCCGGACCGGCGATCCCGCTGACGGCGATACTGAAGTCTGCCCCGCTCAGGCGAAGCGCCCCCTCGGCCATCTCGATGACAGTCTCGCGGCTTACCGCACCGTAGTCGTTGATCGTCGCAGCCTCTACGCCGAGCAAGGCCTGCTTCGCGGCATTCGAGTAGCTCACGAGTCCGTAGCCGAAACACGCCGAGCTGCCAGCGACGTCGGTCAGTGACTTGGCAATCCAGCCGCCGGTGCAGGACTCGGCCGTGGCCACGGTCTTGCTGCCGTCGATCAAGCGGCCAACGAGTTGCTCGGATAACTCGCGAATCGTTTCTGCGTCATTCATTCAACACGGACTCGTACAGTTCGATGTGCTTGTCGGCCATCGTATCGATTGAAAACTCGTCAAGCATACGCTGACGGCCACGGGCGCCCAACTGTTGACGGCGCTCACTGTCGTCCATCAACGAGGCAATTGCGTCCCGCAATGCTGCCGTGTCCTCGGGTGGGACCAGCAAACCAGATTCGTCATGCGCAACGGCTTCAGGCACACCGCCCGCGTCGAAGCCTACGACCGGGACGCCACTCGCTGCCGCCTTGAGCGTGACGACCCCGAGGCCCTCGGCGAGTGCCGGATGGACGAACAGATCGAAGCACCCCATGTAGCGGTCGAGGTCGTCGCGGAAACCGGCGAACTGCACGTGGTCGCCAAGACCTGCTTCGGCAGCCTGCGCGCGCAACGGACCCTCGAGATGCCCTTCACCGAATATGATTAACCGGAACCGTCGCCCCGCCTTCACGAGTTCCGCCACGGCGTCCAGCAGATAGCGATGGCCTTTGCGCGGAATCAACTGCCCTGCCGCGGCCATGACGAAGGTTCCTTCGGCGATGCCGAAGGCCTCGCGAAAGGCGTCGCGGTCCGGCTCTGCAGCAAAGGCACTCGCGTCGATGGCGTCCCGTATCACCTCGATCTTCTCGGCATCCACGCCGTGCTCCCGAAGAACCGTCGCCACCGCGTCGGATATCGCGATCACTCGTCGAAAAGGCCGGTAGCGAAGCGCGGCAACCACGCGCAACTCCGTATTGTCGACGCGCCGCGAGACAACCGCGGGCACGTCGGCAAAGCTCGCGGCAAGCCCTCCCAGAATGTCCGCGCCGCGGCGACTGTGGCAGTGCACGAGATCCGGCTTCGATTCGTTGATGTACTGCGTCAGCCTGTAGGCAAACGGCAGATCGAGGTCGCCGGCGCAGAACAGATTGCGCACGGGGAGCGTCAGGGCCCGCGCGGCTGCGTCGATCCCCGAGCCGGGCGGACAGATCAGCGTTCCTTCGTGGCCTCGCTCCGCCAGCGCGGAGACGAGATACAGAACCTGCTGCGGACCGCCGTAGAGATGGCGCCCGGTTTCGACATGCAGTATTTTCACGGGTCGAATAATACTGTTTGCCCGGCCGCTTCCGCCAATGTTGGCGGACGATCGATCGATTGCCGGAAAATTCGCCCGCCTGGCGGGCCCCAACAAGCGGCCGGGTCCAGCACCCGTCAATAACCAATGAGCGCAGACGTCTCCCCCGTACATACGCCGATGATGCGGCAGTACCTCGCCATCAAGGCCGAGTATCCCGACATGCTCGTGTTCTACCGCATGGGCGACTTCTATGAGCTTTTCTACGACGACGCGCGCAGAGCGGCCGACTTGCTCGATATCACGCTGACTGCGCGCGGCAAATCCGGCGGAAATCCGATTCCGATGGCCGGCGTCCCTTATCACGCAGTGGATGGCTATCTGCAGAAGCTCGTGCGCAAGGGCGAATCTGTCGCGATCTGCGAGCAGGTCGGTGACCCGGCGACCAGCAAAGGCCCGGTCGAACGCAAGGTCACGCGCGTCGTCACACCGGGCACATTGACCGACGACGCGCTGCTCTCGGAGTATCGGGATAACCTCGTCGCCTCCTTGTTTGCCGAGGGCGATAGAGTCGGCGTGGCGTGGCTGGATCTTTCCGGCGGCCGGTTCAGGTTTACTGAAGTCGCCGACTCCGACGCGGCTCTGGCCGAATTGGAGCGCCTGCGTCCTGCCGAACTCATCGTCGACGAGGACAGCGGCGCGCCGGCCGGACTGGATGAGAGCATCCGTGTGACTCGCAGGCCGCCGTGGCACTATGAACTCGGCTCGGCAAGCCGCCTCCTGTGCTCGCAATTCGGCACGCGCGACCTCTCGGGTTTCGGCTGCGACGAATTCACTCGCGGCATCGCGGCTGCAGGCGCCCTCATGCAGTATGTGACGGATACGCAGAAGGCGGCCTTACCACATTTGCGCTCGATTACCGTCGAGCGCCGCGAAGATGCCGTCGTCATGGACGGACCCACCAGGCGAAACCTCGAACTCGAGCACTCACTGTCCGGACACGACCGGCATACCCTCGCGGGCATATTCGATCGTTGCCAGAGCCCCATGGGCAGCCGCCTGCTGAGGCGCTGGATCCAGCGGCCGCTGCGTAACTCTTCCGTTCTCAAGGCGCGCTACCAGGCGGTCGACGCCCTGCTCGCCGGCGACGCAAGCTCGGACCTCGAACAACAACTGAACGGCATCGGCGACGTCGAGCGTATTCTTTCCCGGGTTGCCCTGCGGTCCGCACGGCCCAGGGATCTGCGCCAGCTTGCCGAGGCGCTGACGCGCCTTCCCGCCCTGCGGAACTCCCTTGGGGCGCTCGATTCGCCCTTACTCAGCGAACTCCGCGAACAAGTCGACGAACACCGTCGCGAACGCGAGCTGCTCGCACGCGCGATCGTGGACAATCCGCCAATGGTCATTCGCGACGGCGGTGTCATCGCCGAGGGTTACGACGACGAACTCGACGAACTCCGCGCAATCGCCGAAAACGCCGACAAGTACCTGCTCGAACTCGAAGCCCGCGAGAAGACCAGGACGGGCATCGCGACCCTGAAGCTGGGCTACAACCGCGTGCACGGCTATTACATCGAGATCAGCAAGGGCCAGGCCGACAAGGCACCCACCGAATACGTGCGGCGACAGACGCTCAAGGGCGCCGAGAGATACATCACGCCTGAGCTCAAGGAGTTCGAAGACAAAGTACTGAGCGCTCGCGAACGCGCGCTTGCGCGCGAGAAGTATCTGTATGAGCGGCTGCTCGACCAGCTACTCGAGGTTCTCGCCCAGCTTCAGCAGACGGCGTTTGCCATTGCCGAACTAGATGTCCTCGCCTGCTTCGCCGAACGCGCCGACGCGCTGACACTGACTAAGCCGGAACTCTGCGATACACCCTGCATCGAGATCGAGGCGGGCCGGCACCTCGTCGTCGAGCAGGTCATCGATACGCCATTCGTGGCCAACGATCTGCAGCTCGACGAATCGCGACGCCTGCTCGTCATCACGGGCCCGAACATGGGCGGTAAGTCGACCTATATGCGGCAGACGGCGCTCATCGCGATTCTCGCCATGATCGGCAGCTACGTGCCGGCGGACAGACTTCTGCTCGGCCCGATCGATCGCATCTATACGCGCATCGGCGCCTCGGATGATCTCGCGGGCGGCCGCTCGACGTTCATGGTCGAGATGACCGAGACCGCGACGATCCTTAACAACGCCACCGAGCAAAGCCTCGTGCTCATGGACGAGATCGGTCGCGGCACGAGCACCTTCGACGGCCTGTCGCTGGCATGGGCCGCCGCGCATTTCATGGGTGAGCGCGCTCAGGCGCTGACGCTGTTCGCAACGCACTACTTCGAACTCACGGCGCTGGCCGCGGAGATTCCGACCGCGGCAAACGTGCACCTCGATGCGACGGAACACCAAGGCGATCTCGTCTTCCTGCATTCGGTGAGATCGGGACCCGCTAATCAGAGCTACGGCCTGCAAGTCGCAGCGCTTGCCGGCGTGCCGCGCGACGTCATCCGCCGTGCGAGAGCCTACCTCAAGGCGCTCGAATCACAGCAGGTTTCTCAGGGCGACGGCCCGCAGGTGCAGCTCGACTTCAGCGAGCCCGAGCCTGCGACCGATCCGATCCGCAACGCCGTCGATACTCTCGATCCGGATTCGATGAGCCCGCGTGAAGCGCTGGAAGCGTTGTACAAGCTAAAGGAGTTGTGAGTACGAGCGAAGGCATTCGATGTCCGTCGCACAACCCATCAGCATCCCGGCGACGGTCGAAGTCAGATATATCGGCACGGCGAATCCAATGCAGACGTAGATTCGCCTGGTTCTATCCATCTTCCGCGCCACGAATGCGACGGCTCCCAGGACCAGCAGTCCGGCCGGATATACCAGCGCCGCCGCGAGAAACATCCAAATGGAGAGATGCTGGCTACTGCCCCAGGCCGTCGTATTCACCAACAGGATTTGAGTAGCGACTCCGGCTGCCAGCGCCGCAATCAGCTTCCACCAGCTCCTGGATGCACCCAGCAAACCGGTCCCCGACGCCAGCGAAATCGCCAGGGCACCGATCACGTAGAGCCAGGTGGCGACCAGCATTGAGCCTATCCAACGCGGTCTTCGACATCCGGCCGCCAGCTGATCCCGGCGATCGCGACGCCAATCAATAACAACAGGAACAGGCCGTCGACGGATCCGCCACCACCGTAGTTCTCGCGGTAGCTCACGCGGACGAGTTCCGGACTGTTCTGCACCCGATGTTCGAAGTCCAAGAGGCCGGCCGAGAGGTTGCCGGTCATCAGGTACATGGCTGCTTCGAAGCTCGCCTCATTCTGCTCGCGAGCTGCATCCGCGCTTTCGATGGCCGTGCTCCGCGCGCTGCGTTCGTCGACGCCCGGCGCGCGGAACAGCAGTTGGCCGCTGCCCACGTCGAAGACGGCCGTGTCGACGAACGTTTGCACATTGTTGCTCGTACCTTTGATCGTGTAGGCGCCGACGATCGTCCAATACAGGAACGCCGCATTCGTATCGGCCGTCACACTGACCTGGTCGTAGGAGACGAGCGCCACAATGTCCACTCCATAAAGGCGTGCCAATTGCTGCATACCGCTCATGCCGCGGGTAGATCGAAGATAGGCGTCGGGAATGACTTCGATGTGCTCGACATAGTCGCGTGCCAGGAACTCGGCCTTGACCTGCTCCAGAGCCCGCATACGTACCGCCTCGCTCGGCTGGATCGATCCATGACCACCCGGTACGAATGCGATTCCGACACGAAGCGGCAGGTCGAGCTGCGGTACGGCCTCACTCTGCGGCGGCGGCTGTTCGCCGTGAGGGTACAGATAGTCGACAAGACTCGAAGAGGCGCCGACCCGGGTACCCGTGCCGAACTCCGGACGGAAGAACGTCGTGCAGCCGGACAAGAATACGACCAGTAGCAGGAGCGTAAGGATTCTCTTCTGTGCCATGACGAAACCTCCCCAGGAATTCGTGAAAGCTGTATTCAGGCTCAGGGTGGCGCGTCAGGCCCTGCAAGGCCTGA
>CALZMR010000107.1 GCA_945788575.1 uncultured Woeseiaceae bacterium
GATTGGCTACGCGATTGGCGGCGTACCGCCCGCGGGTCACGATTGCGACGCGGCGGTCGTGCTCGACCGCGATCTCACTCGCTTCGAAGAGGTTTGGGCCGCGGCGGGGACGCCGTTCGCGGTGTTTCGTGTCGAGCCGAACGATCTGCCCGCCCTGACCGGCGCGGACTGGTCGGATATCGCGGATTAGGGTGACTGCGATGTCGAAAATCGCGTCGCGACTGAACTCGGGACCCGGCTTTGCAGTTCTTGCGGCAAGCATTTCGGTCGTATTCTTCGCGGCGGCCGGCCCGATTCCGCAGGATCCCGCCTATCACCAATTTGCAGACACCCGTACCCTTCTGGGCGTGCCCAACCTCCTCGACGTCATGTCGAATCTCGCGTTTCTAATCGTCGGACTCTGGGGGCTTGCGGAGGTCCGATTTTCTCGAGAGCGGCTTCCCTATGTCGTGCTGTTCGCCGGACTCGTGGCGACCGCCTTCGGATCGGGCTGGTACCACCTCGAACCCAACAATGACACTTTGGTCTGGGACCGGCTGCCGATGACGATCGCTTTCGCCGGCCTCACCGCCGCCATTGTTGCCGAGTATTTCTCGGCTCGCGCTGCGATTCCTTTCTTGTGGGGCATGCTTGCGCTGGGAGCCGGATCGGTCTGGTACTGGGCGTGGAGCGAAACGCGGGCTGCGGGCGACCTCCGGCCGTATGCGATCGTCGCGATTCTGCCCATGCTGATCGTCCCGCTGGTATTGGTCGCTCGCGGCAGCCGCTCGGCCATGACCACCTGGTACTGGGCCATGATCGCCCTTTACGTTCCCGCCAAGATATTCGAGTTCTTCGATGCAGGGACATTTGCCGGTGGCATCGTCAGCGGTCACTCGCTAAAGCACCTATTCGCCGCGCTGAGCCCGGCGATGTTGGTGGTCGGCCTGCGGAGAAACCGGGCATGAAGAGTTATCGCGGAAGCTGCCATTGCAGCGCGATCGGATTCGAATATCGCACGTCCCTGCCGCCCGCCGAGTGGTCGATACGCGCATGCCAATGCGCATTCTGCCGTGCCCACGATGCGCTGAGCGCATCCGACCCGAGCGGCGAACTTCGCTTCGTCGCCGAAAAGCCGGACCGCCTGCAGCGCTACCGATTCGCCCTTCGAACGGCCGATTTCCTTTTGTGCCGTGAGTGCGGCGTCTACATCGGCGCCACCATCCAGATCGGCGACAGCCGTCGCGGCATCATAAATACTCATGCGCTCATCGACACGCCGGCGGATTTGGCGGCCACCGAGCCAATGAGCTATGACGGAGAGGACGTGGGTGAACGGGTCGGACGGCGCGACGAACGCTGGACGCCGGTCAGCGCCGTACCGTCGTGATGCCGCTCTGCCAGACGACTTCGTAGAACTCGGTCAGGCCGGCGTCAATGAACTTGGGCGGGCAATTGGCGAGATCGTCATAGCGGTCGCGACGTTCGAGGTCCGGCCAATAGCCCAGGATCTCGTCGGCGGACAGCGAGAATGGCGGCCCGTCTGCCCGAGTCTGGTCGTAGTCGACTGTGATGACGAACAGACAGGCATCTTGCGTCAGCAGACTGCGAGTGTGAGCCGCGTAGTCGGGACGAACATCGGCGGGCAATGCGACGAGAGAACCGCGATCGTAGAGGGCATCGAATCCGGACTCTTCGACGAAATCGAAATAGTCGCCGCAAACCATGGTGATGTTGCGGTCGACCGCATCGAATCGACCGGGTGACGAGCTGGAATACTCGAGCTCGTTCTCATCGAAGAAGGCCGTGACGGCGAGTTCGGACAGCTCGACCCCCGTCACGCTGTTGCCCTGCGATTCCAGCCAGAGCAGATCGGCGCTCTTCCCGCACAGCGGCACGAGCACGCGGCACCCGGTCTGATCCCAGTAACGCTTGAGGCTCGCATTGCCGCCCGGCTCATGCCAGCCAATCCGGCCGACCTGCCATCGTTCGATCCATGCGTCAATCATGTCAGCTCCTTGCGTCGCAGTTTACGCTCCGGCGGCACGGCGTTACCATGCCCGCGCCCGCTCAGAAGGAAACTATGGACCCATGTCGAACGCCACTCGAATCGACGGCAAGGCGCAAGCCGAGTCACTCACCGCCGGGATCACCGATCAGACTGCACAGCTCAAGAGCGACCACGGCGTCACACCCGGGCTCGCCGTCGTGATCGTCGGAGAAGATCCGGCGAGCCAGGTCTACGTTCGGAACAAAGGCCGCAAGGCTGAGGCCTGCGGATTCCATTCGGAAACGCACATCCTGCCCGCGGACGTGGCCGAAGAGGACCTGCTCGCGCTCATCGACGACCTGAACAGCAAGGAGTCGGTGCACGGCATACTCGTGCAGCTTCCGTTGCCGGACCATCTGGACGAGCAGCGCATCACCCAGTCCATCTCGCCGTCGAAAGACGTCGACGGGTTCCACTTCGTCAACATCGGCAAGCTCACGGCGGGCCACACAGCGGATGCATTCGTTCCGTGCACGCCCGCCGGCTGCATGCTCATGATCCAGGATGCGCTCGGCAAGGACCTATCCGGAAAATCAGCCGTCGTCGTCGGCCGGTCGAATATTGTTGGCAAGCCAATGGGTGCACTCCTGCTTGCTGCAAACGCGACGGTGACTACCTGTCACAGCCGCACGAGCGATCTCCCCGGGGTAGTGCGTGGCGCCGATATCGTCGTGGCGGCGGTCGGCCGCCCGAACATGATCAAGGGCGACTGGATCAAGCCCGGCGCCGTCGTTATCGACGTGGGCATCAATCGCATCGATGTCGACGGCAAATCGAAGCTTACCGGTGACGTGGACTATGAGGCGGCGCTCGAGAACGCCTCCGCGGTTACGCCGGTACCGGGCGGCGTCGGTCCGATGACGATCGCGATGCTCATGGCGAACACGCTGCGCGCAGCCAAACTCAGTGCCGGACTGTCGGCCGGCTGAGCTGTCATGCTGGACGACGACTTTCGCACTATCTGGCTGAAGCCCGACGACGAGTCGGTCGTGCAGATCATCGACCAGCGCTTGCTGCCACACGAATACAAGATTGAAGATCTGAGCAGCTGGCGCGATGGCCTTGCCGCTATTGCGGACATGTACGTGCGTGGCGCCCCGCTCATCGGCGCTACCGCCGCCTGGAGCCTCTACCTCGCCGCACGCCAGGGCGGGATGACCGAACTAAAAACCGCCGCCGACGCGCTGATCTCCTCCCGGCCGACCGCCGTGAATCTGCGCTGGGCGATCGATCGCGTGCTGGATCGCGTCAAGTCGCTCAGTGACGGCGCGGACCTTACCGGCGCTGTTCGGGCGGACGCCGAGGCCATCTGCGACGAAGACGTCGAAATCAGCCTCGGAATCGGGCGTCACGGTCTGAAGCTTCTAAAGGAAATATCCGATCGCAAGCAGGGCGTCGTCAACGTGCTGACTCACTGCAATGCAGGCGCCCTGGCGACTATAAATTGGGGAACTGCCACGGCGCCCGTTTATCTCGCCCACGCCAACGGTATCGACGTACACGTCTGGGTGGACGAGACTCGGCCACGAAATCAGGGTTCTCAGCTCACGGCATGGGAACTCGGACAGCGCGGCGTGCCGCACACGCTGATCGTCGACAACGCCGGCGGTCATCTGATGCAGCACGGTCAGGTCGATATCGTAATCACCGGGACGGACCGTACGACACGCTGCGGCGACGTCGCTAACAAGATCGGCACGTACCTGAAAGCGCTTGCGGCCGACGATAACGATGTGCCCTTCTATGTCGCGCTGCCCTCCACGACCATCGACTGGTCAGCACGAGACGGGGTCGCGGAGATCCCCATCGAGCAACGTGATTCCCGCGAGGTCTCACACGTGCGCGGTGCCATAGACGGGAACGTGGTCGAAGTCGCCACGACCGCGGCTTCGACGCCAATCAGCAATTACGCATTCGACGTGACGCCAGCGCGACTCGTTACCGGCCTCATCACTGAGAGAGGCGTGTGCGATGCCAGTGAGGCGGGACTGACGTCTCTGTTTCCCGAATTCGCATGACGCAGCCGATCGACGAAGGCTACGTCAAGTACGAGAGCAATTGGACAGAGGGGGATGCGCCCGACGAAGATTCGGTCGCCGAACTCAATCGCTGGCGCAAGCCATTGCTCGAAGCCGGCCTCATCGGCCACGACGACACACACGACGTCGGCTTCGGCAATCTGAGTCTGCGAACAGAAGGCGATCAGTTCGTCATTAGCGGTACTCAGACTGGGCACATCGGGGCGACCGGCCCCGAACACTATTCGCTGGTGACGGGCGTCGACACTGACGCGAACCGGGTAAACTGTTTTGGCCCTATTCAGGCTTCTTCGGAATCGCTCACCCATGCTGCGTTGTACGCGCTTGACCCGAGCATCCACGCCGTAGTGCACGTACACAGTCCGGCACTCTGGCGGCAGCAGAGCGGCAAGTTGCCGACGACACGGCCGGATGTAAGCTATGGCACGCCAGAGATGGCGCATGAATTCGAACGTCTTTGGCGAGAGACCGAATTCCCGGAGCGCCGAATTGCCGTTATGGCCGGCCATGCCGACGGACTGATCAGCGTTGGCGGCTCCCTCGAGCAGGCGGCCGAGAAAATGCTCGGACTCTACCGGTCGCTCTGATCGTCGCCGTTGTCGGCAAGTACCGGCGAGAGTTCGAAGGTAAACGTTCTGCAGGTCTTGATCCCGGATGACTCCTCGCCCTCGGCGAGTGGTTCCCAGGACGATGCACGTATGGCGCGCCTCGACGGTCGCTCGAAGATCCGATGGGTGCTGTGCCTGACCGCGATGCGGTAGGGACGGCCGCGACGATCGATGTGGTAACAAACCTGTACCTCGCCTTCGATACGGTGTGCCTCGGTGAGCGATCCAGATTCTCGTCGACGAAGCGCGTGTAGCTTACGTCATCGGCGGCGACCGCGGTCGATACCACGATCAGCATCGCGAGGATTGCCGGGCCCAGTCTCATGGTCCCACACTCATGGGCTAGCCCTCATCATCCGGGTCGCGTCGATCATCGATGATGATATTCGGGACGACGGGATCCGTCGCATCGAGGAGTACGCCCCGCACTTCTTTCACGCTGTTGGCGTACGGCGCTATGGCCTCACCTCGCTCGAGATCGGCACGGGCCTCGTCGAAGCGTCCGGTGTAGATGTAGATCAGCGCACGATTGCAGAGCGCGCGCCAGTTGTTCTCATTCTCTTCGATTGCCGTGTCGCAGTACTCGATCGCCGTGTCGTATTGCTCGAGCATCAAGTATCCGGCGCACAGATTCGAGAGGCCGGCCTGCCGCTCGCGCCTTCCGAGCGCTGCCTCGAGGCCGATTTCCGTCAGCCTGATGCCTTGTTCCACATCGCCGTCGAGTAAGGCCTGGGCGCCATCGTGCAACGGTGGGTTGCGCGGTCCGAGTACGGTGCGAATATCGGTATCCGACGAGGCCTGGTCGCCGATCGCGGCGCCGGCGACTGCGAACGCCAGGACAATGAGCAATGCGCGGAACCCGTTCATTTCAACCCGCCGCTTAGTCCTCCGTCAGATGACGCGCGAAGAATTCGATCGTGCGTTCCCAGGCGAGGGCCGCCGCTGCCTCGTCGAAGCGAGGCGTCGTGTCGTTATGGAAGCCGTGACTGGCATCGTCGTACATGTACTGCACGTAGTCCGTGCCGGCGGCGTCGAGTGCTTCTTCGAACGCCGGCCAGCCGGCATTGACCCGTTCGTCCAGTGCGCCGTGGTGGATCATGAGCGGTGCGCGAATCCGGGCGGCATCGTCGGTTGCCGGGTGTCTTCCGTAAAACGCAACGGCGGCCGCGAGCTCCGGCAATCGAACCGCGAGATACATCGATACTTCGCCGCCATAGCAGAAGCCGACCGAACCGACCTTGCCCGTGCAGTCCGGATGCGACTGCAGAAATTCCACCGCCGCGACGAAATCCTCGAGCATCTCGTCGCCATCTCGTTCCCGCTGGAGCGCTCGGCCATCGTCGTCGTTCCCTGGATAGCCACCGAGTGGCGTCAGCGCGTCGGGGGCGAAGGCGATGAAACCTGCAGTGGCGAGGCGGCGCGCGACGTCTTCGATGTACGGATTGAGGCCGCGATTCTCGTGGATCACGACGACTCCAGGCAGCCGATGGTCGATGATAGCCGGCCGCGCATAGTAGCCCTGCATGACACCGGCGCCTTGCGGGGAACCGTAGCGCTTGTAGCTGACGTCGATCGACGGGTCGTCCGGATCCACCTGACTCGCCAGCGCGTAGTTGGGACTCAGCGCCGCGAGAATTCCGGCGGAGGTCAGGCCCGCCGCTGCGAAGCTTGCCGCGCGGTCGAGAAACTGTCGCCGCGTGAGCTGGCCGTGCACGTAGCCGTCGAAGAGCTTCAGGATTCGTGGATCGTAGTCGTCACTCATGAGCTAGCCCGAGATGTAGTGTTCGAGATGTTCGATCTCTTCTTTCTGGTCAGCAATGATCGCCTGAACGAGATCGCCGATCGATATCATCGCCACGACATTGCCGTCCACGACCACCGGGAGATGCCGGCACTTCTTCTCCGTCATCATCGTCATGCAATCGTCGACACTCGATTCCGGGCTCGTGGTCAGGACCTCGGCCGTCATGATGTCGCTAACGGGCGTCGATTCGGAAGCTCGCCCTTTAATTATGACTTTGCGGGCGTAGTCTCGTTCCGTAACGATGCCGGCGAGTTTGCCGCCTTCGAGTACGACGAGTGAGCCGATACCCTTGTCGGCCATGAGCTTGATTGCGTCGAGTACCGACGCATCCGGTGCAATAGAGATTAGTTGCCCGCCCTTCGCGTCGAGCAGGTGCTGTACGAGTTTCATAGGCGCCCCCTTGTTCGTAAGCCAGATACCGTCATTCTAGCCCGCAAGGGTGCCGCCCGCCACGGAGAGTGGCGGGTTTATTTTAGAAAATCAAAGACTTGAATCTACCGAGCAGGCGATTTAGCTAGCCGTCTGCCTCGACATTGCCGCGCACGTCGGAAACGTTGAGCCCGCCGCTGCCGTCCTCTTCGATGATTACATCGAGGTCCACATCCGACACGTTGATGGATCCGGAACCGTCATCGATCGTGACGTTGCCCGCGACACCGCGAATCCTGATGCTACCGGAACCGTCGACGATGTTGACGTCGCCGTTGGCGTCATCGACCTCGATGGACCCCGAACCGTCCTCGATGCCCAGAGCGCCGACACCCGTGACAATGATCGAACCGGAGCCGTCGTCGATATCCACGTCGCCGCCCGTACCCAGAATCTTCATTGATCCCGAACCGTCTTCCACGATGAGATCCAGACCGCGCGGGACCTCGACTTCCAGCGCAACGCCGCCGCTGGAGTTGCCCCACCAGCCACCATCGAATTTGGCGACGAGTTCTCCGGTATCGCCGCGGCGTTCCAGCGTCAGCGTGAGGCGCTCTTCAATGAGCTCACGCGCTCTGTCTTCGTCGCGCTCCTCGAGCTGCACGAGCGCCGTTACGCGGATTTCGTCCACGCCCTCGACACCAATGACTTCCAGGCTGCCCGCGCCGGCTTCGATCGAGAACCGATCGAGGCCCTCAGCGTCCAACGAGAGGTCGCGGACTTCCTGGTAGCCCGCCGTGTAATCGCTGTGTCCGTCCGCGTAGGCGAAGCTGGCCGCGAACATCGCCATTACGATGAAGCCGATAAGATTGCGCATGAAATTCCCCTGATTATTGGATTCGTAACCGTTAGACGCTCGTCGCGACCAATCGGTTGCAATTCCGGCGAGGCTATTCGAGGGCGTTGATCAGTTGACCGTTACTGGCCCAGCGACCTGCGGCAACCACGCCGTGGATTCTGCGGCTGTTTGCGATATCTTCCAGCGGGCTTGCATCGAGCAGCACGAGGTCGGCAGGCGCGCCAACTTCAACCGTGCCGCTGCCGAACCCGAAGAACCGCGCGGGTGCCGTCGTGCCGGTCGCCAGCGCCTCGTAGGGGCTCAATCCGGCGGCCACGAGCAACTCCAGTTCGTGATGCAGTGAGAATCCCGGGACCTGGAAAATCTGCGGGGCATCGGATCCGAGCAGTAACTCCGCACCCGCCTCATGCATCCGGCGAATCAACTGCCGGCGGATGTCGATCGCGAGTTCGGCGACCTCGGCGTCGAAACCGCGTTCGCTGACAGTGTCGCGCTTGGCCCTTACCCAGCCGGCCACTGTGCTCTCGGACACGAACCGCGACTCCGGGCGACTGGCAAGGTCCTCAGCGGGAATGGCATTGACGAGCTGCTCGAACAGTGACTCGGTGGGCACGTTCGCCACGCCGGCCGCAACGGTTGCCTCCACCAGCGCGTCGAGCCTCGACACGTCGGCTTCGTCCGCCAGCATGACACCGAAGAACCCGCCGTAGCCACCCGACGGATCGCTGTGCGCCGGCAGCAATGCCGCCATGTAGCCGTCGAGATGGTCGATCGTCGCGATCCCCTTTCCGAGCGCCCCCTCCACCCCCACGGACACGGGCACATGACCGGCGAACGGCATGCCGAGCGCGTTCGCCTGATCCGCGATGGCGTTGAACTCGTCGGCGGACAGCCCGGGATGAATCTTGACGAAATCGTAACCCGCAGCGTGCTGTTCGCGGACCATTCGGGCGCCGTTCTCAGGCCCGTCCACTGAGTTCCCGTTGAGGGAAGGTCCGGAAGTAATCAGTCGCGGCCCGAGCAAACGACCTTCGGCCAGATCTTCCCGTAGCTGGAGATGCGACGGACGTCCGAGCATGCCGCGTATGGTCGTTACGCCGTTCGCGAGGAATAGCTTGAGCAGTCGTTCCACTTCTTCCGGTGCCGTACTAGTAACGTGCGCATGCATTTCGACGAAGCCGGGCATCAGGAATCGGTCCGTACCGTCGACCACAACCGCTGCTTCCGGAGCCCGCAGGGTTTCGACGGGGCCGATAGAGTCGATTCGATCGTCCCGAATGATCACGGTCTGCGCGGGAACCACTGTCTCGGACGTCATAGGGATGACGTTGACGTTCACGATGGCGATGACCTCGGCTCGAGCAGCCCCCGCAATCAGGAGCGTTGCCAGCAACAGACGCCGGGCACCGGAGATCTTCTTGTGGCTCTTGATCTGCATTCAATGGTCTCCTCGGGTCAGAATTCGTCTGAGCGTCTCGGAACTTACGTTGCCGCCGCAGATAAGTATGACGACATTGCGGTCGCGAAATTCCGCTGCATTTGCCAGAAGCGCGGCGAGCGCGACACCGGCCGCACCCTCCGCCAGCTGATGTTGCTTGTCGATGAACTCGATCATCGCGGCGGCGATGGCCTCTTCATCGACGAGGACGAAATCGTCGACGAGCTCGCGGCAAAGGTCGAAGGTAATGGAATCGGACTCGACGCCACCCGCCGTGCCGTCCGAAAGAGTCGCGTGACTCTCGAGTTCGAGCACTTCGCCAGCCTCGATCGATCGCGTCATGACCGGTGACGCTGCTGGCTGGCAGCCGACCATCCGGATGGAGGGATCATGCTGCTTTAGGACGCTGCCGACACCCGAGATGAGCCCACCGCCTCCGATGGATACGAAAACGGCATCGACATCCGGAAGCTGCCGGACGATCTCCACGCCGCAGCTACCCTGCCCGGCAACAACCGCCGGGTCGTTGTACGGCGAGACGTACACCATGTCGTGCGACGCCGCGAACTCTCTTGCATGCAGTTCGGTATCCAGACCGTCCGTGCCGTAGTGACGGACGTCGCCTCCATAGGCACGTATCGAGTCGACTTTGGTTTTCGAGGTCTGCTCCGGTACGAACACGATCCCCTTAATGCCGAGCCGGGCCGCGGCACAAGCAACGCCGGCGCCGTGATTACCGCTCGACGCGGTGACGCAGCCTTGCCGCCGCTCGTCGGCTGACATTGCGAGCAGGCGATTCGTCGCTCCACGCAACTTGAACGAACCCGTGTCCTGCAGGTTCTCGAGCTTCAACCAGACCTTCGCTCCCGTCGCCTCGGAGAACTGCGGCGAGTAGCTGAGCGGCGTCACGACGACGTACTTCGAGAGCCTTTCGGCGGCACGTTCGGCGTCCCGCGCTACCGTGTCGACGCTTATCGTCATGCTCGCTCGCGCATGTGCACCCTCGTTTGTTGTTATGGGTCGAAATTCTGTGACTCGGCTCACATGGTAGACAAAGCCGAATCGGCGTGCAGCCCGCGTGACTGTGTGGCGCACTTGACAATATGTTTTTTAGTTCCGTTTGGCCGTTGACAGTGTTTCGAATCGCGTGCAACGATCGAGCGACATTTGAAAAAGGCACACCTGCCGAAAGGCAGGGCCGCAAAGCTTCCGGTCTAAGGGCGCAAGCCTAGGATAGCGGGGCCACCGGAGATGCGAATGAGCGCAGCGCGACTGAAGAACACCGGACGTTATCGAGTCCGCCCGCCCGCCAAGCCCGACGAGATCGCAGCAGACAATCTCAAGACCGTAATTCAATCAATGGATCGCGATGCCAATGTCGCGACCCCGATCCGCCCCTGCGGCGCGGACACGTCCGCAACGGACTGCAATTCCAGCCCGGCCGGGACCGTGATTCGCCTATCCGGGCTCGACCGGGTTCTCAACATCGACCCGCTCAATTTCACGGTGACGGCACAGGCCGGAATTCGGCTCTATGCGCTCGCCGAGGCGCTGGCGGAGCAGGGTCTGGAGCTGGCTGGGAGCTACGAGATGACCGGGCGGACTCTCGGCGGCGCGATCGCCGCGCCCTGTCTCGGTCCGAGCATCGGCGACAAGAAAAGCTCGCTCGCGAGCCAGGTGCTGAGTCTCAAGCTGGTGACCGGAGCGGGTAAGCCGCTGACGGTTGCACGCGATCAGAAGAATCTGCTGGCCGCCGTTCGCTCGAGTTACGGCCTGCTCGGAGTGATCGTCGAGGCGACCCTTAAAGTGCAGCCGATCACGACGTTCTCGGCGACTCACCGCCGCCTGAACGTCGCCGGATTCTGCGACATCGTCGACACGCTCTCGAACAGCGACGTTGGCTTCCGCTTTTGTCTCATGCCCTATCGGGACCGCGTCTATCTGGACCTTCGCCGCTATGCCGCCGAGAGTGGCAACGCCTGGTCTACACCCTGGAAGATCAAGGATTGGGGCGAGAGCACGGTCCTGCCGCACGTCGTCAAATCGCTCGGAAGACTGCTCCCGATTCAGTCGGTGCGCTACCGCCTCATCGACGGCGTCACGCAAGCCACGCAGGGCATCGTCAGCAGCCGCTTCCTGCGCCACGGCACGAACGCCTCGAATTGCGCACAAGCCAGGACCGCGAGCAGTACGCGGCCGATGTTGTATTCGACCTGGTGCTTTCCGGCCTCCGATTTTTCACTCGTCCTCAAAGCCTATCGGGATTTCTGTCAGAACACTTTTGAAAGATCGGGGTACCGTTGCGACGTGCCGGTCATCGGATATCGGGTGTCGCGCGACGCGAGCGCCGTATTGTCGCCTTCGTTCGACGAGCCGATGATCGCGCTGCAATCGGCTTCCACGCAGGCGAACGGCTGGGAGGACTTTGTCATCGATCTCGCCGATTTCGCGGAATACTGGGCGGGCGTGCCCTTGTTCAGCCAGAGTCGCTCGGTCCGAGCCGACTACGCTCGACAGGTCTATGCGGGCCGGCTCGAGTTCTTCCGACGCATTAGGCGTCAGCTCGATCCCGAGGACCGTCTGCTGACGCCGTTCATGGCGCAGTACTTCGCTTAGCTCGGCGCAAAAGCGCGTGTATGCTGCGGCCTCGTTCTTCGGACCGCCGCGAAGGCTGTTGGCGCGCCCCGGTTCGCCGCCTTGCCGGGCTTCAGCCACTGCGTTCCTCGATCACGGCCCGGTTCTTCGCATGGCGCCGCAGACCGCCCGCTGACCCGGTCGGCGGCACGCAGACTCGCCGCATGGCGGCGGACTCCGGCCAGCCATTCTTGCAGTGCGATTTCTCGGTAGAAACGCAAATTCTGGCGGCCGAGACCCGCCGCAGCGCAGCGAGCAGGTCCATAATGCACTGAAATTACTCGGGTTTATCCTAGTAACAAATCCTTACATCGAAACGCTGGCGTTTATATATCGATTCAATATAATACATCACCCCGATATATGCGGCGAGTTCGGCTATGGATGTCAAAACCGTGTGCCTCGGAATGCTGACCGACGGAGCAGCATCCGGCTACGACCTGAAAAAGCAGTTCGAATCGACTTTCGGTCATTTCTTCTCGGCCGGCTATGGGTCGATCTATCCGGCGCTGTCCTCTCTGGCCGCCGATGGCCTCGTAGACTGCGAGGAAATCCCCCAGGACGGGAAACCGGACCGCAAGCTGTACCGGATTACGGAAGCGGGCCGGGGACAGTTGATTACCGCGCTGGACAAGCCTGATCCCAGCCACAAGGTCCGTTCCGAGTTTCTCGCCACGATGTGGTTTGCGCACCTGATGACGGGCGAGCAGATCCGCGCAGTCCTCTCGAATCGCCTCGAAGAAATCGCGCGGTACCTGGAGATGTTCGAACAACTCGAGCAGGAGGAATCCGCGGATACGCCGGCTGGAACGCGTTTCGTCTGCGGCTGTGGCAAGACCGTAATGCAGGCCCTGCAGGACTACATCGAGAGTCATGGACACGAACTCACCGATGACACGAACGTACGTCTGAGCGCCGCCAACTGACCCCTACCGGACGAATAACGAATGCAAACACTGATCGAAAGAATCGCGCAGCACCGTTCGTGGCTCATTTCCGCGTCGATCGCCGTGGTCATCTCGTTGTGGCTGCTGTCGGGCCAGCTTGGTGAAACCGAGTCGGTCGCCGACGATGCGATCGCGGATCGTGCCGAGACGCAGACCAGCGTGCGTGTGCGCACCCAGTCGGCCGAGGAGGTCCAGCGCACGATCGTCGTCAACGGCAGGACTGCGCCGGCCCGCATCGCGCGTTTGAGCGCGGAAACCGACGGCCGTGTGGATCTGATCGGCGCCGACCGAGGCAGCAACGTCGACCGAGGCGGCGTCATCGTAACCCTGGACGAGCGCGACCGTAGCGCCCGACTTGCCCAGGCCGAGGCCACCGTCCGCCAGCGCGAAGTCGAGTACGCCGCTCGCCAGCAGCTCAGTTCGTCGAGTTACGTGTCGGAAGCACAGCTTCAGGAAGCGGTCGCGGCGCTGGAAGCAGCGAGAACCGAACTGACTCGGGCAGAACTCGATCTCGATTACATGTATGTGAGAGCGCCCTTCGACGGTGCCTTGCAGGCGCGCGCCGTCGAGGTGGGAGACTTCGTCTCGCGCGGCGATCCGATCGCGACCTTCGTCGATAACCGCAGGATTATTGTTACAGCCGATCTGTCCGAGTTCGACGCAGGTCATGTCGTGGTGGGCGACGAGGCCGTGGCGGAACTCGCGACGGGGGAGACCGTCCGCGGCCTGATTCGTTACGTCGCGCCGGTCGCG
>CALZMR010000108.1 GCA_945788575.1 uncultured Woeseiaceae bacterium
CTTCACGAAGGTGATTTTCGCCGTCGATATGCGGGCCGGCGAACGAAACGCCTAGTTCGGTGCCGTGACGCATCTCGTGGACGAACTGACGCAGAGCAAGTGCCGCATTGAGGTTTCGTATCTGCGCGTGCCGGCGAAGCAGATCGACGGTTGTCCCGACTTCCTCATCGAGAGTCTCGAGCGGCACCCCATAGAACAGCCGATGCAGCCCTCGGAAAAAGAAAGCGCCTGTCGCGTAGCCCATGTCGCCGATCTCAAGACCGTCGACCCATGAGCGCTCGAGGCTCGGGTCGATGTCTCGTAGAGGTGTTGTAGCCGGCGCAACCAGCGAATCGCGGATGAATCGTGCGCGGCTCGGAAGTGCCTCTGATCCGATCCGCTCCGCCATTTCGACGGCGAGGTCAGCAAATTGCCGCCCCGTCTCGCAAATTCCCACAATGCCCGATAACACCATGCCGTATGAGGCGAAAAAGACCGGAGAGGCGACATCCATGCCGTGTTTAACCGACAACTGCACGGCTTTGAAGATCATCAACGCCATGAGATTCGGGTCAACCCAATAGGCGGAAGCCACAACGTCTTTCAACAGCCGCATCGTCAGTCGTGCCGTTTCGTCTTCCATGGGCGGAAGCTTCTCGAGGTCTGATATCGAGTACTGCCGGAGCATCCATCGGGTCCGAAGCAACTGGGACAAAACTGTCGGCAAGCGCGGTCGGACCGGCAGCTGCCAGCCCAGCTCTCTGAAAGCGGCGCGTGCAACATCGACCGCTCCGCGGTTGTCGCCCATATTGTCGGCAAGAAACAGCAATTCGACCTGTGTCGCCTGCATGCGTTGCGAAAGCACGTCGGTGGACTCGGAGATGTTGCGAAGCCAGAGCTCGAGATCCTCAAAGCGTGTCGCAAGGCGCGCGGCGGCCGCGGCCCCAATGTGCAAAGCGAACGCGATCTCGTTGTGGCTGCGCCAGCGACCCGGGCCAAGCTGAGCAACGCCATCCGAGAAATACCTCACTGCCGCGTCGTAGGCGGTTGCATGCATGGCTGCGCGGCCGCCGTTCAGATTCATTTTGGCGAGCTCGACGTCGACTGTGTTCGCTTGTCGAGCGACTTCGTTGAGATGTCTGAGCACCGAGAAGATCGACGTCTCGGTGTCGCCCGCTTCGAACCGAGATCTAAGTACCCCGCCGACCCGTTCGTGATACTCCAGCCGCTCCGCGGGGCCGGTGCGCGCCCAGGCAGCTTCCTGAATCCGGTCATGCGAGAACCGCCAGGTCCCTCCACCGATTCCCTCGGTGAGCATCACAAGCTCCTGCGCAGCGAGCTCGTACAACGCTCGCGTCGGATCACTGCCCGTAGCTTCGCTCAGCAATTTCGAGTCACCTTCAATGCCGATCACGGACATCAGGCTCAACAGGCTCTGTGCTCCCTCGCTCGTGGCGCCGATCTTGTCCATGGCCAGCTCGACCATGTTCTCCGTAAGTTGGCGCGACGCGACCTTTTCCATGTCCCACGACCAGGCACCGCTCGACGGATCGACTACCAGGAGCCCATCCTCGAACAGGGAACTCAGGAATAGGCGAACGAAGAAAGGGTTGCTGCCCGTGCGACGGATACATAGCCGCGTCAGCGGTGCGGCGTCCTCTTCCGTGCGACCGAGGGAAGTTGCGACGAGCTGAGACATCGGAGCGTCTGCCAGCGGCTCCAGCGCGATGTCACCGAAATCAACTGAATTCGCGGCCAGGCGCTTCCGAAGCAGATGGACGCTGTGACTCTCGTCGATTTCGTTGTCCCGATAGGCACCGATAACGAGCAGCGCATCTTCGAAGCCGTGCAGCATGAGCCGCTCGATGAAGTCCACTGTCGCCGGGTCGGCCCATTGCAAATCGTCGAGCAAGATAACGAGCGGGCGTTGCGGCGATGCGATCGTCGCCAGGAAAAGTGACACAAGCCTGTTGAAGCGGTTGCGCTCGCTGACCGCATCCAACCGCTCGGGCGGAGTCGTGCCGCCGAGAAGCGCAGCGAAATTCGGTACGACTTCCGCAAGCGCGCCGGCACCGTCGCCGAGGACCTCCCTCAGTTCGGTCCGCCAACGACGAACGCTATCGTCGTCCTCGGTAAGGAGCTGACGAACGAGGTCGGTGAATGCGGCGATAACGGCGCCCCACGCGGAACCCCTGTCCAGCTGATCGAACTTGCCTGCGGCGATGAAGCCTCTGCGGCGGACTACCGGTCCCCGCAGTTCCTCGATCAGGCTCGACTTGCCGACACCCGAGTAACCGTGGACGAGAACCAGCGACGTCTGTCCGCTGACGGCTCGATCGAACCACCTGCGGAGTTCGGCCAGCTCGCTGTCCCGTCCGTAAAGCTGCTCAGGGAATTGGAACCTCGTGGAAACTTCCGTGCCCTTCAGTTCGAGCGCATCAGCATCCAGACCGCGGTCCAGCGCGCCGAGGATCATTTTCAGATCGCTGACCGCGCCGACAGCGCTGCGATATCGATCCGCGGGATCCTTCTCGAGTAGCCGGGCAACCAGATCGCCAAGGATCCGCGGCACGTCTTCTCGTCTCGCACACAGATGATCCGGGCGCTTTGCCAAGTGGTCGTGAACGAGTTGCAGCGGCTCCTTGCTCTTGAGAGGAACTTCGCCGGCGATCATTTCGTACAACGTGATGCCCAGCGAATAGAGATCGGTGCGGAAGTCGACGGCGCGCCGCATTCGTCCGGTCTGCTCGGGCGAGATGTATGAGAGATTGCCCTGCATGACAGACGGCGCGATCAGAGCAGCCTGTTGTTTCGGCACGACCGTCGCCTCGCTCAGGTCGACAATGCGTACCCCACCGTCATCGTCAACCATGATGCTCGACGGCGACATGTCGCGATGCACGATGTCATGGCGGTGCAGTTCGGCAAGTCCGGACGCGATACCGACACCTATCTCGACGGCTCGACGCAGAGGCAGCGGACCGTCGGCAAGCAGGCTGCGGAGCGTAGTACCTCCGTCGTCGGCAAGCACCAGGACGGGTCGTGGCCCGGCGACGAGGAAGTCGATCGCCTTGACGACGTTCGGATGACTGATGCGCTCCTCGAACTCGTACTCACGATGTAGCCGAGCGTGGGCGTCCGCATCCGCAAACTCGGCGGCAATAGTCTTAAGGAGAACTGGGCGACCCTTGAGCTCGGATCGCGACAACTGGAAGCGGCCACCATCTGTCAACACCGTGCTCGATGAGAACGTATCTGCCGTCAAGGGGGCCACCCGTCTCGCATAGCGTGGCCAAAGGGCCGGTCGAAAGACCCTAGCAACTAGAGAACCTTGCCGCAACAGCGCTTCCGGCGCGAAATTCGGCTAGACTCCTGCCTGCGCTGCAGGGAATAACAGCGCGTGACCGAACACGCAAGATGCAAGACACAAGACGCAAGACGCAGAATCACCGACCAGAACGGCAATAAGAAGGCGATGACGGGGAAACGATCGTTGGCCGCGGCCATGAGCGCGATGCTGTATATGGTCTATTGCTCCCTTGCGCTTGCGCAGAACGAGGCGGACGACGCCACCTCTCAGGCCTTTCCGGAGCCTACCCTCGAAGAAATCTTCGTGACGGCGACGCGACGCGTTCAGAGTCTTCAGCACGTGCCAGTTTCGGTGACCGCGATCGGCGGCGACCGAATTCAGGCTGACGCCATTTCCACTATCGAAGACGTTGCCCTCGAGACTCCGAACTTCACGTTCACGCAATTCAACATCGGCGAACCCGAGTACTTCATTCGCGGCATAGGCAATACGAACGACTCGGCGGGCAGCGATCCCGCCGTTGGCACGTTCATCGACGACGTCTACATCGGGCGGACCGGCGGCACCGCAATGGATCTTCATGACCTCGAACGTGTAGAGGTACTCAGGGGCCCGCAGGGAACGTTGTTCGGTAAAAACGTCGTCGGCGGAGCGATAAGCATTTACACGCGCCAGCCATCACCGGACTTCAACAGCCGCATCGGTGTCTCTGTCGGGAATCTCAACCGGCTGACCGTGCAGGGTCTGGTGAACGGCGCGCTGACGGATAGTCTCGACGGCAAGTTCTCGTTCAGCCGGCACGTGCGGGATGGCTTCGTAGAGAACGTAATCGACGGCCTTGACTATCAGGATGCGGACAATCTGAGCCTTCGAGGGCAACTGGCGTTTGGGGTTGGCGAGCTGGTGTCCGTACTAATGAGTGCCGACTTCTCGCGCGACCAGTTGGAGGGCAACTGCCGCAACGTTAACAATCTCGATCTCAACGACCCTCTCGGTCTGGCGCTTTTCTACCCGCCGGTTATCGCTGCCCGCACAGGCGGTGACATTCGAAAGTGTGCATCTTCGATCGCGGCCGGGCAGGAGCGAGACGTCGGCGGCGCGCTGCTGCGCATCGACTGGAACGCGACCAGCTTCGATCTTGCGTCGATCACGTCTTATCGGGAGGCCGACTACAGCTGGGCCGAGGACCTTGCGGGACTGCCGCTGGGCGAAACGCCGTTCAATCTCGTCGATCAGGCGGCTGAGCAGTCCGATCAGTTTAGTCAGGAAGTTCGCATCACTTCACAAGGCGGACAGACGATCGACTGGCTCGCCGGTGTGTTCTTTATGCGCGAGAACGTATCGCGATCGGAGAACTTCATCGGAAGTTTTGCGGCACCGCTGGACGCGATGGGTTTTTCGCTTCTCGATGGAGACATTAGCTTCATTCAGGACAACCGGACGACGAGTTATGCAATGTTCGGCAAGCTCGATTGGATGTTTTCCGATTCGCTGACCTTCAGTATCGGAGCGCGCTGGGCGCGGGACAAAAAGGAAATCGATCAGGCGCTAACGAACGCAGAGGACCCGGCCTTCGACGTCGGACTATTGACCGCGCTCGGCAATCCTAATCCCGCTCTCGTGCTGGGCATTCCCGCCAACGGACCCGAAGACCTGTTCGCATATCTCGGCACCGGCGATCCGTCGTTTCTGCGAGTGCCCTACGCGGTCGTGGCGGAGGACTCGTGGACCGAGTTTCTGCCCACAGCAAGCGTGAACTGGTGGTTTACGGACAACGCGATGCTGTATGCGACCGCTGCCCGAGGCTATAAGAGCGGCGCGTTTCAGAGTCAGACCACGACACCGGGCGCGGCCGTCACGCCACTCGACCCCGAGATTGCGACGAACTACGAGATCGGCCTCAAATCCGAGTTGATGAACAACAGGTTGCGAGTCAACGTATCGGCGTTCCGAATCGACTACACGGACCTTCAGGTCTTCCAACTCGTTGGTTCCCTCCTCGTTGGCGGTAATGCCGAGGCGACGAGTACAGGTATCGAAATCGATATGGCAGCGATCGTGGGCGATAGCTGGCAGCTTGGCGCCACGATCGGATTAATGGACCCCGAGTACGACGTGTACGAGCTTGGCACCCAGGATTTCTCGGGCAATCGTTTGCCGAGGGCCTCTCGTCAGTCGTACAGCCTAACCAGCCTGTACACATTGCCGGTTGGTGGGGCGACGCTCGATTTCGAAACCGTCTACGCCTACAAGAGTGACTTCTTTCTCGACCCGAGCAATGCGGCGGCCGCTCGCGAGCCCGGCTACGGCGTGCTTGATGCTCGCCTGGTATGGAGACGGGGACCCTGGGAATTCTCCGCGTGGGGTCAAAACCTGACCGACGAGACGTTCCGCATCAATACCTTCATCAGCAATATCGCTGGCACGGTCGATCTTTGGAATCTGCCACGCACTTACGGCGTCACGGCAACCTACAACCTGCGCTGATGACCGCCCACTAATCCAGCAGCAGCAGCGAAAGCTGCGGCAGGAACGTGATGATCAACACGGATAGCAGCAAAATAATCAGGAACGGGAACGTCGCCGAGTAGACGTGCATGATCGGCTTCTCGAAGCGGTAGCTGGCAATGAACAGGTTCAGGCCCACCGGCGGCGTGAGATAGCCGAGCTGCATGGCCGCGAGGAATACGATGCCCAGATGCACTGGGTGCACTTCGTAGCCGGCGGCGATCGGCAGGATCAGCGGCACGACCAGTACGATCGCCGAGAAGATGTCGAGGATCGCACCGAGGATCAGCAGGAACACGAGCAGCAGGATCAGGAAGGTCGTCTGGCTCGAGACGAAACTGCCGATGAACTCCAGAAGCCTCTGCGGCACATCCGCGTTGATCATGTAACTCGTCGACGCGATGGAAACGGCGAGGATGATCAGGATGCCGCCGACCAGCACCATCGAGGCACGCATGATTTGAGGCAACTCGGTGAACTTGATCTCGCGCATGATGAACACTTCGACGATCAACACGTAGAGCGCGGTAATAGCCGCGGCCTCGGAGACCGCGAGGTAACCCGAATAGATGCCGCCAAGCACGACGAACGGCAGCGGCAGCTCCCAGATCGCCTCGCGCACGGCGCCGCCGAGCTCCCTGAACGAGAACGAGCTCAGCGGTTTGCGATTCGCCCGGTTCACCCACAGGCTCCAGCCGGACAGCATCGCCAGCATGACCAGACCCGGGAAGATGCCGGCGAGGAACAGGTTGTCGATCGACACCTCGGCAATGACGCCGTAAAGAATCAGCGGCAATGAAGGCGCGAACAGCAGCCCGAGGCTGCCGGACGATGTCACAAGGCCGAGGTTGAATTTGTCGCTGTAACCGTCCTGCTTGAGTGCCGGATACAGGATCGCGCCAAGAGCAATGATCGTGACGCCGGACGCGCCGGTGAATGCGGTAAAGAACGCGCAGGCCGCGAGGCAAACGATCGCGAGACCACCCGGCATCCAGCCCAGGAAAGCGTTCGTGAGACGGACCAGGCGCTTCGGCGCATCGCTCTCGCTCAGCAGATATCCCGCGAACGTGAACAGCGGGATCGCCGACAGGAACTGCATGTCCGCCAGGCGCTGCATCTCGATCGACATCATGACGAGCGGCTGCTCGTCGCTCGTGAAGCCGATCATGGCGCTCGTCGCGATGATCGAGAACAACGGCGCGCCGAGGACGGCCAGAAGGATCAGAATGATGCTGACGGCGATCATTCCGGCTCTACCAGCGGCTCGCCGCGGACCATCGAATAGACCCTGAGCGCGACAAGTACCAGAAACCGGTAGCACACCAGCACGAAAGCGATCGGAACGATGACGTGCGCGACCCATGCAGGCGTCTCGATGAGTACCGACATGCCCCACTCTTTCTCGAGCAGCAGGTATTCAAAGGTGTACCAGGCAAGCACGCCACACACACCTGCGGCGAACAGGTCGACGATGATGCGAACGACGTCTTTGCCGCGATCCGAAAGAACGTGCGACAGCGCGTCGATACGGATGTGTCGGTCGTCCCTGGCGGCAGCAATGGATCCGACCATGGCCAGCCAAAGCACGATCAGCTTGATCAGTTCTTCGGTCCAGACGATGCCGGTGTCGAATACTTCGCGAAGTACGATCTGGCCGACGGCCAGCAACATCATCGTGCTGAACAGCACGACCAGCGCAACGTTCTCCGCTACGCGCCCGATGTTGTCCAGGACTTGCAGCTTGTGTTTAAGGCCGCTCGGCACTCAGTCGCTCACCGTGCTCTCTTCGGTAGGTTCAGTGGCATCTTCGGTGATCGCCGCAAGCTGCCGGTATTCGTCGATGTGGCCGAGCATCTCTTCATAGAGCGACAGGGTGAAGCCACCCGACTCGCCCAACTCGAGGTTCGACGCAGCCAGAACTTCTCGAATGCGGTCGAGCTCCGACTCATTGAATGGCACGGACTCGATGCCGGTATTCAACAACGCATCTCTTGCTTCGTGGTTATCGATCAGGTTCACGACGTCGAAATTATCGTAGGTACGGGTCATCACTTCGGGAACGACAGCCTGATCCTCTTCGCTCAGGCGAGCGAAAGCACGCTTGTCGATCGCCATGAAGCCCATCGTGTAAACCAGCGGCATCTCGGTGACGTACTTGACGCGCGTATGCCACTGCAGAACGATCGCGCCAATCGGCGACATCATGACGATATCGATCAAGCCGGTCTGAAGCCCGGTAAGCACGTCCGTCAGCGGCAGAGTAACCGGAGAGAGATTCAGTGCTTCCATCGCGGCATAGCTGATGGTGTCGCCTTCCGGGACCCACACGCGCTGGCCGCGCATGTCATCGAGCGACTGTACCGGCTCGTTTGACATGATCACGGCAAAACCGCCGGCGGCGAAGCCGAAGGTCACGAAGCCGGCATCCTCCAGCCCTTCGGCAAGCGTTTGGTCGAGTCGCTCGCGTACGTATGCCGCCTCTTCCTCGGAATTGAAGATGAGCGGCAGGCCATACAGATTCATGTCTGAATATATGGACGCGAGTGCCGATGGCGTAAATGCACCGCCCTGCAATGCTCCGACCCGGATCTTGTTGAGTACAGTGCTGTCGGTGCCCTGCACACCGCCACCGTAGTATTTGATTTCTACACGGCCGTCAGTCCGCTCTTGGATCTCAGCCGCGGCAGCGCGCATGTCGCGCATCCACTGCGAGTTCTCCGGCGTAATAGTCGCAACCCTGAGCGTCGCGGCGAGCGCGTTGCCACTTAATGCAAGAAACAGCATTGCCCAAACGAGTTTCTTCATGTCGATCTGTCCTTAAAAATAGTCGTCGGCCGCCGCCAGCATTTCTGCAGCGTCTTCCTTGGCCAAAATATTCGAAAGCGTCAGTCCATCCTCGTAGGGATCGGCCTGCATCACTTCGATCAGCAAGCGGTCGTGCAATTCGCGCTCGTAGAGCAACATCGCGTAGCCGCGCGCGAACTCGACCTTTGCGCCCAG
>CALZMR010000109.1 GCA_945788575.1 uncultured Woeseiaceae bacterium
GGCGCCGCCGCTCCTGGTTACTTTTATCGCAACTGCTGATCGGAGTGAGCCTGATTACGCTGTCGGCCATGGATCCGGCCGCGGCGATTGGCGCGTTCGCATTTGTCGCCGTGGCTGTCGCAGTGTCTTCGGCGACCCAGGATATGGCGATCGATGCCTACCGCATCGAGTGCGCCGAAGAGGACATGCAGCCTGTGCTGGCCGCCGCATACCAGTATGGATATCGCATCGCTATTATCGTCGGCGGGGCCGGTGCCCTGTATGTCGCGGACTTCATGTCTTGGGAGATCGCGTACCAGGCGATGGCAGCGTGCATGGTCGTCGGAGTTATTACGACGCTGTTTGCTCGCGAACCGGCTGTGCCGGAAAGTGTTGATGAGGATGGTCGCATCTTCGACGATGGATTCGTTCCGTGGTTCCTGAAATCAGTGATAGGTCCGTTCGTCGACTTCTTCAGCCGGTACGGGAAGTTTGCAGCCATGATGCTCGCTTTCATCGCGCTTTACCGGATCAGCGACTATGTGCTCGGCATTCTGGCGAATCCGTCTTACGATGACATCGGCTTTACGAAATCGGAAGTCGCGAGCGTTGCGAAGCTCTATGGACTCTGGATAGCGCTGTTTGGGATCGCGGCGGGCGGCATTTCCGCAGTCAAATTCGGTCCGGCAAAATCGCTGATCCTGGCGGCGACACTAATCGCCGGAACAAACTTGTTTTTCGTCTACCTGGCGTACACGGGTCCGGATATCTGGGCGCTCATCGTCACGATCAGTTTCGACAACTTTGCCCAGGGTTTCTCCGGTACCGTCTTCATCTATTTCTTGTCGAGTCTGACCAACGTCTCGTTCACAGCCACGCAGTATGCGCTCTTCAGTTCGCTATCCGTCTTCGTGGGCAAGCTCGTCGCGGGATACTCGGGCGACGTGCAACAGGCGTACGGTTATACGGACTTCTTCATCTATGCGGCCGCCATGGGGACCCCCTCAGTCATTCTGGCCTTCATCGTCGTGCGGGTGAATGCCGACGGCACAAATATGGGAACAACGCGGACCAAAGCGGGGCTGGTGTATGCAACTGTTGTTATTGCACTGTTGATCGGTGCAGGCGCAATCTGGCATCAGAAATCCACGCTGGAAAAGCGTGCATTGGAACCGATAGGCCAGCTTACAGACAGCCTGTATGCCAACGGGCTTGAATCGACCCTTGGGCAGTTTGGTGCGGATCCGGCTTTCGCGAAGGAGCACTGGAAGAAATCAGATCTGGCGATTTCCGAGCCTTTGGCGATAAGTCGGGTGACTTTTTCTCACCGAACGACACACCATCAATCCACAAATATACCCAATTCCGTTTTTCTGGTTCGAGTCGAAACCAGTCAGGGAGCCGTGGTATTGGATGTCTTCGCCAGTGACGACTCGGTCGTTGACTGGGCATTGCGTTCCCCGATTGAGTCGTCCACCGAGAGCGCCGCGCTCGGCTGCGCCAGAGCGTACGCCATCGTCAATGACCTGGAGCATCCCATGGACGAAATGCTCCCGCCGTGGATTGTATTTCCCGATTCAGTTCGCTTGTCTCCGATGTGGTACGAAGCCGATCGGCACGAATACATCCTGCGATTTGGCCAGTCCTGGTCGCTGCTGGAATCGGAAGCACGCGAGGAGATCACTTCAATGTATCCGGCCCCGGAGTCCTGGAGCGGGTGGTACGAAGCTTTGCCCGGTTCATGGGCCGTTGACAAGCAATGTGAACCGGAGGAGTGAGCGAACACCCATGCGTCAACAGGCAATGCAGCAGTGACTAACAAGGAAGTCGTCGTCGGGCGCTTGGACGAGATAGATGATCCTGGCTGCCGCGAATTCTCGATCGGCGAGGGGGACTGGCCGTACAAAGGCTTCGTCGTACGCCAGGGCGATAACGTCTACGCCTACCAGAACTTCTGCGTGCACGTTGGGCACCCTCTGAATTGGCGTCCGGACTCGTTCCTGACCAAAGATCGAGACGCGATCATCTGCGCGTCGCACGGCGCGATGTACCGGATAGACAGCGGCGAGTGTTTCGCCGGACCGTGCAAAGGCCGGGAACTGCGAAAAGTCGAGATCGAGGTTCGCGACGGCGAGGTCTTCGTTACCGGCCCCGATTGCCTCTAGCCACGGAGCATGCAAACGTGCAGGTAGAGTTGAATATCACGCGCGGAGACATCTTCAGATTCAATATGTCGAAGGTGCTTATCTTAAAGGCCAATCTGATCACTCTTGGTTTCGCGGTGCTCATGGGGGCTGCAATCGCGCTGCTAAATATCCGGGAAGATTCTACCGGTCTCGGCTGGACCTATTTTCTTGTCTTCACCGCAGTTGGCGGCATATTCATCTTCGTGGTGATGTTCGTCTTCTCGCTCGTGTTCGTGTTGATCAACTCGACCGTGAAGTCGGGCGTGCTCGGCCAGCACACGTACACAATCGAAGATGCCGGATTTCGGGAGCGTACCGAGGCCAACGACTCGCTGAATTTCTGGCCTTCCATTCCCAAGATCGAAAAGACGCGAACGGCGATAGTCCTGCAGATCAACCCGTGGCTGTTTCATGTGTTGCCACGGCGGGGATTCGATAATGACGAATTCTATGAGGCGTTCTTCGATGAGTTGATATCGCACACTACGAAGTGACGACGTTTGGGGCTGGCAGCACCCTCTACAGCGCAGGTCCAATAAAGGCAGGTTACGACATATGACGCGTGGGCAATTCTTCTTCGTCGCTGCGTTGGTCGTGCTGTTGGCTGCAATCGTTATCGGATCGCTGTTCCTTCCGTTCTATGGATTTGCTCTGCTCATGGTAGCTATCTTCGTGCTGGTCGACCTGATGAGGAAAGAGATCACGCCCGACGGTTCCAACCCGCCGTCACCGAGGCAGATCCTCGAACGAAGCTTCTTCTGGCGCGCCGTTGCGGTCGCCTACATGTTTATCCTGATGGCCGTGGTCGCGTGGCATTTGGGGGTCGCCAGGCTGAGCTTCTTCGACTACATAAACCTACCCATATTTCTGCTACTGATACTTGGCCCGGCCGCTGGCCCCATTGCAATAAACATTGCGACGACCTATCGGATGCTGGGCCGCGAATAACGGCGCCTCGGCTTAGAGATTTTCGTTACGGGCCCGGATAATCCTTGCTCGGCACGTCGGGTCAATAGCACCTTATCGGCAGACCGCCGGTAAGTATTCAGGATCGATCGACGGGCTGCTGCAGTTCCAGGAGACTGACCCAACGTTGCTGGTCGGCTTCAGCAGCATGGTCTTTCCTTGAATCGCGTAGTGAGCATCGTTGCCGTAGGTGATGGTAATGACGCCGTTCTCGACCGCGAGGGATGCGACATACCTGGTGTAGATCTCGTGAGCATCGGTCAGCCCGGCCTCCGCATTCGTCGCCGGCCACGTCCCCATGTCAAAATAGAACTCGGTTACCGCGGCCTTTGCGCCGGCAGACAGATTCAGCCCCTCGGTCACCTGCGCCCTGATCATCGCTGCAGGCGAAGTGAGTTCCCTCGTGCCGGGGCCAACCCTGGTCAAGTTGGCTCTGTCGCCGTCCGGGGCGATGAGAGTGAGGGCATCGCCGTCAAGCTCGTAGGAAAACACCATAGTTCTGGGTTCGGACCCTGATTCCGAGAGATCGAGACGGAGCTGATTCTCGTCCAGAATCCGATAGTCGCCAGAGAAAGAGTCATTTTGTTCCTGGACGACGATCGTTCCTTCATCGAAAAACTGCACGGTGACTTCTTCATCTACATCGAACCAGACTCCGATGAATTCGTCTTCCGGCGATTTGGCACAGCCTGTAATCAACAGGGCGGCAGCAACAGCGAAAAATGGTCTGCTCACGTTCGCTCCTCTGTCTTCGATTCCTGGTGCATCGAATGCGAGCGCACGACTCGACCGGTCACCTCAGGGGTCTGTCCTGATCATCGTCGTTCTGTCACCATCCGGAGCGATCAAGACGAGCCTGTCGCCGCTCAGCTTGTATCCCACTACGATTGATGCGACTTCCGACCCCGGCGAGGGCGAGAGGCTGAGTCGGATGCGGTCCTCATCCATAATCTGATAGTCGCCTGAGAGGCTGTTCTCGCCGTCATCGACGATGATCATCCCGTCTTTAAAGAACTGCACCGTGACGTCCTCGTCTGTATCGAACCAGACGCCGATGACACTGTCCTCCGGCGATTCTGCGCAGCCTGCGATCAGCAGGGCTGTAGCCAGAACCAGGAATAGTCTGCTCACGTTTACTCCCGGGTTTGTGAGACTCGCTCGATCGGGTGCAAGCACACGACGCGTTAGAGGAGCCTAACACCGATTGAGCGGAGGGCACTGGCAGGAGTTCGACACAGATCCATAGCTCGGAGCGATAGCAGTGCGCACGGCCGGAACGACGAGGCATATGGCTGTGTCGCGCGCAGAGCGGCGCGACCACTGAGCAGCGGCATCGGCAGGGGTCTCTTGGACGGTCACAGCTTGTCTAGAAAAGACAGCGGGTCGTGAAAGCCAGTCGGAATGTCGCCGTCGTTCTTGCCGGCATAGTCTTCCGGATCCATATCGACCGAACCGGACCAGTCTTCGGGCGCACTGACTTCGACGACGAATAGCTCCGGCCAGCGATCCAGCTCGAATTCGCCGATCGTGCCGTCGAAGAGTTGGATTTCGATCGTCTCGTCGTCCTCGTCAATGGCGACCACCTCAAAAAGCGCACCGCCCGGGCGGCGAAACCACTTCCCGATCTGCGGGTATTGCACAGCCATCGCATGGGCCCTCTGGTTGGCCGAAAATACGTACGTCCTACTAAAGTTATAGATGAGGCTGAAATATTCGCAAGCAAGCCGAAACTACTCGATCGCTCGGTAGCGCCAGTCGACGATCCGATGGCCGAGCTTCAGACCGCGGCGCTCGAATTTCGTTTGCGGACGCTCGAGGGGCCGGTCGCCCGCATGCTCGCGCCGTTCCTCGAGTTCGAATCGAGGCGACGCCTCGAGAACTTCGTCGATGTGCTCGGCATAGTTGGCCCAGTCTGTGGCAATATGCAGCGCGCCCCCAGCACGCAATGCTCTCCAGCACAGTTCGAGGAATGCCGGCTGAACGATTCGTCGCTTGTGGTGGCGCTTCTTCGGCCACGGGTCCGGGAAATAGAGATTGATCCGATCGACGGAGCTCTGCGGAATCTGTCGGTCGAGCACCTCGACAGCGTCGTGGGACAGCAGCCTCAGGTTGCTGACCTCGGCCTCGCGGAGCTTGATCAGGCAGTGGCCGACGCCGGGTTCATGCACCTCGATACCGAGGAAGTCCGCCTCCGGACGTTCCGCGGCCTGAGCGACCAGTGTGTCGCCGTTGCCGAAGCCGATCTCGACGACGCGGGGCGCGTCGCGACCGAACAGCGTTTCCCAGTCGAGCGGATCGTCGCCGTACTGAACGCCAACGCTCGGCCAAATCTCGTCCAGGGCGCGCTGCTGGGATGCCGTCAAACGCCCGGTCCGGCGGACGAAGCTGCGTATCGATCGC
Source organism: uncultured Woeseiaceae bacterium (assembly GCA_945788575.1). Taxonomy (GTDB): domain Bacteria; phylum Pseudomonadota; class Gammaproteobacteria; order Steroidobacterales; family Woeseiaceae; genus UBA1847. Next base: position 5,532 of record CALZMR010000109.1, read on the forward strand.
TTGTGGTCGCTCTCAGTCATTACGGCGAGTCTACCGGTCGTCGGCGAACTCGATCGGACTCGCTTTCTCGGGGTGGCGGCCATCGATGTCTGCATAGAAGGCAGCAATGCGCGCCATGTCGGCCTCGCGGTCGCCGCTGAGTTCGAGTGTCGGCCCCAGTCCGATGCGCCGCTTGCCGAAATCCATGAAACCCAGGATCACGGGCACGTCCGCACGCTCGGCGATTCGATAGAAACCGGTTTTCCAGTGCGGCCGAAGTCGCCGAGTGCCTTCGGGCGCCAGTCCGAAATAGTAGGATTCGTTAGCGGCGAAGGCCTTGAGGACCGTTTCGATCGACGATCCAGGGGCGCCGCGATCCAACCGCACCCCGCCCAGCGCACGCAGAAGATTGCCGAGCGGGAACCAGAACAGGGTGTGCTTGCCGAAAAAATGAACGTCCAGGCCCACGGCGACCTTGTAGATCAGCGCCCAGATTCCGTCCCAGTTAGACGTGTGCGGTGCGGCAATAATGACGGCTTTGGGCACGTCGGGGGTGCCGCCGACGGCAGTCCAGCCACCGAGTCGCAGGAGGCCACGCGCGACTGCGCGCAGCGGCCTCACGAGAGCTTACCGGCGACAAAAAAAATCCGGGCCCATAGGGCCCGGATTCTTGTAGAGAACACGTTGGCAATTAGAATCGCAACGTGCCTTGCAGAGACAGCGTCCGGCCGCGGCTGTAAAACGCGTAGTTCGACTTCGCCCCGAAGGTGCTGCCGGCCAGCGGTACATCACCGCCGAAGGTCAGCACTTGCTCGTCGCTGAGATTCTTGCCGAGCAGCGCGATTTCCCAGCTGCCGTCTTGCGGACCGTAACCGATGCGCGCATTGAACATCGTGTACGAATCCTGGACCAACGCCGGATCGAACGTCGCGGACGCGTCGTACTCACCCATGTGCAGGATGTCGACGATGGTCCGGATCTCCATGTCGCCGCCCACCGAAAGGAAATGATTGAACGACAGGTTGCCCTGGAAGTCCGCGACAGCCTGGTTGGATTTACCGGTGTACGGACACAGCTCGGGGACACCATTCATGTCCGCATCAATGCAGCCAGGTTCAACCGGCTGGCCGACGTAGGGCTGGCCCCGCGGAAAATCCGTGAACTCGAAGTCGATCAATGCGAAGCCGCCGCTAATGGTTAGGTTGTCGGTGGCCGCCCAGCGGCCGTCGACTTCAAGCCCGGAGATTTCGGCTTTTGCTGCATTTCCGACATTGAAGCCGAGCACGCCGTCGAAGATCGAGACCTGCAGGTCCTCGAAATCCGTAAAGAACGCAGCGGCATTGATCTCCGCTGCGCCACCGGCGAGCGTGAACTTACCGCCGATCTCGAAGTTCGAGGCCTCTTCATCCTGGAATTCGAACGACGTCGCCATGTCCGGGTAGAAGTTGCGATTGTTGGCACGGAAGTCGAAGCTGCCCGACTTGAAGCCATTCGACCAGGACACATAAGCCAGCGCGTCGTCACCGAGCTGCCAGACGCCTTTGATCTCGGGAGAGAACTCGGTGTTGTCACGGGAGCCAGCCACTGGCAACGAGCCCAGCTGCCCGACCAGGAACTGTGACGTTGGATCGCCGAGTCCGGCGAGTGCAACGAGAGTTTCCGATGTGATGCCGAACAGGCCGGCATACACGACCGCGGCACCGAACTGTGGCGCTGGCAGCGGCGATCCGTCGACGAGCTCGATGTCGAGCGTGCGCATTCCATCGCGCTCGTCCTTGGTCACACGGCCGCCAAGCTGCAGCGTGAACGTGTCGCTCAAGTGCCAGTTGAACTGCGCGAACGCCGAAATGACGTCGTTCTCGACGTTGGCAATGCGTGCGGCCCGAGTGCCGGAGACAAGGGTACCTCCGCCGGGTGACTGCGCGTTGATCGCGGGAACGAGTATCGAGTTTGCCTCGACGACGATCTGATCCAGGTAGTCGTGATCACTGCTCTGGTAGTAGACGCCGGCGATCCAGTCGAAGTTGTCACGAAGGGGTGAGGACAGCCGGATTTCCTGGCTGAACTGCGAATACTCTTCCTGCAATGCGGCGCCGAAGATATTGGCGCCCGTAAAGTCACAGTCGCAGAACTCGTCATACTCGAAGTCCGAGATGGCGGTGATCGACTTGACGTCGATCTCGCCCATGCCCCAGTCGAGCGTCAGCGAAAAGGTCTGCGATTCGTTGTTGCTGAAATCGCCGTTTGACGATCGAATACCGTCCTGTACGACGTTGAGAACACTCGGGTCCTGAGCAAAGCCGCCGAACAGAATCTCGCTGTAACGTAGCCCCGTGAACGGTCCGGCGGCAGCAGGCAACTCGCCTACAACCTCGATGTTTCGACCCAGGACTTCGAACTCGCCAATCTCGGCACGGAAGATCGCCGTCAGGTTGTCTGACACGTCTATTTCCAGCGTGCCGCGTACGGACCAGTCCTCGCGATTCGGCTCGTCGACGCCTAGCGTCGCGTTCGTAACGAAGCCGTCGAGCTGGCGAGAGCGGGCCGCAACACGTGCACGCACGTTGTCCGAGAAAGGACCGGACAGCACGCCCTCGACGACCGTCTCGTTGTCCTCGAACTCGTTCGACACGTATACCCGGCCCGTGAACTCGTCCGTCGGACGCGCGGTAGTGATATTCAGTGCGCCGGCAACCGAATTCTTGCCGAACAGGATCGACTGCGGGCCGCGCAATACCTCGATGCGTTCGAGATCCAGAAACGGCGAGCGAATCTGCTGGGCGCGACCGTAGTAGATTCCATCAATGTAAGTGCCGACGGATTGTTCGAAGCCCTGGTTGATACCCGAACCGATACCGCGGATGAAGATGTTGGTCGCGATGCCTGTTTCGTTGATGTTGAAGTTCGGCACCAGGAACTGGATATCTTCGGCCTTTTGCAGTCCGGTCTCGATGAGCCGATCGCCGGTCACGGCGGACACGGACACGGGCACGTCCTGCAGGCCTTGTTCACGGTAGGCGGCGGTAACGACAATCTCTTCGAGCGTCGCGCCACTCTGTTGCGCGATAGCTGCCGGTGCGACACCGATCGCCAGTACGACGCCGGCGAATACACTTCTGTATTTCATTCAGGTCTCCCCCGAGCTGATGAATTTATGTGTTGGATTGGTGGATTGTATCGCTTTTTCCGGGCCTTACGGTGCGATCTTCGAAATTCTTGTGATTGGTTAAATACGGCTTAGGGTCGCGCCATGAAGGCGGCGACAACGCCAAG
>CALZMR010000110.1:0-1629 GCA_945788575.1 uncultured Woeseiaceae bacterium
CATTGCTTCGTACTGATACACGGCGCTGAGCTCGATGATCCGGTCGGCGCGAGCCTCACTGAAGCCGCCCTCGACCAGCTGATCGACAGATCGTTCGCGCTGCGAACTCGGGGTCTGCGTCGTCAGAACCTCGGCGGCGGCGATTTCCGCAGCGCTGACCACGGTGGTTTCCTGAGGCCCACCGCGCGACGTCTCGCCGTCGATACGATCGAGTTCGTCGAACAGCATGGTGAGCTGATCCTCGAGCACGACGCGGGCGTTGCGCTCTTCGGCGATAACCCGCTCGAGAGCGGCCAAACGCTGCTCTATCGGCGCGCCGGCGTCGATGTAGGCGGCACTCTCGGCCGGGTTCGGCTGGCTGGTCGGCTGCTCTGTCTCGCCGAACACGCCGCCCAGAGTAAATCCTGCGGCCAGACTGACCGCGATCGCGACGATCACTGCTTTCATCGATGGTTCTCCGATTGAAGCCACGCCTGTACTTGGATACCGGGTCTGCGGCGAGGTTCCCGCCGCGCATGCAGATACTACCCTACGCTGTTCAGCGCAGGGCTTGTATGCTCTCATGCTTCCCTGACCGTGCAAGGGTATTGGCTGTGAAATATAACGTCCTGTTTTTGATGAGCTTTGTCCTATTCGGATGCGCAGAATCGACGCCGCCCGAGCCACCCAGCGCTGCCGAAACGGCAAACCGCATTGCGGCTGAATTCGTCGATGCCTACTACACCCAGTTTCCCGAGGAGGTCTACGAAGTCGGCTACCCGGTTGCTCCGATGGACCGCCTCGGCGATCATTCCGATGAGGCACTTGCCGCATGGAACCAAAGCTTAGACGGCTGGCATGCGGAATTGTCAGGGCTGGACCCTGCCGAACTCGGCGACGCGGCGGTGCCTGCGCGGTTCACGCTCGAGCGACTCGAGGCTTTGATCGACCGGCGTGTCTGCCGCATGGACATCTGGAACGTCAGCCCGACGTGGACGGGCTGGCAGTACTCCGTGATCTCGACGCTGGCCCAGCAGCCGGTCGGCACGGATGAAGAACAAGACGCCGCACTCGCTCGCGCAAAAGACATCGCCCGCTTCGTCGACACGGAAATCGCCAATCTCGAGCGCGGTCTCGAGGAAGGCTATGCGGCGCCGGCAAGTAACGTAACGGCGGTCATCGATCAATTCACGTCGTTGGTCGAAACGCCCGTTGAGGAATCGCCGTTCTTCAATCCGGCGACACGGTCGGATCGCGAGTCGTTCGTCCGCGAATATCGCGAGGTCGTCGAGACCTCCGTGATCCCGGCCCTCGCGACCTATCGCAATTTCCTGGTTCACGAGTACGAAGGCCGCGATGAGATCGGAGTCGCCGGCAATCCGGACGGCGCAGCCTGCTACGAGGCGTCTGTCCGCTACTGGTCCTCGTTACCGATGGCGCCGCAGGACATCCACGAAGCCGGCCTGCGTGAGATGGAGCGAATCCAGGCCGAAATGATGGACATCGCCGTCAACACCTTCGGCACCGACGACCTGCTCGCACTGTTCGACGAACTTCGCAGCAACACCGAATACACGTTCGAGAGCGAACAGGCGATGCTCGATTACGTTCAGGCCGCCGTGGACCGCGGCAAAGAAGCGATGCCGGACT
>CALZMR010000110.1:1733-10513 GCA_945788575.1 uncultured Woeseiaceae bacterium
GAAAAGGACTCGGGCGGCGGCTTCTATTCCGCGGGCTCAGCGGACGGCAGTCGACCGGGAACCTACCAGGTCGGCACCTGGAACCCGCAGGGGATCAGCCGGGCGGGACAGGAATCGACGGCATTTCACGAGTCATGGCCCGGGCACCATCTGCAGGTGTCGGTCGCGTTGCTGAATGAGAACCTGCACCCCGTGCAACGCTACATGTTCGTCTCGGGTATGGCGGAGGGCTGGGGCCTGTATTCGGAACGGCTGGCCGACGAAGCCGGACTCTACTCCAGCGAACTTGCCCGCCTCGGCATGCTCTCCAACGAAGCCTATCGAGCAGCAAGACTCGTCGTCGACCCGGGCATTCACGTGATGGGCTGGACGCGCGACGAGGCGATCGACTACATGCTCGAGAACACCGCGGAGGGTTATGACGGGGTGTCGTCGGAGATCGACCGCTACGCGGCCGTGCCCGGGCAGGCAACCTCGTATCTCGTTGGAAGCCTGGAGATTCAGCGGCTACGGGCACATGCCGAGGAAGCGCTGGGCGACCAGTTCGACGTCCGTGCGTTCCACGACCGCGTGCTCGTCGACGGCGGCGTCACCTTGCCGATGCTCGGCGCGAGCATCGAGGCGTGGATCGAAGAGGTTCGCTCCAGCGAGCCCTAGTCGACGATATTCGCCGACACCACGCGCACCGGACAGCTGCCGCCGACAAAGGGCCCCAGCCCGGTGCTGATCGTGCCGCCCTGACCGGGCTGAATAATGCCACGCATCATCATTTCTCGTGACTGCGCCTGCCCGGCCGAGTCCGTGTAGCTCACGACGAACGTCACGTTCGCCACGGACACCTGGGATCGATTCAGCACGGCGACGATCAGCGTGCCGGACTGATCGACGCTGCAGCGCCGTTCCAGGTACGCGCCCGGATTGCGTGGCAGGTCCAGCCTGGCGCTTCGCTCGGCAGCCACGCGGCCGTATTCCCCGCCCGCATTGATGAGGACTCGATAGTGCGCGAGAGCGGTATCGATATCGCCGCGATCTTCGGCGATCCGGCCGAGCGCGTAGTGCGCGGGTGCCGTCGGCAGGAGCTCGATGCTGCGTTCCAGATCGTCTACCGCCGCATCCGTCAGCCCCTCCTCGCGTTCGGCGAGACCGCGCTGCAGGTAGTAATAGAAGAAGTTGTCGCGCCGCTCGATCGCGCGCGTGTAGTTCGTGACGGCCCAGCCGTAGTTCTCTTCGGTTAGTCGAACGTCGCCACGAAGCGCATGAAAGTGCGCCTCGTCCGGGAACAGGTCTATCGCCCGGTTGGCGAGCGCTAACGCCTCTTCCGGATTGTCGTCGGCCAGCGCCTGACGGCCCTCGTCATAGACCTCGTAGGCGGGCTTGGTATCCATCGTCCGCTGCATAGCGAGTCTGAACTCGTCCGTCCCCATGCGGCCGCCAGCAGGAAGCGAGGCCGCGGTCTGGCGGTTGGCCTCAACTCGTTCCGGGGAAGGCGGATGGCTCGCGAACAGGCCGCTCAGCCAGTCAGACCGCCGGTCCTCGTTGAGGCGTACGAAGGTTTCCTGCAGGTCGACGGCCCCCTGCGGGTCATAACCGGCCCGCGACATGTACTCCATGCCATAGCGATCGGACTCCAGCTCGGCCTGGCGGCCGTAGCGGGACGTGATGAGTTGTGCGCCGACACTGGCGCCGCCAACGGCGAGATCACCGTAGTCGCTGTCGCTCGTCGCTACAGCCGTTGCGACGACGAGCACCTGTGACAGCATCCCTCGCGTCATCTGCTGCGCCGAATGGCGCGCGTCAGCATGCACGATCTCGTGGCCGAGCACGGCGGCGAGCTCGGCCTCGGAATTCAGCTCCGTCAGAAGACCGCGATTGATCGCGATCTTGCCGCCCGGCAGCGCCCACGCGTTCGGCACCGAGTTGTTGAGTACGACGAATTCGTACGGCAGATCGCGCGCGGCATGCTCTGCCAGGCGGTTACCGACCCGCTGCACGTAGGTCGTGAGCCGCGGGTCGACGTCGTAGACGCCGCCCTGGGACTGCTGCGACGGCACATAGTTTTCCTGACCGAGCTGGAGTTCCTGAGCCTCACTGACGAATACGACCTCGCGCTCGCCCGTGACCGGATTCACCGAGCAGCCGGCAGCCAGGATGAGCAGAAATACTACAGCGAGTCTTGCGCGCATGAAGGGCTTCCCATCGGATAAGCGATGGCAAAATTATAGCGCTTGCCGGACGTCAGCCCGACTGTTTTCGGCCGCGCAACGAAGACCGGGCCCACCGTCCGGCGGGGCTGCTTAGGGCACATTAGTCAAGAGAGCACGCTTGCTATACAGCCACTTTTCGTCGCTATTGCGGCTCTGTTACACGGTTAATACGTAAGGAACGGGCTGCCGGTGGCGCCTAGTATTACGTGATGGACGGCGAATTCGAGTTTTGGCGTCTGGCTGCGGGACTCGGTCTGTTCCTGTTCGGCATGCACCTGCTCGAGCAGGCCCTGAAGGCGCTCGCAGGCAGGCCGTTCAAGCGCTTCCTCAAGTCCTGGACTGCGGCGCCTCCCGGCGGGGTCATTGCCGGCGCGGTTGCGACGGCGGCGCTGCAGTCGAGTTCGGTCGTGAGCCTGATTGTGCTGGCGTTCGTCGGCGCGGGCATCGTGTCGCTTGCCAGCGCAATCGCCATAGTCTTCGGCTCGAACGTCGGCACGACGGCAACCGGGTGGATCGTCGCCACCGTGGGGTTTCGCCTCGATATCGAGGCGCTTGCGCTGCCGCTCGTCGCCGTGGGCGGATTTATCGTCGTCTGGTCGAAATCCGGATCGCGGGCAGCGAACTCGGGCACGCTCATCGTCGCTCTCGGGCTCATGCTGACCGGACTCGCGTTCATGAAGACCGGTACCGTTGCTGCAACCGCTTTGTTCGACCCGGAATCGCTGGCGGGCTATCCGCTCCTCGCCTTCGTCGCGGCCGGCTTTCTGATTACCGCGATCATACAATCGAGCTCCGCGACGATCATGATCACGCTGAGTGCCCTCTACGCGGGCGCAGTCACCCTGCCTGCCGCAGCGGCTGTCGCCATTGGCGCCGACCTGGGGACGTCTATCACGGCGATGCTCGGCGCGCTCGCCGGCTCGGTCGACAAGAAACGGGTTGCGGCAGCCATAATTCTGTTCAACGTCGTCGCAAATGTCGTCGCCTTCATATTCCTGGACCAGTTGCTGGCGCTCGTCACGGACGTCATGGGTATCAGTGACCCGCTTCTGGCGCTCGTCGCGTTCCACAGCATGTTCAATATCGTCGGCGTTCTGATGTTTCTGCCCTGGATCCGGCAGCTTGCGCGCTGGCTCGCGCGCCGTTTCACGGGTGAGGAGACTCCGACACTGCGGCACATCAGTCCCGACTCCAAAGCAGTGCCCGAGGCAGCCATCGAAAACATCGACCGTGAAACCCTCCGGCTCATCGACCAGTGCGCGGCGCTGAATCAGGTCGGATTCGGGCTGCCCCCGGATGCGACGTTCTACGACTCGGCCGCGGATCGCGTCGGCGTGCCGCTGTTCTCCGGCGGCGCGGACCTCGAAGCCTGCTATCGGGACGTCAAACAGCTCGAGGGCGAGATCCTCGGCTACGCGCTGGCTCTGTCTCGAGCGGAACTGGAGCCCGATGAGTCGGCGCGGCTCGGCCAGATCATTCCGGCCATTCGCAATGCCGTGCACTCGGCCAAGAGCGTGCGCGACCTGCGGCACGACCTCGCCAGTTTCCGCGATTCGGTCAACGACCGCTTCAACGCCTGGGACGATCAATTCCGCGAATCGGTGCGCGGCATATACGAAATGCTCGCGCCGCTGCGCGACGCCGAGCTCGATCCACTGCGCTTCGAGGCCCTCGTCGAGTTCAAGAACGAGGCGGAGCGGCTCCATGAGCGCCTGCATCATCGGGTTTACGACGAAGTCGCGCGCGGAGAATTGTCCGAGGTCGAGATCTCGACGCTCCTGAACGTCAATCGCGAGGTCTACGTCTCGAATCAGAGTCTCATCGCCGCGCTGGCCGACGCCTTGCTGAGCTCGGAAGCCGCGGACGACTTCGAGGCGATACCTGTAGCGAGATAAGGGGAATTCCGAATGTCACCGAGCGCAGCCCGCGACCATGATGAACTCAGGACCAATACCGGGATACCGCAGTGACCACGGACCTCAGATCGATCCTCGCCGAACTCCGGCTAGACCACCGCAACATGTCGCGGCTGCTGGACATTGTCGAATCGCAGATGCTCAAAGTCGACGCCGGTGGAGAGCCCGACATCGAGCTGCTTCGCGACATCATGATCTACATGACCACTTACTCCGACACGATCCATCATCCCAGGGAGGACCTGGTGTATGCGGAGATGAAGGCAGCAGGTGGCAACGTCGCGGACGGCCTCGAGCATGTACAGGAAGATCATGAGGAGATCGCCACGTTCGGCGAGTCACTGCGCAATGACATAGACGCGATGATGGCGGGCACGGCCGTCACTCGCGATCATGTGCTACACGACATGATCGATTATGTGCACCGGCTGCGCCGGCACATGGCGTGGGAAGAGGAAGACCTGTTCATGCGCGCCGATGCGATGCTCGAAGAGGCGCCCAGATCCGTCGAGCTCGGCAGTCTCGAAGGAAGCGACCCGGTATTCGGCGCTACATCAGCAGGTGCATTCGATAACCTGCTGCACCATCTGCAGGACGCTCCCAGCCCCTGAACCCGCCTAACGCTGGAACGTAGTACTTTAGACACGTCCAATGTGGCCGGGAGCCCCAATTCATGAATCCGTCCATCGCGCACAGGTTCCACGTCGGGGCAATCTGCGCCCTGATGGCGATCTCACTCGTCAACCTGAACTTCCAGTACGGCATGGAGTATCCAGAGGGTTACACCGGCTTCCGATGGTTCGTGATGATCTACGGTGTCGTGGTCGTCGCGCTGCTCAGCGTCAGACTGCGACAGGTGATTACGCAGGCCGTCCTCGTTAGTCCGCGAACCGGTATCGAGAGATTCGCGGTCAACACAGGCTATTCGCTGATCGGACTTGCCTTTGTAGTCATGCTCACCGCGGTCGTTTTGTATTTCGTCGGCGGAGGTACGGGCTCGGCTCTGGTTCCTCAGGTAGCCATCGCCGGTTTTTGGATCGGGCTCGCCTGTATCGAACTGGTCATCGCCAACGGTCGGAGCGCGGTACTGCCGCCTCAAGAGCGCCCGAGCGGAGCCGTACGATTCCATATCGGCCTGTTCATTCTCTTCGCGGGATTTGTACTGGGCATCATGGCCGTGTTCGGCTTCATCTTTATCGGACTGAGCCACTAGCGGCCGGTCAGAAGTACCAGGCGAACTGCGCGAATACGCTCGGGCCGGTCGAGAACCTACGGCCCGGCAGACCCGTCTCGATCCCACCGAACTCCGATCCACCCGGTCCGATCGGCACGTTGATGCTGCCGAGCAGCGTCATGTTGTCGCTCAGGCTATAGGTCGAGGTGAGCTGCAGCAGCGCGCTCGGATCTTCGGCGTTCGCCAGCAGCACGGGGGTAACGGTCCATAGCGGCGTCATCTCGATGAGCACGCTGCCTGCGATGTAGTGGCGGCCGAGTGTGAATATCTGCCCGCGCGCGAGGCGCTCGAAGAGCTCCGGGTTGGCGGCGAGCTCGGCGGGCCCATAGCGTCCGTCAGACTGGCCGAAGCCGTTGTAGTGGTATTCGAAGGCACCGCTCATATTGTGACCGAAGGCGACCCAGGAGTAGGTCAGGTTCGCCGCGAGCTGCACGACCGTATCGTCGTCGGTGTCTGTCACTACGAGGTCGCCACTCAGCAGTGCCCCGCCGACACCCCGCCGCAGGCCAATGCCCAGCACCGGGTCGTCGTAGCTTTGCGCGACGAGCAGGTCGTACTCCAACTCACCCGCGAAGCCGTGATACTTCGCCGCGGCCGTCGATTCTCTCGACTCGACGTCGCCCGCGGCATCCCGCCTGAAGACGATCGCCGCTTCCAGGTCGTTGCCATTGTCCTGGAGGTACTGGCCGTAGAGCATGTCGTCGCCAGCCTTGTACTCGGTATCGATAGCGGCGGGATCGAAAGGATTGACGAGGTCCATCGGCGCATAGAACAGGCCGTTACCCCAGGTCAGCGCCTGGCGGCCGAATCGGATGACCGTTTGCTCGCCCGTCCAGGTCAGCGCCAGCCTGTCTAGCCGATGCAGCAGGACTGCATCGCCCGACGTACTCACGACGTCGGTCAGTCGCATCAGACGCCGATCGTCGTTCGGCACCGCGAGGAAGCCGGCGCCAATTTCAGGCGGTAACAATGCCGCGAGTTCGTTGAGGTCCCCGTGCAGGATGGCGGCCTGCCAGTCGGCATCGACCGACCATGCGTCGCTGCGCCAGTCGAAGTTGAGGCGCAGCTCGGCCGAGAGGTCGGACGAGTTCGCGCCGACGGCATCGCGGATCAGGCTGTCGGCCGGGAACGTGCGTGTCGTATCGCTCACCTTCGCGTGGCCGCCGATCTCAGCCGAGTAAGCGCCGGCGGACGCCAGCACGAGCAGAGACCCGCAAAGGAGCTTAGGCAGCAGTCTGTTGAATATCATCGACGATCCGCCCATCGAGCATTTTGACGAGTCGCGGGATATGCGCCATGACGCGCTGATCGTGCGTCGCGATGACGAACGTCGTGCTGTGATTTTCGTTCAACTCCGCGAACAGGTCCATGAGGCCATCCGAGGTCTTCGAATCGAGGTTCGCCGTGGGTTCGTCGGCGAGGATCAGCGTCGGGCGCGAGACGACGGCACGAGCGACGGCAACACGCTGCTGCTGGCCGCCCGACATTTCAGACGGGCGACGATCCTCGAGCCCGGCAAGCCCGACTTCGTCGAGCACGGCCAGAGCCTTCTCGCGACGCTCGCTGGCAGCGACGCCCTGCACCTGCATGACGAACTCGACGTTCTCTCGGGCCGTCAGTACCGGTATCAGGTTGTAGGCCTGGAATACGAAACCGATCTTCCGGAGCCTGAGCTCGGCGAGCTCGCCCTTACTAAGAATGTCGATGCGCTGCTCGTCGATCCAGATTTCACCACTATCGGGCTTATCCAGCCCGCCGATCGCGTTCAGCAGCGTCGTCTTGCCGCCACCCGACGGCGAGGACAGGCAGACGAAACCGCCGTTGTCGATCTCGATGCTCAGGTGATCGAGCGCTTTGATGTCCTCGTCGCCTTGACGGTAGGTCTTGCAAAGATCGATGCATCTGACGGCACTCATTCGGACCTGCTCCTGTTCATATCGCTCAGTCCACCTTCGTAATGGCTTCAACGGGCTGATACCTCGATGCGCGCCACGCCGGAGAGAGGCTGGCGAGAAAACCGAGGACGAGAACGACGACGTTGGCCAGCACTACGTCTTCCATTCGCAGCTGCGGATACAGCACGGCCGCCGCGCCCATCATCTCCATGCCCTCGGCAACGATCGAGATATCGATGCCGCCCTTGAGCGGCTCGATGCTGGCCCACGCCAGCACGTTACCAATCGCGAGGCCGATCACGAGCAGCAGCATTGACTCGACGATGATCTGTCCGAGGATGCTCGACGGCCTCATGCCCAGCGCCAGCATCAGTCCGATCTCTCGCACGCGTTCGAACACGGCCATGACGAGCGTGTTGACCAGGCCGAAAGAAAGCGCGAGAAAGATCACGATCACCCAGATCAGGACGAAGCCATCCATGACCTCGAGCATTGTGCCCAGATAGGTATCCAGCTCCGTCCAGGGCTGGACAACGACACTATCGTCGAACAGCGCCTGGAGCCGTTCGTAGTCGGCAGTGACGTCGCGATAGTCGTCACCCATCACGACCGCTTCGCTCACGAAATCGCCGACGCCGAGCAGACGCTGCAGCGTTTGCTTGCCGACGAACGCAAAGCCTTCTTCGTACTGCGGCATGTCGGCGCCGAACAGACCGACGATCCTGAACCCCCGATCGGCAATGTCATTGTCCGGATTCTGACTCATTACGACGACGCGCTTGCCGACTTCCGTCTCGAGGGTGTCGGCGAGCTCGCGGCCGATGACGATACCGCCGTCCTCGATACTCTCGAGGAAGCGGCCGTCGAGATCCGACTCGTCGATGAAGGTAAGCCCCTGCTCCCGGGACGGGTCGATGCCGAGCAGCATGACTCCGCGCGAGTCGCGTTCGCTCGTAATCACTGCCGGCACTTTGATTCGTGTGGCCCAGCGATCGAAGCCCGCTGCCTCGAGTCTCGCGCTCAACTCGCTGTCGGGGATCGGGATCAGGTTGGTGATGTTGGGGTCGTCGCGGTAGTCCGGATGGTGGACCTGCACATGACCCGGGAGCGCGCTTATGCCGTCCTCGATCATGTCGTTGACCATGCCCTGGGTGAGCGCGGTCATGAAGATCATTGCCCAGACGCCGACGCTGATGGCGGCGAGCATGATGAACGTGCGTCGGTGATTGCGCCACAGATTGCGCCACGCGAGCATCGCCAGTACTCGAAGCGTGTTCATCAGACGGCCCTCATCGCTTCGACAGGGCGCATCCAGTTCAGGCGAACGGCCGGGTAGATCGCAGCCAGGAGCGAAAACGTGAATACGATGATCGGCCCCAGCGTGAGCGACAGGGTGCTGATCTGCGGATACATGCGCGGCGGCAGATTAAACTTGACCGCCATCTCGTCCATGCCGGGGATATAGAGCCCGGTCACGGAGAAATACCAGGTAATTGCGGCGCCGAGCGCGGCGCCGAGCACCCCACCCAGG
>CALZMR010000111.1 GCA_945788575.1 uncultured Woeseiaceae bacterium
TCGCTTGACGTGGGCCTGCTGCAGGCCGGAGCGAGCATGAAAGGTGAGTTCGAAAACCGGCTCAAGCAGGTTATCGAAGAAGTGCAGTCGTCCGAGAAGCCGATCATCATGTTCATCGACGAAGCACACACCCTCATCGGGGCCGGCGGTGCGGCGGGCACGGGCGATGCGGCTAATCTTCTCAAGCCGGCTCTCGCACGCGGAACGCTGCGCACCGTTGCCGCGACGACGTGGGCCGAGTACAAGAAACACATCGAAAAGGATCCGGCCCTGACCCGCCGTTTCCAGCTCGTGCAGATCGACGAGCCGAGCGAAGAGCGCGCGATTCTTATGATGCGGGCCATGGCCTCGGTCATGGAGAAGCACCACCGCGTGCAGTTGCTCGATGAGGCTCTCGAAGCGGCGGTAAGGCTGTCGCATCGATACATTCCCGCGAGGCAATTGCCGGACAAATCCGTGAGCTTGCTGGATACGGCCTGTGCGCGTGTCGCCATCAGTCAGCATGCCGAACCGGCCGAAGTCGAAGACTCCCGCCGCCGAATCGAGGCGCTGGAGCGCGAACACGAGATTATCGAGAATGAGGATTCGGCCGGTATAGACGTCGGCGAGCGTGGGGAAGTCAATGCTGCCGCACTTGTGGAGGAGCGCGAACGCCACGCCGGGCTCAATGAGCGCTGGCAATCCGAAAAGACGGTCGTCGACGAGATTCTCGAAATTCGCGCGCAGCTCCGCGGAGAGACGGGAACCGTCGAAGGAACACAGAGCGATCTGGAACAAAAGGCCGAGGAGGCGAAGGACGACACAACGAAAGACGAGGCCTTGAGCGCGAAAGATCGCAAGAAGCTGATCGGCAAACTACAGAAGCTGCAGGACGAACTCGCAGAGAAGCAGGGCGAGTCGCCGCTCATCCTGCCAACGGCTGACGCTCAGGCTGTTGCCTCGGTGGTCGGCGACTGGACCGGTATCCCGGTCGGGCGAATGGTCAAGGATGAAATCGAGACCGTGCTGCACCTGACCGATCATATGAAGAAACGCATCGTCGGCCAGGATCATGCGCTCGACATGATCTCCAGGCGTATTCAAACGTCCAGGGCGAACCTCGACAATCCCGGAAAACCGATCGGCGTATTCATGCTTGCCGGCACCTCGGGTGTCGGTAAGACCGAAACTGCGATTGCACTCGCTGAAGTGTTGTACGGCGGCGAGCAAAACATCATTACGATCAATATGAGTGAATACCAGGAGGCGCACACCGTTTCGACGCTCAAGGGCTCGCCGCCAGGCTATGTCGGCTATGGTGAGGGCGGTGTGCTGACCGAGGCCGTCCGGCGCCGGCCGTACAGCGTCGTGCTGCTCGACGAAGTCGAAAAGGCGCATCCCGACGTGCACGAGATATTCTTCCAGGTCTTTGACAAGGGCTGGATGGAAGACGGCGAAGGTCGCGTGATCGATTTCAAGAACACCTTGATTATCCTCACGACGAATGCCGGCACGGATCTGATCATGAGTATGTGTAAGGATCCCGAACTGATGCCGACGCCGGATGGAATCGCGAAGGCGCTCAAGGAGCCGCTGCTCAAAGTATTCCCGGCGGCCTTACTCGGACGTCTTGTCGCAATACCTTTCTTCCCGCTCAACGACGAGATGATTACTGCTATTTCGCAGATTCAGCTCCGGAAGATAACAAAGCGTGTGCAGGAGCATCACGGCGTACCGTTCACTTACGACGATAACGTCATCGGATTGATCGCCGAGCGCTGCACCGATGTCGATAGCGGTGGTCGTATGATCGACTCGATCCTGACGAACACGGTGTTGCCGTCCGTCAGCGAGGAGATTCTGACGAGGATGATGGAGGGTCGCCCGGTCGCGAAGGTCCACGTGGGCGTGAAAGACTCTAGCTTCACGTACGAGTTCGACTGAGCATTCCGAAAGGAACACTGCGGCATGGGCGATCCGATTAGGGTTAGTGTAGAGAGCGCTATGGATATGGCGGTCGAGCTCCACAAGCGTGGTGAACTCGACGAGGCGTCGACGCTCTACAATGACGTTCTGAAGGTCGTACCGGAACATCCGGACGCGCTGCACTTTCTGGGTGTGGCATCGCACCAGATGGGCGACAGCGAAGCCGCGATCAAATTGGTCGAGCGTTCGCTGGAGCTCGCGCCGGGCCACCCGGACGCGCTCAACAATCTTGCCAACATTCTCCGTGAGTCCGGCAAGCTCGAAAAGGCCGAGAAGACGTACCGGGAGGTGCTGCAATTCGCTCCGGAGCATCCCGAGACACTAGTCAACATGGCGACGATTCTGCGGGAATTGAAGCAGACCGATGAGGCCATGCAGATGATCCGGAAAGCGATCGAGCTGTATCCCGAAAATCACGAAGCGTGGCACAACCTCGGAAATATCTATCGCGACCAGAAGATGTTCGAGGAGGCACTTTCGGCGTATACGAAGTCGGACGAGCTCGAACCATTGTCCGAGGACTCGTCGAAGGAAATCGCGAAGATTCTGTTTGAGTCAGGCCGTCCGCAGGACGCGATCAACGCCCTCGAACGGCTGCTCGAGCGACAACCGAACGACGCGACGGCGCGACACATGCTGGCCGCGTTCGGCGGGAGCGATGTGCCGGAACGCGCATCGGATAATTTCGTTCGAGAGACATTCGATACGTTCTCAGTGAGTTTCGACGAGGCGCTCGCTCGTCTGGAGTATAAGGCGCCGAGACTCGTTGCCGATCGAGTCTCCGAAATTGCGGGCTCGCTCGGCAAGTCGCTCGACATTCTTGATATCGGTTGTGGAACCGGCCTTTGCGGTCCTCTCGTACATTCGCACGCGAGCGAGCTCATCGGCGTCGATTTATCGCCTCGAATGCTCAAGAAGGCAGAGCGTCGGAATGTCTACCATGAGTTGCACGAGGCGGAACTCACCGGGTTCATGCGCGCTGCGGGGCGCAGCTTCGACGCCGTTATTTGCGTCGATACGTTTGTGTACTTCGGAGCTCTGGACGAGGCTTTCGATGCTGCGCGGGACATTCTTGCGCCAGGCGGCCATCTGGTTTTTACCGTAGAGCGGCACGACCCCGCCGAATTTGACAGCGGCTACAGGCTGCAACATCACGGGCGTTACAGTCATCATGTCGAATATTTGGCCTCCGAATTGGTGAACGCCGGGTTCGAGGTGGTCGCGCTCGAGGAAATCGTGCCGAGGACGGAGGGCGGCAAACCCGTGGCCGGCACTCTCGCTGTCGGCCGAAAGCCCGATGGCTGAGTCCGACGCCGCGAGTGCCGAGGCGCTACTCGAAGCTGCGGTTGCCAAACACTCGGCCGGTCGCCTGACGGAGGCCGCGGAATTCTACAGCCGTTTCCTGGATCTCGAGCCACAGCATGCGGGCGCATTGCATCTCATGGGAATGGCGCGGTTCGCGCTCGGCGATCTCGACCGTGCCGAGGACGGCATTCGCGCTGCGATCGAGATTGCGCCGGACAACGCGGATTTCCACGCCAATCTCGGCGTCGTTCTCAAGAACAAAGCGGAATATCGCGATGCGATCGCCTGCTTCAGCATGGCGCTCGCGCTCAAGCCGGACTTTCCCGATTGCCTCAACAATATGGCGAGTACTTACTTATTGTTAGGGCAGACCAGCGACGCGGAAGACACGCTTCGAAATCTGCTCGCTACCCGCCCCGACTACGCCGACGGCTTGAACAATCTTGGTGTCGTGCTGCTCGGGAAGCAGGAGTTTGAGGAGGCGCGGGCATTGTTCGACCGTGCCCTCGAAATTCGGCCCGCCCATATCGATGCCCGAATCAACCTCGCCCGTCTGTTGGTTCGGACATCCGACTACGGGGCCGCGGCCGACGAGTACGGCGTCGTGGTGCGCCAGGGCGGAGCCAGCGCGTCGGTTCTGCGTGATTACTGCAATGCGTTGACGAAGGGCGGAGATATCGAGGCTGCCTGGCGAATTGGGCAGCAGGCCAACGAAGAAGCACCAGGCAACGCCGACACGATCGTGACCCTCGGTAATGTGCGCCAAGCGGCGAAAATGCAGGACGAGGCAGAGGCGCTCTACCTGCAGGCCCTCGAAATCGATCCGGCCAATGTTCGTGCCACTAACAACCTTGGCACGATCTGCATGCAACGCGGAGACGAGCGGACTGCGCTCAAGCATTTCCTGGCAGCGCTCAACGGTGATCCCGATTTCGTCGAGGCAATCTTCAATGCAGGCACGGCATTGCAGCAACTCGGGGATATGCACGAATCCGAGAGGTACTATCTGGAGGCCCTGGCTCGACGTTCGGATCTGCCGCGGGCCTATCGATATCTGGCGGAAATATACAGAACCGAGGGCCGCGACCAGGAGCGTATCGAGATACTGGATCGCTGGCTGGCTGCATTTCCGGAATCGGCTACCGCAAGTCACCTGCGTGCGGCATGCGAGACGGGGCATGCGCCGGCCAGAGCGTCGGACGACTACATCCGCGAGGAGTTCGACGATTTCGCGGACACCTTCGATGCGACGCTGGAGAAACTCGAGTACAAGACGCCGACATTGATGGATGCGCTGATTCAGAAGCACGTCGATGGTGTTGTCGGGGACATTCTCGATGCCGGCTGCGGAACGGGTTTGTGCGGACCGTTCCTGCGGACGCGCTGTAAGCGTCTGGTTGGCGTGGACCTGTCGACCAATATGCTCGAACGCGCGGAGAAGCGCGGCGACTACGATGAACTGATCGCGGGCGAACTCGTGGACTTCATGCGCACTCATCCGAAGTCCTTCGACCTGATTGTCGCGACCGACACGCTCGTCTATTTCGGCGCATTGGACGAGTGCCTTGCAGCGGCCCGCGAGACGCTGCGACCGGAGGGACTGTTCGCGTTCTCGGTAGAGGTTCTGGACGACGAGATGGATGATGGCTATCGGCTGGCCGGCAGCGGTCGATACGCTCACGAAGTGCCATACGTGCAGGAAAGTCTCGAGTCGGCCGGGTTCGATGTGGCGGCGATCGAGCGAGCCGTACTGCGCCTTGAATCCAACAAACCGGTGAATGGCTTGCTCGTCATCGGCAGCTTGTGAGTTCTTGAGATATGAGTATCAAGTTTGCTTCAGTTCATACCACGCGAGACGGCGATACGCTCGACGCGCTCGTTGGGCAGTACCGGCTCTCGTCCAGTTTGGCCATCGTCGAGATCGAATCCAATGCAGCGATCCGGGAGCATCTGCAAAGCGGCTCGTCTCTCCCGGCCGGGCTGGTGATTCACATTCCGCCGAATGCTATCGATCTCGTGCGTGAACGCCTGTATCGACTTCACGAGATACGGCCGGTTCTCTTGTCGCACTTCGACACTATGCGAGAGATCGCCGAATCGGATCTGCGTTCGGCATTGGTCGATGCAGCGACACCAATCGATTCGGCCGGTGCTTTCGGGGTTCTGGGGGAACTCGCCGAATTCGTCGCTGAGAGCGTTACGTCGATTGCGGCCAATACGTCGTCGCTTATCGACATCGGCGTGGGAATGAGTGCTACGCATGTTGCCACCGACGCCGACCGAGCAGTTGCGGGAACGGCACAGGACCCACGTTGCGGTTTGTACTGGTCCGTGACGCCTCCCATACTCAATCAGTGGGAGACTATGTGGGACCCTGAACTCTGGCTGGCGAAGTGGAGCGATGCCGACTCCGGCGACGCGTGGGGCAGGGCATCTCAGTATAAGAACACGATCCGCTCGATCGTCGTACAGCAGGTCGATACCAGGATTCGCGAATCGCAGTCGCTAGAGCGGCAGTTACGCGCCGAGTAGCTTCCGGTCCTTTTCCTACAGTGCTCGAATAGCAATCGACTGCAGGCGCGGAGCACGCAGACGCGTACTGCCGCGCTCCGCGAGCAGCGGCACGATCCCCCGTGCCAGCAGAGCGTCGACCGCCGAATCGGTCAGGTATGCGCCGGTCGCCGGCTTGATGGCCTGACCCGAGCCGTCGTCGTAAGTGACCAACAGGCTGTCCTCCACGAGCAACGTGTCAGCCAGGCTCATCGCGGCAAGCGCGGTTCCGGCGCTGCCCCAAAGGAAATCGTCGTGGCCTGGGGCGCTGCCAAGCTCGTCGAAATCGAAGGCATCGATTGGGTCGGTACGCTCGCCGAACGGCTGCCGCAGCAGCAGCGACGGAAAACCGAGGCAGACACTGCCCGCACCGGACCTCAGGTCGTCCCAGCCGTCGGGCGCCGCCGCGCCGAAGTCCGAACCGTCGAGTGCCAGCGGTGAGCCGATGTCGCCCGTCAAGCCCGCGAGCGCCGCGCTGGCGCCAGCGAATGCACGGGCGTTCGCCGCAGCCGATACCGCGCCCAGCGCGCGGAGGTCGGAGAGCGAAGCATCGTCGTCCCCGAAATTGCGCAAAACGATCAGTATTTCGGCCGATCCTGGCCCAGCGGCTATCCGACGAGGCAGTTCTTCGGCCCAGCGAGCGGCATCGGAGTCGTCTACGTCGACGAGCCAAATCGCGAGCGTTTCGTCGATTTCGACGGTCTCGAGAAGCCAGGCGAACGAGCGCCAGGCAGTCTCGAGCGGCCGGAAATCCGGCGAACGCAGTAAATCTCGGAGCGCGGATGCGATCCAGATCTCCAGCTGACGCCGAAGCTCCAGTGCGCCGGCATCCGGGGTTGGTACGGAATCCTCGTCGAGCGCTTGCTTCAAGAGGCGATCCAACGTCGAGCGAACCGCTGGATTCGGTGTATCCGTTGCGCTGACTTTTTGTCCGAGCAAGCGTGTAAAGAGATCGTCCGAGGTCTCCGGCTGACTGGCCGTTTCCCCGGCCGGAGCGGGCTCTGGCGCGCCCTCGATGCCAAGCAGCTGCCGGGTAAGCTCGGCAGCTTCTTTCGCCTTCGACGGGTCGGCCAGCGCACGTCTGAGCTCCATCGCGGCCGAGAACGCGGGAATCTGCCCGAGCAGCGCATCCGGATGAAAGTCGTCGATCGACTGGAAACCGATCCGAAGCGAAGCATCGCCGACCCCTACCGTCGCGCAGGCCCCAACCTGCTTGATCGCGGCGTCGAGTTCGATCGTGTCCACATTCAACATATGTCGAATCGCGTTGCCGTCTGTTGGCGCCGATCCCGAGAAGTTCCCGATCACCATGGCATTCCTGACAGCGTCGCCCTCGCGACGATCCGATTCTTTGCCGAAGCCGACGTTAAATTCTATATTCATGTTCTAGCAGCCTGAATTTACTGGAGTTATTGGGTTTTGAGCGGTACACTTTGCGATGTTCCGAGGGGCGCTGCACACTAGTGTAGCTGACGGAGTCCCGCGGATCGCCGTGCGAGCGCCTGCAACGCTAATCGCCCGGCGCTGGATGACGGCATGCGTGGACGCGGAACAACCAACAAGGACCGACCCGATGAGCCAGGTTCGAATCGTCGAACAAAACTACTTCGAGTTCACCAATGCGCTTCGGTCGGCTTCCGATCGGGGCACGAAGCTCGAGCCTCGCGACAAAGAGCGCTGGAAAGCGTGGGTCAACGAGAACCGTATCCAGGAAGCGGCCTTCAAAAGCCTCGCCGACAAGAAATACGAGGGCATGACGCCCGTAATTATCGACGAAGAAAGCCTGTGGCGAGGGTATTATATGTACACCACCGACGAGGAAGCGGTGCTCAAATGGGTGCGTGACTAGGCGCCTGTTTGTACGGACGACAAGATATAAGCTGAACACGACCGCCGGCCGGTCCGATGAACAAGAATCCTGCCTCTCGATCGCAGGAAAGACCAACTGAAACGCGCCCGGCCGGGCAGATAGCCACATAAATGCCGCTAGTGTTCAAAGACAACAGGCAATTGGTCGGCGAACCGGCAACGGCTTCGCCAAGCGAGGATTCACTCATATGACCGACGAGCAGTTCGTTACGGTGTCGACGGCGTTCAGCGCCAGTGATATTCGCGTTCAGAGTTTCGAGGGCACCGAGGAACTCGGCCGGCCATTCGAGTACACCGTCGAACTTCTGACCGAGAAGAACGATCTCAAGCTCGACGACCAGCTGGGGCAGCCGCTCACTGTTTCAATCGTGACTCGCAAGGGCGAGAAGCGTCACTTCAACGGCATCGTCAGCCAGATGTCGTATGCGGGTGCCGAGGGCCATCTGCTGCGCTACACGGCAGTGCTTCGCCCGTGGATCTGGTTTCTCAAACATGCCTCGGACAACCGCATCTTCCAGGGCAAGAACGTGCCGGACATCATTGCGGACGTATTCAAGGGCCACGGTTTCTCCGCCGACAAGTCGCTGTCCGGAACGTATCGCCAGCGTGACTATTGCGTCCAGTACGGCGAGACGGATTTCGATTTCGTCAGCCGCCTGATGGAAGAAGAGGGAATCTACTACTTCTTCAAGCATGCGGACGGCAGTCACGAGCTTGTTCTTTCGGACTCACCGAGCGCGCATGTGGACTTTCCGGAATACGCGGACGTCCCGTTCTATCCCCCCGAATCGCAATACTCACGGGACGAGGACCACATCCACCACTGGGAGCTGCAGCATCTGGTCGAGACCGGTAAGGTCGCCCTCGACAGTTACAACTACGAGACTCCTGACACTAACCTCAAGGGCAAGGCCGAGGCGAACCCGAAGCGGGATCACGGTCAGTCGGGCAGGGAGATGTACGAGTACGGGACTCTTTATCCCAAACAGGCCGATGGCGATACGGGCGCGCGGGTCATCGTCGAAGAGCGGCAGGCCGCTTACGAGGTTGGATCCGGCGGTGGTGACGCGATGGGAATCGCCAGC
>CALZMR010000112.1 GCA_945788575.1 uncultured Woeseiaceae bacterium
CCGCGTCCCTTGGCCTGCATCAAGGCGCCGGCACGAACCGGGCCCGCCTGGGAAACGGTGCCGTCACAGGGACAGGCGAGGGTGTTTTCGCCGGGAGCGATGGGGCGGATATTGTCCCTTAACGGGCGCGTAAAGAATTCGTTGAATGTCGCGAAGTCCTCGGGAACGCTGGCGTTCAGTTCGTCGACGTTGACGTCGTACAGGCGCACGAAGCCGCGAATGAGCGCGTTCTTGATGCTCGACGTGCGGATTCGCGCGATACGATATACGGCCGCCGTGATCCAATGACGCGGGAGCAGAAACTGCAGGCCAACGAAGATGCGTGCAAACACGTCGGTGCTACTCGAGTTCCGTCTGGACAGATAGCAGCAATGCGTCCTCGGCGTACAAATTCAAGGTAACCGCCTCGGGTTCGCCGACAGGCTGCATGAGCATCAGGTGTTTGCCGCCCGGTTCGAGGTGCACTGGCTCGCCAGGTGCGATCGTGAGCGCGCCGACCGGACGCATGCGTGCCACATCGTCCTCAATCACGCTTTCATGAATCTCCGCGCGGCCGAATTGGGGGCTGCTCACGCTGGTAATCGTTATCGCCTCGTCCGTGTTGTTTGTGAGCGTCATGTAGCCGGCCTTCATCTGCGTCATCGGGCCGGTAATTCGGACGTCAGAGGCGACGAGCGGAGGCTGTACTTCCGCGCTGCATGCGGCCAGTGCCGCAATCGCCAGGACGAACAGTCGTTTCATGGGCGCGTCACAATAGGAAGGTCATGAACGAAGTTCTCCGCGCGGTGCGGTCCGCTGAACAAGGCTGTGACGCGTCCCTGCGGATTTACAAGGAGCACGACGCTGGAGTGATCCACGGTGTAGAACTCCTCATCCACATAGCGCTTGTCGAAGAATATGCCGAGAGCAGAGGTCAGCACCCGAATTTCCTCGAGCTCGCCGGTCAGCGCAAGACTGCCATCACCGAAGTTCTGAATATACTCCGACAGGACTTCCGGAGTGTCGCGCTCCGGATCGACGCTTACCAGGACGATGCGCGGAACGGTAGTGTTGCCCCGTTGCTGGAGTTGGCGCTGTGCGTCGCTCAGTGCCTGCAGGGTAATCGGGCAGACGTCAGGGCAGGTTGCGAAACCGAAGAAGACGGCGTCCCACTGGCCCTCGAAGACGCTCTCATCAACGGGGCGCCCGGTGTGGTCTGCAAGGGAAACGGACGGCAGTTCGATGGTCGTGGGCAGCACCGTGGCCGTGGCGGGCTCGCGTGCGGCTCCGGTGAGGCTCAGCGCTACCCAGATGCCGGCAGCCAGGGCAAAGCCCAACAATAGTGCAATGATTAGGTTCGCGGGTCGCATGAGAGAGGAAGGGAATAGATCAGGCGCGCAATTCTAACTGCATTGCACCGACCCGTGTAAGATTCCGAGGTTCCTTGGGTTCAGCACTGGTCATGTCCGGGTCAATAAGCGTCGAAGATCTGATTCGACGGATCGCGAAGCGATTCGACGAGGCCGAACTCAATTACGGGCACGGCACCGACAATCCCGTCGACGAGGCCGCGTGGCTGGTCTTCGGATGTCTCGATCTGGGGCACGAGGACGCAGAGGCTGCGTACGGTCGGGAGGTCGCCGACGAAGACATCGATGAGATCGAGCGGCTGGTGTCGCGCCGGATCGATAAGCGCCTGCCGCTCGCTTATCTCATCAACGAAGCATGGTTCGCAGGTCAGCGATTCTACGTCGACGAGCGCGTTCTGGTACCGCGCTCGCCGCTCGCCGAAATCATCAACGAGAGATTCGAGCCGTGGGTCGAGCCGGACGGGGTCCGGCGGATCGCGGACCTCGGTACCGGGAGCGGCTGCATCGCGATTGCGTTGGCCCACGCGTTTCCGCATGCCGTGGTCGATGCGGTCGATATTTCGGAAGATGCACTTGCCGTCGCTGCGATAAATATCGAACGGCACGGCCTCCAGGGTCGCGTCAGGCTCGTCCGTTCGGATTTCTTCGAAGCACTGGAGGCCCGCTACGATTTGATCGTCAGCAATCCGCCCTACGTCGATGAAGGAGACATGGCAGATCGTGGTCCCGAATTCCGGCACGAGCCCGAGCTGGGTCTCGCAGCCGGTGCGGACGGCCTGGATTCAGTGCGCTTGATCCTGCAAGATGCGGCGCGTTTTTTAGCGGATGACGGCATACTTGTCTGCGAAGTGGGCAACAGTCAGGGGGCGCTCGAGCGGCGTTATCCGAACTTGCCGTTCGTTTGGCTCGAATTCGAGCACGGCGGGCAGGGCGTATTCCTGCTAAACAAGGCCGATCTCGAGCGAATAGAGGAAGCAGATGTCGGGAAATAGTTTTGGGCGCTCGTTCGTCGTAACGACCTTTGGCGAGAGTCACGGTCCGGCCCTGGGCTGTGTCGTCGACGGCTGTCCGCCGGGTCTGCCGCTGACGGAAGCCGATATTCAGACCGACCTCGATCGTCGCCGTCCCGGGCGCTCGCGGCACACCACGCAGCGCAATGAGCCCGACCAGGTTGAGATTCTGTCGGGCGTATTCGAGGGACAGACCACCGGCACACCGATCGGATTGCTGATTCGGAATACCGACCAGCGCTCCAGGGACTATGGCGACATCAAGGACAAGATTCGCCCCGGACACGCTGACTTCACGTATCAGCACAAGTACGGTATCCGCGACTACCGCGGCGGTGGCCGTTCGTCAGCGCGTGAAACAAGCATGCGGGTTGCGGCGGGCGCGATCGCGCGGCGCTATCTCGCTCATCGAGCAGGCGTGGAGATCTGTGGTTACCTTGCGCAGCTCGGTGACATCGAAATCGGCGCCACCGATCTGGCGGCCGTCGACGATAACCCGTTTTTCTGTGCCGAGCCGGAACGTCTTGCGGAGCTCGAGCAGTTCATGGACGGGCTCCGCGAAGAAGGCGATTCGATCGGTGCGCGCATCAATGTGCTTGCCCGCGGAGTGCCGGTCGGGCTCGGCGAGCCGGTGTTCGACAAACTCGAGGCCGATATCGCGAGGGGACTCATGAGCATCAATGCGGTCAAGGGTGTCGAGATCGGCGCCGGATTCGCGGCGGTAGCGCAACGCGGCAGTCAGCACCGGGACGAGATTACGGCTGAAGGCTTCGAGAAGAACGACGCAGGCGGCACGCTCGGCGGCATCTCGTCGGGGCAGGATATTCTCGCCAGCATTGCGCTAAAGCCGACTTCGAGCGTTGCCGTACCGGGCAAGACGGTAACGAAATCCGGCGAGGAGACCGAAATAGTGACCAAAGGGCGTCACGACCCCTGCGTCGGTCTTCGTGCGACGCCGATTGCCGAAGCGATGGTCGCGCTCGTGTTGATGGACCATTTTTTGCGGAATCGCGCACAGAATGCAGACGTCAATTGACGAAGCATGACAACGCCCCATCGAGCGGGCACTAAAGAAGAACCCCAGATGGCCGAAAAATACGATATAGCGGTAGTAGGCGCGACCGGTGCGGTCGGCGAAGCGATGCTCGAGATTCTCGCCGAGCGAAAATTTCCAGTCGGCAAAGTGCATGCTCTGGCGAGCGAACGCTCGCTGGGTAAGCGCGTCGACTTCGGCAATCGGTCGCTCGACGTCGAGAACCTTGCGGAGTTCGACTTCTCGACCGTGTCGATCGGACTGTTCTCGGCAGGTGCTTCGGTGTCGGCGGAGTTCGCACCGAAGGCGGCCGAGGCCGGGTGTGTCGTCATCGACAATACGTCGCAATTTCGCTACGACGACGACATCCCCCTCGTAGTGCCGGAGGTCAACCCGGAAAAGATTGCCGACTACCGCAATCGCGGCATCATCGCGAACCCGAATTGTTCGACGATTCAGATGCTTGTGGCGCTCAAGCCGATCCAGGACGCGGTGGGCATCGAGCGCATTAATGTGGCGACCTATCAGGCCGTCTCGGGAGCGGGACGCAGCGCCGTAGAGGAGCTGGTCCGGCAAACGACGACACTGCTGAACGGGCGTCCACTCGAGATAGAAGGGAATGCGAAGCAGATTGCTTTCAATGCCGTGCCGCATATCGATGTATTTCAGGACAATCGCTACACCAGGGAAGAAATGAAGATGGTGTGGGAGACGCAGAAGATATTCGGTGACGACGACATACTGGTGAACGCGACGGCGGTTCGTATCCCGGTTTTCTATGGTCACTCCGAAGCGCTGCACATCGAAACTCGTAAACCGATATCGGCCGATTCGGTCTGTGATCTGCTCCGCGACGCACCCGGCGTCGAGCTCGTGGATGGCACCGAAACGGGCAGCTATCCGACTGCGGTTACCGAGAGCTCCGGACGCGACCCCGTTTTCGTCGGTCGTGTGCGCAACGACATCTCACATCCACGCGGCATCAACCTCTGGGTCGTTGCCGACAACATACGTAAGGGCGCGGCTCTAAATAGCGTCCAAATTGCTGAAATATTGGCGAAAAACTATTTATAAGATACACTTCGCAGGCAACAGCACCGGCCGGCATACCGCTATGGAGAGCGGTTTGGCGTGCTGACACGACGGTGCCCCCGGGGAGTTGGAGAAAACACTATGCAGCGATGTCTCACTCGTATCTCGCTAGCGCTCGTTTTGCTGCTATCCAGCGAGGTATGGGCTCTCGGTCTTGGCGAAATTCGCCTCGAATCCGGACTCAATCAGCCGCTCAGGGCCGAAATTGAGCTGCTGGCGGCTTCGCCGGAAGAGCTCGCGAATCTGAACGTCGCGCTCGCATCGGCCGAGACTTTCGATCGCTATGGCATCGACAGGCCTTTCTATCTCCAGGACGTGACTTTCGAGATCGTCCGGTCGGGAACGGCGGAAGGCAATTTCGTGCGCGTTCGTTCGACGACGCCGATGAAAGAACCGTTCCTCACCTTCCTCGTCGAGGCCAGCTGGTCGCGCGGCCGACTCCTTCGCGAGTACACCGTATTGCTCGATCCACCGACCTATGCTCCGCCAAGCGATGCGGCGCCCCAGGTAACCGCTCCGTCGAGACCTGAGCCGAGCGATGCGGGCCGCATCGAGCGTACGCCGCCTCCTGTACAAGCGCAGCCTCCCGCACAGCAAACCAGCCCTCGACCGGCGCCGGCAGCGCCAGCGCGCCCCGCACCGGCGCCCGCGACGTCAGCACCCGCTCCCAAGCCCGACCCGGTGCCCGACGGTACGCCTTACGACACGACCGAGGGCGGTGACTACAACGTAAGACGCGGCGACACGCTGTGGGGTATCGCAAGCGCGATGCGTCCGGACAGCCGCCTCAGCATGAATCAGACGATGCTCGCGATTTACGAGGCCAATCGCGGCGCGTTCAACGGCAACATCAATATTCTCCGGGAAGGCACCAGCCTGCGCATGCCAAGCGCCGACGAGATCTACAACATCGATCGTCGCGACGCGAACGCGGAAGTGATCCGCCAGCACGATGCGTGGGGTGGCGGAGCGGCCGTCAGCACGACGCCGACGTACGACACCACTGACACGACCACCGGCGATCGGCCGAGCCTGGTTCTGGTGCCGCCCGACGAGGACCCGATCGGCGTCGGTACGGGCGAGGAGGCTGACTTCGGCGCAGAGCCGATGACACGCGAGGAAGAGATCGAGGCGCGCATTGCCGAGATCGAAGCCGCCGATGTACCGATTCAGCAGTCGTTGATCGATATTCAAAACAACGAGCTCGCCAATCTAAGGCAGGAACTCGCGGAGATTCGTGGCGAGGTCTACGAGCCGCCTCAGGAAGACATCGTCGACGATCCGTTCCTCGAAGGAGATGACCAAGCGCTGGCGGATGAAGATCAGGGGCTGGGCGAAGACGAATTGTTCCCCGAGTTCGATGATGTCATGGGCGACGACACGGGCGAAACCGCGGACGACACGACCACCGAGCCGGTTGCCGAGGACGCTGCAGACGAAGATGAGCCGGCGACCACGACTCGACGCCGGCCCGAGCCGTCGTTGCTCGACAAGGCGATTGAGTTCGTCACCGGCAACATCTGGGTGCCGATAGGCGGAGCGCTGCTCCTCGTTGGCGGGATGCTGTTCTGGTTCATGCGCCGCGGCGGGGAACCGGATGAGCCTGAAGCCTGGGGCGGTGCGCTCGATGCCGACGAATTCGCCGCGGGAGAACCCGATGCCGATACGACCCGGCTCAAGCCGCCGAGCCGCGACGACAACATTATGGTCGTCGAAGAGGGCTCGCCGATCGAACCGTCTTTCGACGATACCGTGGAGTCGCCCGCACCCGAAGTAGCGGTCGATGAGGCCGCTGCGACAGGCAGCTTCGCGTCTCTCGATGACACGTTCTCGAGCGACACGGCAGTCAATCTGGATCAATCGGATCCGATCGCCGAGGCCGATTTCCACATGGCTTACGGGCTCTACGATCAGGCCGCGGATCTGATCAACGGCGCGCTTGAGGTCGAGCCTCAGCGACAGGATCTTTTGACCAAGCTATGTGAAATCTACTTCGTTTGGGGCAACCGCGATGCCTTTGTCGACGCTGCCGAACGACTGCAGGGTGTGACCGGCGGCGAAAGCGCCGACTGGGACAAGATCGTGATCATGGGCCAGCAGATCGCCGGCGATCACGACATGTTTGCGGGCGCCGGCGTGGCCGGCGCGACCAAAGCCGTCGACCTGACGTTCGAGTCGGATGCCGAGGGGACCGGTGCGCTGGACATGGACTTCGGCGACAGCAGCGCTGGGGGCGAGATCATCGATCTGGGCGGCGGCGAAGATGAAGGACTCGATTTCGTGTTCGACGAGTCGGGTGATGCCGAGGAAGCGGTTGATGAGACGCTCGACTTCAGCGTCACGGCCGAGATGCCCACGGTCGAGCAGGCAGCAACCGAACCGACGGTCGAAATGCCATCGGCGGATGAACCGACGGTCGAAACGCCCACTATCGAAGAGCCATTTGCGGCAACGGATGGAACGGCCGAGCTGCCGTCCATCGGTGCCGCCGCCGAAGACGCGATATCGGACAGCGGGCAGCCGTCCGAGGAAACGGCGGAGATCAACCTCGACGATCTCGGTCTGGATCTCGGCGATCTGGACGAGGCGGAAACCGCGGCGCTCGATGATCTCGCGGCCACCGGAACGAACGTGGCGCTCGAAGATGACGTAGCCGCAGTGACCGGCAAGAATCCGCAGATCGATCCCAGCGCGACCGGAGTACAGCCAGCAATGGATACGAGTCTGTTCGGCGACGAACTGGATCTCGAAGACGACCTCGGAGAGACCGCGGAGATGCGCCTCGCGGCCGATGAAACCGGCCAGAATCCGATGATGGATCCGGTGGAGGGCAGCACAGACGCGAGTCTGGAACAGGATCTTCTGGAGGCTACCGGAAGGACTCAGGTACTGCCGGAAGACCTTGCGGTCGAGACGATTACGGAGGACGACGACGTCCTCGGTGACGAGGACGCGACAATGCTCGCGCCCGGCTTCGGCACCACGGAAGTGCTGGAACCCGACGATGAAACGATGCTGGCGCCCGATGCTGGTGACGAGGACTTCGACTTCGCCAAGACCGAGGCTCTGCCTCCGGAAGCGTTCTCGACCGATTCCAGCCTGGATGAGACGGGCGAACTGCCAGCCGTGGCAAGTACCGATGTGGATCTCGATCTCGATGACCTTACGGCCGCGCTGCAAGTCAGCGAGATGGGCGACACGGTGGACATGCCGAGCGCGGACGCGACGGTCGAACAACCGCGTCCGGTACCGCCTGGCGAGACGGTCGAGCTTGCACCCGAGGAACTGAGCGCCGATTTGGACGAGGCACGCACCATGACGGAGGTCGGCACCAAGCTCGACCTCGCACGTGCGTACGTCGATATGGGCGATCCTCAGGGCGCTCGCAGCATCCTCCAGGAAGTCCTGGAGGAGGGTGACGAGGGTCAGCGTCAGCAGGCGCAGCAGCTGCTCGACTCGCTGCCTTCTTAGCCGGCTACGCATCGCGGGAAGGCCCCGCGTCGCGGCACCATGCGTATCGCAATCGGCATCGAGTACGACGGCACGGCATACAACGGCTGGCAACGGCAGAAGACCGGCAGCGGCGTTCAGGAGCAGCTCGAGCGCGCGATTGCCACGGTCGCGGATGAGCCTATCGAAGTCGTCTGCGCCGGCCGCACCGATACAGGCGTACACGCGTCCGGGCAAGTCGCCCACTTCGACACGACGCGGGAACGAAGCGAGCGCGGCTGGCTGCTTGGCGCCAACAGCAATCTGCCCAACGACATCAACGTGCGCTGGGTCAGTCCTGTCCCAGATGATTTCCATGCACGTTTCTCCGCAACCTCACGCAGCTATCGATACGTAATACTCAACAGACTGGTGCGATCGGCCCTGTCGCGGCATCGTGCCTGGTGGGTACACCAGCCGCTCGACGCCGAGGCGATGCACGGCGCGGCCCAGGCGCTCGTGGGGGAGCACGATTTCTCGGCGTTCCGGGCCGCTGGTTGTCAGGCTTCCAAACCGATACGAGAGATCACGTCGATCGCGGTGACCCGAGATGGCGACTGGCTGTATCTCGACGTGACGGCGAACGCGTTCCTAATGCACATGGTTCGCAACATCGCCGGTACCCTGATAGCGATCGGTGCGGGAGAAGAATCGGCGGATTTCGCCTCGAGGATTCTCGAAGGCCGCGACCGGACGCGGGCAGGCGTCGCGGCACCCCCACACGGCCTGACGCTGGTTCGGGTGAAGTACCCCGAGG
>CALZMR010000113.1 GCA_945788575.1 uncultured Woeseiaceae bacterium
TCCGGCCGCTGCGCGAGCGCGAGGAGTTCCTCGTTCTGATGCGGGACCTCGGCGTCGTCGAATACTGGGATCTCAACGGCTGCGAACTCGTCGATACCCAAGGGGTGTGCGACGACTAAGTCCTGCTCTTCCCAGCCTAATCGTCCCGAACCTTTCCCCGGGTTCGTTTGACCTGACTCTGCCTTCGCTTTGCCTCAATGCGCTTGGCCTTGGCTTTCTTCGAGGGTCGCGTAGGTATCCGAGGCCGCTGCTCCGTGAGGGCGTTGCGAATCAAGTCACGCAGGCGCTCCAGGGCGGCGTCGCGATTTCTCGCCTGGCTGCGAAACTCCTGCGCCTTGATGACGATATGCGATTCCGTGACGCGTTTGTCGTCGAGCTTCGAGAGCTTGCTCCGGACCTCGGCGGGCAGGGCGTCGCAATGCCGATAGTCGAATCGCAGATGGATTGCCGATGCGACCTTGTTTACGTTTTGCCCGCCCGCGCCTTGTGATCGAACGGCCTGCAATTCGATGTCTTCTATCGGGATCGACAGCTTCTCGTCGATGACGAGTGCGTCTACCATGATTGCCACACTGCGCGCAGATCTTCAGGTAGATCTCCGCAGCATCCGGGCTGTGACCAGGCCAGATCCGGATGATGAAAGTCCGAGCCAATGGATGCCGCGAGATCGAAGGATTTCGCAATCTCGGCAAGTCGTCGGGTGGTGTCCCGGCTCTGTTGTCCGCATACGACTTCTATGCCGGTGCCACCGGCCTCGACAAAGTCGGCGATCAAGAGCCTGAGTTTGGTCGAGGTGAGTTTGTACTTCGCAGGATGCGCGAGAACGGGATCGCCGCCCGCGGCGCGTATCCACGCGATCACCTGGTCGAGATCGGCCCAGCCGTGTTTGACGTCACCAGGCTTACCCGCACCGAGGTACTTGCGGAACGCCGTCGCCACGTCCTTGACGACGCCCGACTCGACAAGATGCGCTGCGAAATGCGGGCGGCCGATTCCTGCCGTGCCAGCCGCCTCCCGTACCGCGTCGTAGGGATCGTCGATACCCAGTCGCGTCAGGCGGCTGGCGATTTCACGAGCGCGCGATCCTCGCACCGCTTGCTGCTTCGACACGCCGTGCTGTAACTCTGGGCTTTCCGCATCCACATTCAGACCCAGAACGTGAATGCTCCTTCCTGCCCATGTCGTCGAGAACTCGATTCCTGCAACGAGCTTCGGTCCATCGTCCGGGGCTTCGGCCGCGGCGAGGTATCCGGCGATCGTGTCGTGGTCGGTGATTGCGAGCACGTCAATGCCTCGCGCACGCGCAAGCTCCACCAGCGCAACTGGGCTAAGCGACCCGTCCGAGGCCGTGGTATGAGTGTGAAGGTCGTATCTCACGGTCGCGCATTATACGGCCCACCGAACCGCAGATCGCCCTTCTTATATGTGAGAATGCGCCGTCACCGAAGCGCATCGGACAGGAATGCTAAAGAAGAACCTGATCCTGCTGGTCATTTGCCAGCTTATCTCGGCAACGGGATCGATCAGCATGGTGACGCTGGGCGCCATCATCGGGTCGTCTCTGGCGACAAACAAAGCATGGGCGACGCTGCCGCTGTCGCTCATGGTGGTCTCGATCGCGTCGACCGCCATTCCGGCGACGATGCTCATGCACCGAATAGGCCGTAGCCGGGGCTTCGCATTGGCATCCGTCGCCGCAGTGATTGCCACGCTCGTGGCCTGGGCGGCGCTCGTTACGTCGAGTTTCTGGCTGTTCGCGTTGGCAGCGATCCTTTTCGGCGTAAATATGGCGTTCACTCAGCAGTATCGCTATGCCGCCGCCGAGAGTGTGCCGGCTCGCTACATCCCGCGCGCCGTCTCCTTCGTGCTCGTTGGCTCGATCGGGGGGGCGTTTGTCGGGCCGGCGCTGGTTACGCGCGCGGAAAATCTCGTGGCCAATGTGCCCCACGCGGGCACGATGATCGTTCTCGCTGGTTTGTTCGTGCTGCAGGCCCTGCTCTTTCTTCGCCTCAGGAACGTCGTACACGAGGAGGACTCAGCGGCCGAAATGAGCGATCGTCCTTTGAAGGAGATCGTCCTTCAGCCTGTCTACGTCGTTGCGGTTCTTGGCGGGGCCGCGGGCTGGGGCCTGATGACGCTGATCATGACGGCGACACCTTTGAGCATGCACATCAACGATGGCTTCTCGCTCGAAGCAACGGCCGGCGTAATTCAGGCTCACGTGCTGGGGATGTACGTTCCCTCACTCATCTCGGGCTTTCTGATCGAGCGATTCGGCGTCTCACGACTGATGTTCGCCGGCGCCGTCCTGCTGCTCGCGACGTCCATTGTCGGCCTGCAAGGGCACTTTTTCATGCACTACTGGTGGGCGCTACTATTGCTCGGCGTTGGCTGGAACTTCCTGTATGTGGGCGGAACGACGATGTTGACCTATACCTACTCCATGGCCGAACGCTTTCGTGCACAGGCCGTCAATGAGTTCCTGGTGTTTGGTGCGTCCGCGACGGCATCACTTCTTGCGGGCACGGTGATGCACTTCTTCGGCTGGTTCCGGTTGATGCTGATACCGATCCCCGTGCTGCTGGTCATTGCCGTGGCAATCCTGGTCGTGCGAAAAGACCCTTTGCTCCGTCGTTCGGCGAGTCCGGCGTGAGGAGGTGAGGATGTCGTCGGGGTGCAGAATGTTCGGAGAGCGTTGATGTCCTCGGGCCATCTCTACCATGGCGATCTATACCGCTTCGATAGGCCGCAGCCCAGTTATTGGGAGGCGACCGCGGGTACGAACGGAATCGATGCCAGTCCGCTTGAGGGCGAAGACAGCTGCGATGTCGCGGTCATCGGCGGCGGGTACACGGGGCTTTCGGCTGCTTTGCATCTGGCCCGCGATCATGACGTCGACGTTCGTGTTCTCGAAGCCGGGCACATAGGGTGGGGCGCGTCCGGGCGAAATGGCGGCTTCTGCAGCATTGGCGGCACCGGCGTACAGGGCCGTGACCTCATCAAGCGCGTCGGGCTCGAACAGGCAAAGGCGCATTACCGGTCGCAGGTTGATGCCGTCGAGCTGGTCAGACAAATAGGGCGCGATGAGGAGATCGATTTCGATGCCTGTGGCGGTGCTGAACTCGAAGTGGCGCACAGCCCCAAAGCCTGGCGCGATTTGCAGCGCGACTACGAGGTTCTCAAGGACGCGCTGGGAATGGAGGTCGAGCTGGTGTCGGCGGACGCCGCTCGCGAGCGATACCTCGATTGCCAGGAAAATTACGGCGTGCTCGCGACCCGCCCGACGTTCGGGCTGCACCCCTTGCGTTATTGCCGTGGACTGGCCGCCGCGGCGATACGGCGGGGCGCGAAGCTGCATCCACACAGTCGAGTCGTCGTGTGGAAGAAGCTTGCCGACGGCTCGCATCGGCTCGAAACCGCCGCCGGCGCTCTGCGGGCGAAGCGCGTCATATATGCCTGCAACGGATTCATGGACGAGGACCTTGATCGGCGCTTCCACGGGCGAACCCTACCCGTCGTAAGTGCGATCGTCGTTACCCGGCCTTTGACGAAGCCCGAGCTCGCGGCACAGGGCTGGCGGACCGAACACCCGGCGTTCAACTCACGCCGTGTTCTTGCGTACTTCCGCGTCTTACCCGACGGCAGATTCCTGTATGGCGCGCGCGGAAATATTCGTGGCGACGCGGACGGGGAAGCCGCTGCGCATGCGCGCAACATCGCCGAGATGCGGCGTCTTTTCCCGGCCTGGCGGGAGGTCCAGATCGAGTACCGCTGGCACGGCCTGATCTGCTACAACGCCTCGCTGTGTCCGTCGATAGGCCAATTGGACGACGATCCGACGGTATTCTTCGGCTTCGGCTACCACGGCAACGGCGTCAACACCGCTACCTGGACGGGTAAGCAACTTGCGAGTTGGGTGGGGACCGGGAGGCGGCCCGAGGAACTGCCGCTCTGCTCGACCGGTTTATCCAAGCGCTTCGCGCTAGCGCGATTCCGGCTGGCGATGCTCAGACTCGGAATCGCGTTCGCGCGATGGCGTGACGGTTGAGGACCTCAGAAGTTGTAAACGAATCCGAGCGAGATGACCGGCCACGCCTTGTAGTCGCTAACGTCATCCTCGAGCTGCTGCCGCTCGGCCTCGAGCGCATTCAGAAATGCCTGATCGCCGACCGTGGCCAATAGGCCGTCGGACACCAACGTGACATCGGGCTCACCCTGCCAGAGTACTCCGAGATCGAAATTCAGGCCGACCTTGCCGAAGAGCTCGAAGTCATAGCCGATTCCGACGTACGGTGAGGCGCTGCCGAACGATGTCGTGCTGGTCAGCGTGCCGACATCAGCCGACGTGAACGTCGTCCCGCCGATATCGAAGGTACCGCTGTCGATGCTGGTCAGATTCACCTCGTTGCCGTTCGAGAAGACTCCCGCGGTCAATCGCAGCGGACTCAGCGGAAAGCTGAAATTCGCAGTGGCGTAAAAAGTCTCGAGATTGAAAGTGGCGTCGT
The DNA here is from genome assembly GCA_945788575.1 of uncultured Woeseiaceae bacterium. Classification (GTDB taxonomy): domain Bacteria; phylum Pseudomonadota; class Gammaproteobacteria; order Steroidobacterales; family Woeseiaceae; genus UBA1847. The sequence continues at coordinate 4,506 of CALZMR010000113.1, forward strand.
AGTTCACGCCGGCCTTCGATCCTGTGTCGTCGTAGTCGTACGCGTTTGCGCCGACTCTCAAATCCAGGGTTGGCAGAGGCTGATAGCGGCCCTCGATGCCGAGGCCGAGCGTGCCCGCCTTGAAGCCAACGCCGAGGTCGCCCGCCATGGCCGTACCAGACAGCAAGAGTGCCAGCACAGCGACGGCTGTGGATATGCGTGAGATTGTCATCGTCCTGCCCCATTCTTGAGCTAAATCGTTGATGCATAAGCCTAGACCGGCGTCACACGGGCTTCTGTGCGGTGCATCACAGGCTCGGGATCGGGGTATCCGCCGCCATAGGCGGTCAGGGGGCTCTGGACAGGGCTCGCGGTGGCTCCGGGCCTGGTCGCAGTGCGTGGGACCCGGCCCAACGCCGGGGTAGCGAGTGCGCCTTCGTCAGATCGTTCCGATCGTCGGCTCGACCATCTTGTCTCGCCCGTAGCGGAGGAAGATGGCGGCGCGCGCCTCCGGGCAGATGTTCACCTTGTCGAGATCGCCTTGTACGTGCGGCAGATCCAGCAGGCGCATGTCCATAACCCGGAACCACAACCATGGCACGTACGCCAGCAGGTACACGCCGAAGTATCCGTTCGGCAGTTGCGGTACGTCATCGAAGTGCCTGAGCGACTGATAGCGGCGCAGTGGGTGCGAATGATGGTCGGAGTGGCGCTCGAGATGAAACAGCACGAGGTTGCTGAAGATGTGGTTGCTGTTCCACGAATGGTGTGGCTCGCAGCGCACGTAGCGGCCTTGATTGTCTTTCTCACGCAGCAGCCCGTAGTGTTCGATGTAGTTCGCGCTGGTCAGCTGCCAGTAAGCGAAGACGTGATGGACGAGCAGCCACGGGACCATGGCCCAGCCAAACGCCCAGATGAATGCCGCCGCGATTAGCAGCGACAGACCCCAGGACTGCAGCAACGCGTTGTCGGCGTGCCAAACGGACTTGCCGCGGTTCTCGAGCCTTTCCTTCTCATACTTCCAGGCACGAGCGAAGACGCCCGGAACCTCTCGATAGGCGAACTTATAGATGTTCTCGCCCATCCGTGAACTGGCAGGATCCTCCGGTGTGGACACGTCCTTGTGGTGGCCGCGGTTATGGTCGACGCTGAAATGCCCATAGCCGGGCACAGCCAGCACGAGTCGCGACAGCCATTTCTCGATCCTGGAATTCTTGTGTCCCAGCTCATGGCCGGTATTGATTGCCAGGCCAGCCGTCATTCCTGCCACCATCGCCAGTCCAAGATAGCTCCACCACGCGAGGTCCGCCGAGGTCGCATACCAGGCCGAGAAGATCAGCGCACCGAAGTGCAGCGGAATGATCGCGTAGGTGAGACGGCGGTAATACCTGTCGCGCTCGAGCTGCATTACCACTTCCTCGGGAGGATTGTTTTCATCCTCTCCGAGCAGCCAGTCCAGCAACGGGGCGACGGCGTAAGTCACCAGTATCCCGAAGAAGATCCACGCTTCGTTGCCGGTCAGATGGTGGAGATAGATTCCGGTCAATGGCTGCAGCGGAAACAGCACGGATAGAATCCATAGATAGCGTTTGCGGTCGACGTAGGCGATCGCTTCACCAGTGTCGAGCGTACCGACGAATGTCTTCATTTGCCGATTATCGCTCTTTACGTGGCCGCCGACCATGCTGCGGGGCCAAACTGTCGGATTTTTGTACATTTGGCTCGGCGCGCACCGTAGGGCAGAATAGAAAACGTTCCGCAATCAATGTGATGCGGCACTGGTACGTAACTTGCCTTTATGTTCAGTAATGTTGTTTCGAGGGAGCCGCGATGCACAGATTCGCCGCCACAGTAGTCCTGACGATGATGCTGAGCGCCTGCGGCGGCGGCTCCGGAGACGGCGCGGAACCTGCGGCGGACGCCGAACCGCCGCTGACGGCAGCCACGCTCGGCGAACAAACGGTGCTGAGTTCTGCGGACTATCTGGCCCAGGCTCCTTACGCCGAGGCGGATCAACAGAATGGGCGCCGCCAGGCCCAACTGTGCCGAGCCTGTCACAGCCTCGAAGAAGGCGGTGCGAACATGATCGGGCCCAATTTGTACGGCTTTTTCGGGGAACGAGCGGGCGAGCGGCAGGGATTCGACTATTCTGAATCACTAAGGGAAGCGGAATTCGTCTGGACGCCCAGAGCTCTCGATGCCTGGCTGGCCCGGCCGGCGATCTTCCTCCCGGGCAACCGAATGACGTTTGCGGGGGTCAACCGGGAAAAAGACCGGGCCGACCTGATAGCCTATTTGTTGCAAGCTACCGAGAGCGAGTGAAGGGAAACCATTGAGCGAGATTTCAGTACACGCAATCTCTGACAAGCGACTGCAGACGGACCGGCGGGAATTCGGTTGGCGTACCGTCATGTACGGCTTCCTTCGCTCGCGTCGACACACACACCGTCGGGCCGACGAGTTCGACGTGGTCTTCATCGACTGGCATCACCCATGGCTGTTCTTTCTCGCCGTGGGAACGATGCTGTTGAGCTGCGCGGACGCGTTTCTAACGCTCGAACTGCTCTCCCGCGGCATGGTCGAGGCCAATCCCGTGATGGCGAGCATACTCGGCGAGGGAACGGCGGCGTTTGCCGCGACCAAAATGGCGATGACCGGTGTCGGTATTCTCATGCTCGTCTTCATGGCGAAAGCCCGCTTTCTCGACCGCATACGGACGGGCCTCTTCCTGACGATCTTCTTCACGGGATACTGCTGCCTCGTCTGCTACGAAATTGTGAGCCTGCTTAGCCTCTTGTGAGCTCCAGCGCATTCCCACGGCGCAATGCTTGGGCTACACTAGCGCCGCTTTCGACACCCTGACCCAATCCTTCATATCGGCCACGAATCGAGGTCGCAGAATAGTCCTGCCGCAATGAGCAACTCCCTTAAGGAACAATACGCTCAGACTCCGCTGTTCGGTGGCAACGCCGGGGCCGTCGAGGCCCTCTACGAACAGTATCTGGAAGATCCCGCCGCCGTGCCGCCGCAGTGGCAGCGCTACTTCGAATCATTGGGCGATAAGACCGACGAAGTCTCGCACGCCGAGATTCGTGCCGATCTCAAGCGGTCTGCACAGGATCGGAGCGGAAGGAAAAAGGTCGTCTCGAGCCAGCGCAGCGTGACGTCCGGTGAGAAACAGGCCGCGGTCTCCAGAATGATCCAGGTGTACAGCTTGCGCGGTCACCAGATCGCGGACATCGACCCGCTGGGACTGATGGTCCGCCCCGTTCCCGGCGTACTGAAACTCGACTATCTGGGCCTCACGGAGGCCGATATGGATACCGAGTTCTTCACGGGCGGTCTTGCCGGAACCGGCAACGAACGCATGAAGCTGCGGGACATTTATGCGCTGCTGAAGAAGATCTACTGCGGCAAGATCGGCGTCGAGGTGGCGCACATATCGCGTGCCCGCGAACGCTTGTGGCTGCGACGCCGGTTCGAGCAGGGAATGGCTGCGACGCCCCTGACCGACGAGGACCGACTGACCATCCTTGATCAGCTGACGAGCGCGGAGGGCATCGAGCGCTATCTGCACACGCGATACGTGGGTCAGAAACGCTTCTCGCTGGAGGGCGGCGAAAGTCTGATCCCGTTAATCGACGACCTGATTCAGAAGGGCGGCGACGCGGGCTTCAAGGAGATGGTCATCGGTATGGCCCATCGTGGCCGCATCAATGTACTCGTCAATATTCTCGGCAAGTCGCCCGAAGAACTCTTCGAGGAATTCGAGGGCAAGTACGATCTCGACGAATTGAAGGGCTCGGGCGACGTCAAGTATCACAAGGGCTTCTCCGCCGATATGAAGACTCCGGGCGGAAACGTGCATATCGCCCTGGCGTTCAATCCGTCGCACCTCGAAATCGTCAATCCGGTGGTCGAAGGGTCAGTTCGTGCCCGCCAGCAACGGCGAGGCGATAATGAGCGGCAGGAAGTGCTGCCCGTACTGATCCACGGCGATGCCGCGTTCGCGGGTCAGGGTGTCGTGACCGAGACGTTTCAGATGTCGCAGACCAACGGTTTCCGCACGGGCGGCACGGTACACGTTGTCGTCAACAACCAGATCGGATTCACGACGAGCAGACCGTCAGACGCTCGTTCGAC
>CALZMR010000114.1 GCA_945788575.1 uncultured Woeseiaceae bacterium
CGATCGATGGTGGTGCCGGCTCGAACAGCTTCGCGGTCACGGCGACGAGCGTACTCGGGGGCGACCTGACAGTGAATAATGTCGACTCTGCAGCGATCAATGCGGACGTCACTGCGAATAACGTCACGTTGAACGTCGGCGGAACGATCACGCAGTCGGGCGGAGTCATTGCTGGCCAGACACTGACGACGACGTCTGTCGGCGGACAGGATATTCTCGGCAACGTCGTGACGTTCAATGCGACCAACAACGGCGGCGGCGATATCGTCCTGTCGAATGCCGGCGGCCTGAATGTCTCGGGCGTGAGTCAGAGCGGCGGCGGTGTCGTCGACATCGACTCAGACGGCGACATGACACAGTCCGGTGGGGTCTCCACTGACGGCGGCGACATCTCGTTGACGGCCGATAACGGGTCGCTGACGATGAACTCCGGCACGACGACGACGTCGAACGGCGGTGACATCGACTACTCGACGACCGGCACGGGCGGTAACGTTACGATCGGCACGCTTCGGACGTGCGTCGGTGCGGTCTGTGTGGCGACTGACACAGGCGAGGTCACCATCACATCGTTCAACGGCGACATTCTTTCAGCGCAAAACGGAGTAGTGAACGTTACGGCGGACACCGCGGTACTCAATGCTCAGGGGGATATTGGTACCCCGGCGAATCGCTTCACCTTCGACGGCATGGGTATCGACTTCGAGCGGATCACGCTGAACTTCACCGGTAGTGCGTTCGTCGATTCTCGCGGCATTCTGTTCATCTCCAACAAGGTTGTTGACGACATATCGGACGCTCGTCGCGAGACGGCTGCGTCGGCACAGGCGGCGGCCCTCGACGAAGACACGAGCGTGGATTGGGCGGCCTACTCCGAGGACATCACTGTCTACGAGATCAACAACGAGGGTGTCAATCAGCCGCGGGCGGAAGAGGATGATGAGTTCGCCAATCTGAGCGACGAGGATGCGGAAGCGCCTGTTCCGCTCTCGCAGCTGATCACGCGCTGACGATAGTGAGCTGCGGCCGGTTTCGGCCGGCCGCAGTTCGATCTTCCACGGTTCTGTTGACGCGCAGGTCCCGCCGAAATCGGCTCAGTCATCCAGGTGAATATTGACGCGCCGGTTCTGCCGGCCTTTCTTCTCGACCTTGCCAATTCGGACGGCGCCGACTTCACTGCTCGAACTGACGTGCGTGCCGCCACAGGGCTGCAAGTCGACACCGTCGATCTCCAGCAGCCGAATTGAACCCTTGCCGCGCGGCGGCTGCACCGACATCGTTCTGACAAGCTCCGGGTTCGCATCCAGTTCGGCTTCGCTGATCCAACGGCAGCTCACCGCGTGATTCGCCGCGACGAGTTCTTCGAGTGCCTTGCCGACCGCTTCTTTGTCGACAGTGTCTTCCATGTTGAAGTCGAGGCGGCTCTTCTCGGTCGAGATATTTCCGCCCGTCACGTCGTAGCGGAGTATCGATCCCAACAAGTGCATCGCCGTGTGCATGCGCATGTGCCGATAGCGCCGGTCCCAATCGATAGTCAGTGAGACTATCGACCCGACCTCCGGCAGACTGGCGCCTTGCTCGACAATGTGAGCGATGTCACGACCATCGCCGTAGCGCGTGTCGACAATCATCGCACTGCCGCCGTCCCAACTCGCTTCGCCAGTATCGCCGGGCTGGCCACCGCCGAGTGGATAGAAGATCGTGCGGTCGACGTAGAATGCGCCGTCGGCGACATTGCTCACCGTAGCCTCGCACTCTCGCAGGTAGGCATCTTCTCGGAATAGTTCTTGAGCCGTTGTCGTCATCGCTGTTCGCCCAGTGATCGCATCAAAGCGTTGAGATTAGGATTGTCCGGGTCGTCCCGCAACTTCTCCCTGACGATTCGTCGTGCGTCATCGACCCGTCCCGCGTCCCGAAGCATTGTGGCCAGTCCCCAGTTGATCTCGCCGTCGGTCGGGAACCGGGCACGCGCGTCATGGAGAACGTCCAGCGCCTCGTCGGGCCGTCCTGTCGAGTTGAGCGCGACGCCGAGTACGTAGTGATAGCGCGCCAGCCGACAGATCCGGCAACACATGCGTCGGCTCCGGATGCCTCGATCAGGTGCGAGTCAGAGTTGCCGGCGAGAACAGCACGCCGAACAGCTCGCACCAGATGACGACGCTGTGATAATCGGAAATTTCCGTACCCGCCGGGACAACGTAGTTCTGGTTTCCGACGTTGCCCTTTAGTTCACCGAGACTCAGGAAGCCTCCGTCCGTCACGTCACCTGCCGATTCCGGAGATGGGTGGCGGGCAAGATAGACAACGAGTGCAGGTCCGTTCGTCGTGCGGAAGTCCTCGAACCGAAGCACCCAGCTGCCATCCGGAAGGGCGTACAGATTGGCCGTACCGGTGCCTTTGTGAATGCTGTCCGCGTCGACAAACTGTCCGGCAGCGACGACTCGCGGCGCGTCGCCGGGCATGGGTTCGGCTGCCGCACTGTCGGGGGCGGCAGCGGCCGCATCCATGATGTCATCCATCTGCGACCGGCGTTCGGCTTCCGACATAGCCATCACGGCGGTCAGGTCGACTCGGCCGTCGTCCATCAGAAAGTCCAGACCTTCGTCCACGCTGCGGTCCAGGAACAGCGGCGAGCCGAGGAACCACGCAGTGGAAAGTCCGACGACAATGGCGATTGCGAGCAGAATTCGTTTCATACTGAGCCTCGACGCAACGAACGAGGAGCGTACACGAATGACCGGTGCCGGCCTAACATTCCGCAGAAGCACCAGATACACGGCTAAGCAGGGGAAACCCGGTGCCGACGGAACTACCCATTTGGAGTGTTGCCCGAATTACCTGGTGCCGGTCGTCGGCTGTTGCCCAACTGCCCCTCTAAGTAACTGTTTTATATAAGAGAAAAATCATCGAAATGCGGTCGGGACTCGGGCGCAAACGAGTTGTAAACTATGCAGAAGTCGCCGTCTATAAGGCGTCACAGATAAGAGATGGGGGAGTAGCGCAGTGACCTATGCATTGGCTGATATCAGAAATATCTGCCTCGTCGGCCCGGGCGATGCCGGAAAGACGACACTAACCGAAGCCCTGCTTGCGGCAGGCGGCCAAATCGCCGAGCCCGGAAGCATCGAGAGAGGCAACACCGTCTCGGACTTTTCCAGACGCGAGCGGGACATCGGCCACTCGCTCGATCCAACGATGTGCTTCCTCGACCACAAGGGCATCCACATCAATCTCATCGATACACCCGGGTATCGCGACTTCTATGGGCGTTCGCTTTCGGTCCTGCCCGCCGTTGAAACGGCGGCGGTCGTGATTGACGCGCATACCGGGATCGAACTCATCGCTCAGCGCGTGATGAGAGCGGCCGCGGAGCAGCGTTTGTGCCGGATGATCATCGTCAACAAGATCGATGTCGAGGATATGGACACGGCAGCGCTGCTCGATGATATTCGCGCGACGTTTGGCAACGAATGCCTTCCGATCAACCTTCCGTCTGCGGACGGTAGCAGCGTCGTCGACTGCTTCTTCCACCTCGAGGGCGCCGAGACGGCCGTGAGTTCGGTCGCGTCCGCGCATACGCAGATCATCGATCAGGTCGTCGAACTCGATGAGGAACTCATGGAGCTGTATCTCGAGCAGGGCGAGGATCTCGAGGCGGAACAGCTCCACGACCCGTTCGAGAAGGCGTTGCGGGAAGGCCACCTCATACCGGTCTGCTTCGTATCGGCAAAAACCGGTGCCGGCGTGCGTCAGTTGCTGAATGTCTTCGAGCGCCTGATGCCCAATCCGGAGGAGGGTAACCCACCGACGTTTCTCAAGGGCGAGGGCGAGGAAGCCGAGGAAGTCCAGATATCAATCGATCCCGATGCCCACGTGATCGCGCACGTATTCAGGGTGGAGATCGATCCGTACAAGGGCAGGCTGGCAGTGGTGCGCGTTCATCAGGGGACGATTCGCAGCGGCATGCAGCTCTACGTGGGCGACGGACGTAAGCCCATCAAGGTCAATCAGCTCATCAAACTGAACGGCTCGGAACATGTTCCGGCCGATGTGGCGCTACCTGGCGATATCTGTGCCATCCCCAGAATTGAAGAGGCGCACTACGATGCCGTGCTGCACGAGTCGCACGATGAGGATCACTTCCACCTGAAGTCGATCGAGTTGCCGCGCGCCATGTACGGTCTTGCGATTCGGCCGACCAAGGACAACGACGTTCAGAAGCTATCAGACGCGTTGCACTCACTAACTGCGCAAGACCCTTCACTCTTTCTGGAGCACAACGCTGCGCTCAACGAGATCGTGCTGCGCGGGCTTGGCGAATTGCATCTCCGTGTCGTACTGGAGGACATCGAGGAAAAGTACGGTCTCGAAGTCGAGACGTCGCAGCCGTCGATTGCATACCGCGAGACGATCACTGCTCCGGCGGAAGGCCATCATCGGCACAAGAAGCAGTCAGGAGGTGCCGGGCAATTCGGTGAAGTGTATCTTCGCGTGGAACCCTTGCCGCCCGGTACGGGCTTCGAATTCAAGAGCGCCGTCGTTGGTGGCTCGATTCCGTCACAGTTCATCCCGGCAGTCGAGTCTGGAGTGCGTCAGGTGATGAATGCGGGAGCGATCTCGGGCCATCCAATGCAGGACGTTCGTGTCACGGTGTATGACGGTAAGCACCATTCGGTCGACTCCAAGGAAATCGCCTTCGTCCAGGCGGGCAAGAAGGCTTTCCTCGCTGCTATTACCCAGGCTGCACCCATTGTGCTGGAGCCCATCGTCGACGTTACCGTCACTGTACCGGCGGAACGTGTCGGCGGTGTAACGAGCGACATTTCATCGATGCGCGGCATGGTGGGCGGCACCTCGGTGCGCTCGGACAGTCGCATGGAGGTGTCCGGCCAGGCGCCGCTGAAGGAGATTCAGGGCTATCATTCGCGACTCAAGTCACTGACCGCCGGCGAGGGTAGCTTCACGATGGACTTCAGTCACTACGCCCAGGTGCCGCCGCAGATGCAGCAGGAACTCGTCAGCGAGTTTCGGGGCTGACCTGCCTGCTAGGCGTAACTGATTCGATCGCCGCTACGGCGTGACGATATTGAACCAGAACTCGAAGTTGTCGAGTAGCGACAGGAAGCGTTCCAGTGCTTCCTGATCGCCATTCACTTCGATGGCGCCAGTGGCTTTCAGCGCGCCCACCGGCAGGCCCGCCATGGTGAGTGCGATGAAACTCGGCCTGTTCAGGGTCACGGTCGTCGGCAGCTCTGGCATCTCAGCCGCGGTACGGTGGCGCAATACGCCGTTCTCGATAGTCACGACGTAACTGTCGCCAGAGCCGGAAAAGTCGAAGCCGATAGCGATCTGCTCGCCGGAGGCTTCCGGCCCGTTCAGACGCACTGCAAGGTAGTCCAGCAGATCATCGAGTGTCACCGACGCCAGCATGTCCGGACTGAGCGTGCGCACGGAAAGCTGGCGGTTCACGCCCTCGCGGAGTTCCTGTGCTGCGGTCAGGTAGAAATTCCGCCATTGCCCGGACTCGGCGCGATAGCCGAGTTGCTCCAGCGCATCTGCCTGAAGTGAACGAGCCTCATCGTTACCCGGGTCCGCGAACACCAGATGATTGACGACTTCCACGACCCAGCGATAGTCGCCTGCGTCGAATGCGGCGCGCGCGTTGGCCAGCAGTGCGCCCGGCCCGCCAGCGAGTTCGACGTAGCGCGCAGCCGTGTCCTCACGTGGTAGCGGATCCATTGTTGCGGGATTACCGTCGAAGTAGCCCAGATACTTGTTGTAGACGGCCCGGCTGTTGTGACTCAGCGTGCCGTAGTAGCCGCGGTTGTACCAGACCTGCGACAGTTCATCCGGCAACTCGATCAGGTTGGAGATCTCGGTCATCGTATAGCCGTGATTTGCCAGCCTTAGCGTTTGGTCGTGGATGTACTTGTACAGGTCTCTCTGTCGGCTCAGGTACTCGATGACGTTGTTTCGTCCCCAGCGCGGCCAGTGATGGCCCCCGAACAGAATCTCGACGTCCGCCTCGAACAGCGACACGGCATCGTTCAGGTGCTGGCTCCATAGGCGAGCGTCGCGGACTTCCGCGCCACGGAGCGTATACAGGTTGTGCAAGGTCGCATTGGCTTCCTCGGCGGCATAGAACGTCCGCGCATCCGGCAGATAGAACATGAGCTCGGCCGGCGCCTCGGCGAAAGGAGTATTCATGAATATAAAGCGCACGCCATCGATCACGCGCTCCTCGGGCGTGGCGGTGATCGTGTCGGTCGGCTCGATGAGCGTGATCTCGCCTACCGATATGCCCTGACCGAGGCCGACGCCCACATCGCCTCGCGCATCGCGCGGTAGCAGCGCGCCGAACATGTAACTTGCCCGCCGGCTCATGACGTTGCCCGCGAGGACGTTCTCGGAGACCGCAAACTTCATGAAGCCGTCCGGCGCGATGATGGCGGTCCTGCCGGCGACGACGTCGTCCGCACTGACGACCCCCTTGACCCCGCCAAAGTGATCTGCGTGGCTGTGGCTGTAGATGACGGCCGCGATCGGTTTCTCACCGAGCTGCTCGTAGACCAATTGCATCGCCGCAGCGGCCACCTCGCGCGTTATCAATGGATCGACGACGATGTAGCCGGTATCGCCCTCGATGATCGAGAGGTTGGACAGGTCGTAGCCTCGGACCTGATAGACGCCATCGGTAACCTCGAAGAGTCCGTACTCCATGTTCAGCCGAGACTGACGCCATAGGCTGGGATTCACGGTGGCCGGTGCTTCGCCGGAGACGAAGTCGAAGTTGTCGAGCGTCCACACAATCTCACCTGACGCATTACGAATCTCGACCGACTCGGGCCGAGCTATCAGACCTCGACTGGCAAGAGCGAAGTCTTCGTCGTCTTCGAACGGCAGAGATGACAGAACGGCTTCGTTTGCAGATGCCGTCGAGGTGCTTGCGTCGCGTCGTTCCGCGTCGTCGGCGTACGCGGGTACAAACGCTGGTGTTGCCAGCGCAAAGATTGCGGCCATCGTCTTCATGTTGCTCATCTTGCGTATCCTGGTTAGCGCGCGGCTGACTGTCTTTCGTAGAGCAGCCAGGTGCGGTCTATGACATAGGCCTGAATCGCACGGCTCTCGTCCTCGGTCATTACATTGCCGAATCGCGGCATGCCCCGTGTTTCGTATGCGCCCTGCAAGACGATTGCGTCCCAGATTGCGTGGGTTTCCGAAGTCGCGTACCGCAGGTCGGGAAGGACTCCACCGCTGGCAACGTCGTCGCCATGGCAGGACCAGCAACGTCGGGCATAAGCCGCCTGGCCAAGCGCTATCTCCTCAGACGTGCCGAGTCGATCCGGAGGTTCGTTGATCACAGTCGATCGGCGCGCCGGCGGCTGCGGGAGTTCAGCTCGGCCGCCAGTGCGGAACGCGAGTATGCGGCTGTAGTTCGTCATACCCATCGATGCCGCGGCCTCGCCTCCGAGGAGCGGAACCAGCGATCCCCAGCCGACCGCGACAGCGATATGTTGGTCGCCGTCAACGCTGTATGTCGACGGCGCCGCCGCGACGCCTGTCTGTACCGGGTACGCCCAGAGACGCTCACCGTTGACGGCGTCATAGGCCGCGAATTCGCCGATCATGCTGCCCTGGAACACCAGACCGCCGGCGGTCGTCAGAACACCGGCATTCCACGGCCCGGCGTGCTGATAGCGCCAGACTTCACGCTGCTCGACGGGGTCCCACGCCACCAATTGGCCCGCGACGATTTTCATGAGCTCGCCAAGAACGGCAGGGTCCTCGGGAGCCGAGGCGGCAGCGAAGTCGGTCGCCGTATTCCATGATCCCTCGACGAACTCGAATCCCACGGCATCCGCGTGAACGAAGGGGATATCCTGACTCGGAACGTAGGCCAGCCCGGTCTCCGGGTTGTAAGCCATTGGCTGCCAGTTGTGGCCTCCAATCGGCCCCGGCATGATCATGAAGGGCCCTTGCTCGTAGCGCGCGTTAGGCACTTCTGAAGGCCGGCCGGATTCCAAATCGACACCCGTAGCCCAATTGACGGTGACATAGGGTTCTGCACTTATAAGGTCGCCGTTCGTACGGTCGATGACGTAGAAGAAGCCGTTCTTCGGCGCTTGCATCAGCACCTTGCGCGTCTCGCCACCGATCTCGATCTCGGCGAGAATCATATGTTGGGACGCCGTGAAGTCCCATGTGTCGCCGGGCGTCGTCTGATAGTGCCAGACATATTCGCCGGTCTCGGGTCGTAGCGCGACGATGGATGAGACAAACAGGTTGTCGCCGCCCTCCGGGCTACGAATCTTGCGATTCCAGGGTGAGCCGTTGCCTACGCCGATATATAGCAGATCGAGTTCGGGATCGTAGGCCATGGAGTCCCAGACCGTGCCGCCACCGCCCATCGTCCACCACTCGCCGGTCCAGGTCTCGGCGGCCATCGCCATCGCTTCATTCTCGAATCCGTCGTCGGGATTCCCCGGCACCGTATGGAAGCGCCATCGCATTTCGCCGGTCGCCGCATCGTAGGCGCTGATATAGCCACGAACGCCGTACTCGCCGCCGCCGTTGCCGATCAGGACCAG
>CALZMR010000115.1 GCA_945788575.1 uncultured Woeseiaceae bacterium
CGAGATTCTCGACTACCCGACACATCACGAGCAACCTACCGGCCGGATCGTCAACATCATCGGCGCGCCGGACCAGAAGGGCATTGCGACCGACATCGCGCTCCAATCGCATGCCATCCCGACCGACTGGCCGCGCGAGGTTCGCGAGCAGGTCAAGAAATACGGTAACTCGGTGCCCACAACGGCCAAGCGCGACCGCGTCGATCTGCGAGACGTCGATCTCGTGACGATCGACGGTGCCGATGCCCGGGATTTCGATGATGCCGTCTTCTGCGAGCCGTCAGGTTCCGGCTGGCGCCTGCTGGTCGCGATTGCCGACGTAGCACATTACGTAGAACTGAAGTCGCCGCTCGACAAGGAGGCGATCCGGCGCGGCACGTCCGTGTATTTCCCGGACCGGGTCGTGCCGATGCTGCCGGAAGTGTTATCCAACGGCTTGTGTTCCCTGAATCCGAAGGTCGATCGCCTGTGCATGGTTTGCGACATGCGCGTGAACGCCGAGGGCAAGGTGACCCGCTCGACCTTCGTCGAGGCCGTCATGCGTTCCAAGTCCCGGCTGACCTACGGAGAGGTGAATGCCTTCCTCAAGGGGGACGACAAGGCTGTCCCGAAGCCGCTGCACTCCGCGATTCGAAATCTTCACACTTTATATAAGGCGTTCTCACGCGCTCGCGGTCGGCGCGGGGCCATCGAGCTGGACCTGCCGCAGATCAAGTTCGAGTTGAACAAGGCCGGGGAGATCGGTCGTATCCGAAGCGTGCCGCGCAATGACGCGCACCGGCTGATCGAGGAGTGCATGATCGCAGCCAACGTTCAGGCGGCCAAATTCCTCAGAAAGCACCGCATTCAGGGGCTGTATCGCGTGCACGCGAAGCCGGATCCGGACCGCTTCGACGAACTCCGCCAGTACCTGACGTCGCTGGAGCTGAAAGTCGCGCACCCCGACCACGTTCAGCCGCGCGACTTCAACAAGCTTCTGCGGGAGGTCAAGGATCGGCCCGACAGCACCGCCATCTCGATGCAATTGCTCCGCAGCTTGAAGCACGCGGAGTACACGCCGGAGAACATCGGACACTTCGGACTCGCGCTGGACGCATACGCTCACTTCACGTCGCCCATCCGCCGCTATCCGGACCTGCTGGTACATCGGGCGATCAAGCACATCGTTCGGGGCGGCAAACCGGGGCGCTACGACTACGACCGGCAGGCGATGACGCGGCTGGGCGCGATCACGTCGGCCCATGAGCGCCGGGCGGAGGAGGCGACCCGAGACGTCGAAGCCTGGCTCAAGTGTCAGTACATGCTGGACCGTATCGGTGATGCCTACGACGGCGTCATCACCGGGGTGACAAACTTCGGCGTCTTCGTGCAGCTGACCGAACTGATGATCGATGGCCTGGTGCACGTCACGAGCTTGCCGAATGACTACTACCATTACGATTCTGGTCGGCAGCAGATGGTTGGCGAACGGACCGGACAAACGTTCCGCCTGGGGGATGCGATGAAGGTAATCGTGCAGCGCGTGGACATGGAGACGAGGCGAATCGACTTTCGGCCCGCCGAACTGCCGCGCGAGACGGAGGGGCGGAGACGCCGACGTTGATTTTTCGACCGTAGGAGCCCGCCTTGCGGGCGATCAATGGTTGGAGACGAGGTGATGAAAGTCCGCTTGCACAAGCGATGTTGCAACGACCAGCCGAAGTTCCCAGGTTGGGATCGCCCGCAAGGCGGGCTCCTACATGGGATGCTTCGACCGCGTCGTCGATCGCCCGCATGCGTCTGTACCCAGCGGGGAGCGGGCTTCGACAGGGCATGAGAGGATTCCGGGACGGGGTCAGAAACGGCAGGAACAAATGGGAGCAGGGGAATCAGTAAGTCGAAATATGTCACGGGATTGAGGGCCGTCGAACAGCTGTTGGCGGGCGCGGATGCCGACGTGAAGCAGATTTATGCCGAGTACCAGACGGCCAACCCCAGAGTGAAGGCGCTCATCACCCGAGCTCGCGATGCAGGCATCGACGTCCAGTCGGCGAATCGCGCTCGGCTATCGCAGATGAGCGGCGAAGCTCGTCATCAGGGCATCGTCGCCGAGATTCGTCGCTCGACGCTGCTGGATGAGGCCGGCCTGCGGACGCTTGTCGAGGAGCAGCTGGCCGCCGGCGAGAATCCACTGCTGCTGATGCTCGACGGCGTCCAGGACCCGCACAATCTCGGCGCGTGCATGCGCACGGCGGACGCCGCCGGCGCCGCTGCGATTGTCGTGCCGCGGCATGGCGCTGCAGGTCTGGGGCCCACCGTCAGCAAGGTGGCTGCAGGGGCGGCCGAGCATCTGCCGTTCGTACCCGTCACCAATTTGGGTAAGGTTCTCGCCTGGCTGGGCGAATACGGAATGCGCCGGATAGGCACCAGCGACGGCGCCGAGACCAGCCTCTACGCGGCCGATCTGAGCGGCCCGCTGGTGCTCGTCATGGGCCGCGAGGAGACCGGATTGGGCGCCGGAATCGTGCGCCGCTGCGATCAGCTGGTGAGCCTGCCGATGCACGGCGACGTATCGAGCCTGAATGTTTCTGTCGCAACGGGAATCTGCCTCTACGAGGCACTCAGACAACGGACAGGATCGCTTGCCAATCCACCCTCAGATGGGTAGGATTCGCGTCCCCGTCGATTTGGCGGGGAAGGGCTGAGAAGCCCTGAACCCTTGCTGCACCGGATAACCGGGTAGCTGTAATCCGAAAGGGGTATCTGTCGATTCGACGGGTCGTCCGATCGGTATTTAACCCAGAAGGGACGACACAATGAGACACTATGAAATCGTGTTTCTGGTCCATCCGGATCAGAGCGAGCAGGTGCCTGCCATGGTTGAACGTTACCAGGGCATGGTTTCGGGCTCCGGTGGTACCGTCCACCGCAACGAAGACTGGGGCCGGCGTCAGCTGGCGCACCCGATCAACAAGATTCACAAGGCGCACTACGTTCTATTGAACGTCGAGTGTGACTTCGGCGTGCTCGAGGAAATCAAGAGCGCATTCCGCTTCAACGATGCGGTCCTGCGTCACCTTGTCATTACTCGCGATGAGGCCGTAACGGAAGCATCGCCGATGGCGGTTGCCGTTGCCGAGGAAAAGGCCAAGGAACGCGAGGCGCAGCAGCGCCGCGACGCCAAGGCCGCTGCCGAAGCCGCTATGCGCAAGGACGACGACAAGGCGGAGAAGCCTGCCGAAGCCGCCGAGGAAGCGGAGACGGAAGAGAAGCCCGCTGAAGCCGCCGAGCCTGCCGCCGAGGAAGCAGAGACGGAAGAGAAGCCCGCCGAAGCCGCCGACGAAGCAGAGACGGAAGAGAAGCCGGCCGAAGCCGCCGAGGAAGCAGAGACGGAAGAGAAGCCGGCCGAAGCCGCCGAGCCTGCTGCCGAAGAGGCCGCAAGCAAGGAAGCATCCGAGGCGAAGGCTTCAGAAGACAAAGATGACGAGGCCGCTGCCGATGACGCGCCGGCCAAGGCCAAGAGCGCCTGAGGAGACAGAGCATGAGTCGTTATTCACGCAGGCGTAAGTACTGCCGCTTCACGGCTGAGGGCATCGAAGAGATCGACTACAAGGATCTCAACCTGCTCAAGGCCTACGTTACCGAAACCGGAAAGATCGTACCGAGCCGCATTACCGGCACGAAGTCGCATTATCAGCGTCAGCTGGCGACAGCCGTGAAACGCGCGCGGTACCTGGCATTGCTGCCGTACACCGATCGCCACTGAGTCTGAACCGAGCACGGGCCTGCACGGCCTGGCCGCCTGGCTGGTTGCCAGGCCGCTAAACGGTGTTCTGGCGCTCGGACTGACCGTGTCCCTGGGCATGTTCAGTTTCACGAGCGCAATCGTGGTCGTGTTGCTCGTGCTGGCGAAAGGCGTCCGCAGCACGGCGCTGCTGGTCGCCGCGGCCGCGGCCCTGATCATCGTGGTTCAGGGCGTGGTTGCCGGGATACCGATGACCACGGTCATCCCGGGAATGGTCGGCATATGGCTGCCGGCGATGTTGCTCAGCGTCATGCTGCTCGTTACGCGGTCGCTGACGTTGACGTTGCAGTTGTCGATCCTTATCGCGGTGCTGGCGATCACGGCGATATTCGTCGTAGTCGGCAACCCGGTCGAGTACTGGGTCGAGGAACTGACGAAAGTCGTTGCGGCCCTGAAGGAGTCCCAGCAATTCGCGTTGGCGGAGTGGCTGGAGCAACAAAAGCAGTACGCCGGTCAGATGACAATGGTGGCTGTTTTCGCGAACTGGTCCGTGCATACGGTCGCGTTCGTCATCGGATACAAGCTGTACCGGCTGTTGCCGGGTGACAAGCCGTCTTACGGTCGTTTTCGCGACCTGAATCTCGGCAAGGTCATCGCAATAGTCATGGCCATCGCCTCGGTTGGCGGCATGCTGACCGACATCGACTGGCTCAGAAGCGTGGCGTTCATCATGTTCGGCGCGTTCTGGACCCAGGGCCTTGCGATCGTGCACTGGTTGTACGGTCAGCAGATGATGCCGCGGATCGGACTCGTGGTGGCGTACACGATGTTGCTGTCGTTCATTTTGACGGCGGTAACGGTGATGGGATTGGCGATTTTCGGCTACCTGGACGCATGGTTTAACCTGCGCCGCGAGCCGAGGATCGAAAGAGACTAATGAAGTATTTGATTTGTTTAGGATAAGACTATGAACGTCATTCTTTTGGAAAACGTCGAGAATCTCGGCAACATCGGCGACCTGGTCAAGGTCAAGCCGGGCTTCGGCCGGAACTATCTCCTGCCCAAGGGAAAGGCCGCGCTTGCGACCCCGGAGAATATGAAGGCAATCGAGGCACGGCGAGCCGAGCTCGAGAAGGCCGCCGCCGAGGAACTCGCGCAGGCAAAGGCCCGCTTCGAGTCGATCAACGGCACGGAACTGGTTATCCAGGCGAATGCCGGTGCCGAGGACAAGCTGTTCGGTTCGGTCGGTCCGGTCGATATCGCCGAGGCTTTGGAGGGCGTACAGGTCGAGGTTCAGCGCAGCGAAATCCGCATGCCTGACGGCCCGATCCACTCGTTGGGCGAATTCCCTGTCGGCGTGCATCTGCATCCGGAAGTTAATGCCGAAGTATTGGTGCGCGTAGTTCCCACCGAGTAGGAACTCGAGGCTCGGCGTAGCGTCGTTTCGCGGCGCGCCGTATCTGCATCGAAAACCCCGGGCGTCGTCCACAAATCGCCGTTGCTGACGCGGCTCGTTCGAGCTGTGATACCGTAGAGGGCCGCTGAAACGAGGCTAAGAGGCGAGGACATGGTACGAGCATTGGGGGAGGGTTTTGACACCGGCGCAGAGCGCCTGAAAGTGCCACCGCACTCCGTCGAGGCCGAGCAATCGCTGCTTGGCGGTCTCATGCTCAGCAAGGCTGCCTGGGATAAGGTCGCCGACGTCATCACGGCCGCGGACTTCTACCGCAACGACCACCAGGTCATCTTCGCGGCAATCGCCGAACTCGTCGAACACGGCCAGCCCTGCGACGTCGTGACGATCTCCGAGTTTCTGGAGAAGCGTGCTCAGATCGATAAGGCCGGGGGGCTCGAGTATCTCGCCGCACTCGCCAACGAGACTGCCGGCGCGGCCAACGCGCGCGCCTACGCCAACATCGTCCGCGAGCGAGCGATGCTGCGTTCGCTCATCGATGCGGGCAACGAGATTTCCGGCAGCGCATTTACGACCGACGGCCGCACGGCGGCAGACCTTGTCGACGAGGCCGAACGCCGCGTCTTCGAGATCGCCGAGCAAGGCGCACGGGGTCGGGTCGGCTTCCGCTCTTTGAAGCAGATTCTCCCGGAGACCGTCGACCGTATCGACCTGCTGCATCAGTCGGACGGAGACATAACCGGTATCTCCACCGGCTTTAACGAATTCGACAAACTGACTGCCGGCTTGCAGGGCGGTGATCTCGTGATCGTCGCCGGGCGTCCCTCGATGGGTAAGACGACGCTTGCGGTCAACATCGCCGAGAACGCCGCGATCGGCACCAAGGTGCCCACCGCGATCTACTCGATGGAAATGCCGGCCCAGCAGCTCGCGTTTCGCATGATTTCCTCACTCGGCCGCGTCAACATGACGCATCTGCGAACGGGTCAGTTCCCCGACGAGGACTGGTCGCGAATCAACACGGCCGTGCAGCTCATGTCGGACGCACCGATTTTCATCGACGACACGGCGGGACTGTCGCCGACCGAGATTCGTGCCCGCGCGCGTCGCTTGCAACGCGAGCACGGTCTGGGCCTGATCGTCATCGACTACCTGCAGCTCATGCAGGTACCCGGCAACAAAGAGAATCGGGCGACCGAAATCTCCGAGATTTCGCGTTCGCTCAAGGCGCTGGCCAAGGAACTCAACTTACCGATCATCGTGTTGTCGCAGCTCAATCGAAGTGTCGAGCAGCGCACCGACAAGCGGCCGGTCATGTCGGACCTCCGCGAGTCCGGTGCCATCGAGCAGGATGCCGATCTGATCGTCTTCATCTACCGTGAAGAGGTCTATAACCCCGAAACACCCAAAAAGGGGCTTGCCGATATTTCCATCGCCAAGCAGCGTAACGGACCCATTGGTGACTTTCTGCTGACCTTCGTCGGCCGCTACACGAAGTTCGAGAACTTCGTGCCCGACGCCTACGGCGCAGAGTCGTTTCCGGAGGGCTACAGTTGAGTTTTGGTGCACGGGCGCTCATAAGGCTCGGTGCGCTGGATCACAACCTCGACGTTCTTCAGAGCACCGTTCCCGACGCACGAGCGATGGCCGTCATCAAGGCCAATGCCTATGGTCATGGCATGATCGCTGTCGCGCGGCATCTCGAGAAGGTGGATTCGTTCGCCGTCGCGCGGCTTTCGGAGGCCGTACAGCTTCGAGAGGAAGGCATCACGCAGCCGATCGTGCTTCTTTCCGGAGTCCGCAGCCGGCAAGAGCTGCGCGATTCGTCTGAGTACCGCTGCGAGATCGTCGCCCACTGTCCCGAACAAATCGACATGCTGGACACAGAGGTCGCACGACCGCTGACGGTCTGGCTGAAGATCGACACCGGCATGAATCGTCTCGGATTTCGCCCGGAAGAGTCGGGCCCCCGCATCGATCAGCTGCGGAGTTTGCAGTCCGTTGGCGAGGTCCGTCTGATGACGCACATCGCAAGCGCCGATAATCCTGCGAACCCCTCTACGGCGGAGCAGCTCGACGCATTCCGCACCGTCGCCGATGGATTCGACGGCGCCGTCAGCATCGCGAACTCGCCGACGATGCTTGGCTTCCCTGAAATTCAAACCGCGGCAGCGGATTTCGGTTTCAAGGGAGAACATTGGATACGCCCCGGTATCGCGATGTACGGGATCTCACCGTATCCGGGACGAACAGGCGCCGAACTCGGACTCAAGCCAGTGATGCGGTTCGATGCGACGCTGATCGCAAAGAAGCCGATATCCGCGGGCAGCCGAGTCGGATATACGGGGCGCTACATCAGTGACAAGGACACGACGCTCGGCATCATCGCCGCCGGTTATGGCGACGGCTACAGCCGGCACTTCCGCGACGGCACGCCGGTTCTTCTGAACGGCCGTGCGGTTCCGCTGATTGGCAATGTGTCGATGGACATGCTCGCCGTGGACCTGGGGCAAGACGCCACTGACAGAGTGGGCGACCTGGCGCTCTTGTGGGGCGACGAACTTCCGGTCGAGGAAGTAGCACCCTGGGCAGACACGATCCCCTACGAGCTGGTCTGCGGCGTCAGCAATCGCGAGGCCTCTGAGGTCGTCTCCTAAGTATTCCACGCGCCGCGAGAAAACCGCCTAGCCCTGACTTCCCGTTCACTTGCGCGGCGACTTGCCGCGGCAAGTGCAACACCCAGTTTCACATACTGTTCCTGGCGTAAACAAACACCATTTGCAGCCGGCGTCCTCCGGTAATGCTTACCGGGAAATAAAGCGGAGCGAGCGCTAGCGAGTGAGCCATTCCCGGTAAGCATTACCGGAGGGCGACGGCGGAAACCGTGGATCGCCCGCAAGGCGGGCTCCTACAGGGGCAAGAACGATCCTCACCGCAGCCGATGGCCGAGGGGAATGCTTGACGGGAAATAAAGCGGAGCGAGCGCCAGCGAGTGAGCCATTCCCGGCAAGCGTTACCGGAGGGCGGCGGCGGTCAACATGGGATCGCCCGTAATACGGGCTCCTACCGGCTTCGTCTCAGGTAACGCGACCAGTCAGCCGCGCGTCGGGCTACGACGCAAAGAACCCCATCTTCACACCCGCAAGCTGCACGACGTCGTTATCGTTCAGTTTACGCGCCTGCGCCCCAATCGGCTGCCCATTGACGAGCGGGAAGTCGCCTTCCTTGCCGGACTCGACGTGCACGATGTAATAGCCCTCGGCACGGCGGGTGATGGCCGCAACCTGCACGCCCGGTCGTCCGAGCGTCGTCAGTGCTTTTGTGAGTTCGAGTTCGCGGCCCGCAAAGGCGCCGCTCAGGACCTGCAGCTTCGCGAGCGGTAACGCATTA
>CALZMR010000116.1 GCA_945788575.1 uncultured Woeseiaceae bacterium
CTTCGATCAGTCGTTCTCGTTCATCTACAGCGCGCGACCGGGTACACCGGCGGCGTCGCTCAAGGACGAGACGCCGATGGAGGTCAAGAAGCAGCGGCTGCAGATTCTCCAGCAGCGCATCAATCAGCAGGCCATGGAGATCAGTCGCGGAATGATCGGCACGACTCAGCGCGTTCTTGTCGAACGCACGTCGAAGAAGAGCGACCAGCAGATATCCGGACGTACCGAGAACATGCGTTGGGTGAATTTCGACGGCGATGCATCTTTGATCGGACAGTTCGTGGATGTCGTGATTACCGAGGCGTTGCCGAACAGTTTGCGAGGCAGGATTCTGGATCCGACGGCGCCCGTCGATGAGCCCGCCCGCGAAGCGGCAATCCAGAGCCGTTAGTTGATACCGATATTTTCACATCGCTTCGGACG
Source organism: uncultured Woeseiaceae bacterium (assembly GCA_945788575.1). Taxonomy (GTDB): domain Bacteria; phylum Pseudomonadota; class Gammaproteobacteria; order Steroidobacterales; family Woeseiaceae; genus UBA1847. The sequence continues at coordinate 424 of CALZMR010000116.1, forward strand.
CGGTACTCTTTACCTACATTGAACGCACTCCAGATTTCCCGGGACATCGTCTTAGAGCCCGCCGACAACGACCGCCTCGCCAACCTGTGCGGTCAGTTCGATGAACATCTGCGCCAGATCGAGAAGCGTCTCGACGTCGAGATCGCCAGTCGCGGCAATCGGTTTCGAGTGACCGGGGCACCTGGTGCGGCCGAGGTTGGCGGCGATGTTATCGAGTCGCTGTTCGAGCTCGCTGCCCGGGAACGGCTCGATCCCGAACGTGTGCACATGCATCTGCAGGAGTCCGTCATGAAAGACGCCGAACCGAAGCAGGTGGACGGCGAACACGAAGAAGACATCGTCGTGCAGACTCGCCGAAAGCTGATCCGGCCCCGCGGCAAGAATCAACAGAACTACATCAAGAGTGTCCGCCAGCATGACCTCGCGTTCGGTATCGGTCCGGCTGGAACCGGCAAGACGTATCTCGCTGTCGCCGCTGCTGTCGAGGCGCTGGACAACGAGGAGATCCGCAGGATCGTTCTCGTTCGCCCTGCGGTCGAGGCGGGCGAGAGGCTCGGTTTTCTTCCCGGTGATATGTCGCAGAAGGTCGACCCTTACCTGCGCCCGATGTATGACGCGCTCTACGACATGGTCGGCGTCGAATCCGTTATGCGCCTCATCGAGCGAAACGTCATTGAAGTCGCACCGCTCGCGTTCATGCGCGGCCGCTCGTTAAACGAGGCATTCGTCATTCTGGACGAAGCGCAGAACACGAGTGTCGAGCAGATGAAGATGTTCCTGACACGCATCGGTTTCGGGTCGCGCGCGGTGGTGACCGGCGACATCACCCAGATCGACCTTCCGTCCGGACAACAGTCGGGCCTGAAGCATGCGACGCGCGTCCTCGCGGATGTTCGCGGCGTTTCGTTTACCTATTTCTCGCCCCGAGACGTAGTGCGCCACGAACTCGTGCAGCGGATCGTCGAAGCGTACGAAGCTGACGAAAACGATTGAACGGCGACGCGTGAGCGCGGACGAGAAAACACAGGTTGAGGTTCAGATCGTCGGTGATGCGTCCGGGGTCCCGGACGCTGACCGTTTAGCGCATTGGGTACAGGCGGCGCTGACGGGTGCTGGCGGAACTGTGACCGTGCGCGTGGTCGGAACAGACGAAATCCGGACGCTGAATCGCGATTATCGCGATTCGGACAAGCCCACCAATGTTCTGTCTTTCCCCGCCGGGAAAATCCAGGGCTTGCCGGCTGAAGAGTCGGAGCCGCTGGGCGATATCGTTATTTGTGCCGAGGTCGTGAGCGCCGAGGCGTCCGAGCAGGGCAAGGCGCTCGAGGATCACTGGGCGCACATGCTCGTGCACGGGACCCTGCATTTGCTGGGTTACGATCACATGACGGATGAGGAGGCCCACGACATGGAGCGGCTCGAGGTTGGAATACTCGCAGCCGGCGGTGTGGGAAATCCGTATGCCAGGCAATGATTTGCTAAACTGGGCATCACGCCGCTATCTACCGGCAGCCCCTTAATCTACAGGTTCGATGAACGACAAACCGCCAAGTAGCAGCGGCACAGGACACACCGGATTGATTGCGCGCATCGTTCGCGCCATCAAGGGTGAGCCCTGGAGCCGCGACGAAATCCAGGATCTGATCCAACAATCTGATATCGATCTCGATGCCGAGGAGAAGAGCATGCTCTCCGGCGTCCTCGAGGTGTCCGAAACTCAGGTTCGCGACGTCATGGTGCCGCGTTTTCAGATGGTCGTGCTCGATATCGAGCAGTCATTCGACGAGATGCTCGAGCTGATCGTCGGTTCCGGACATTCGCGATTCCCCGTCATCGGAGAGGACCGCGACGAGGTGTTGGGCATCCTGTTGGCGAAGGACCTGTTGAGGTACTTCGGCAGTGAGGAGGCGAAGGAGCTGCCCATCAGAAAACTGTTGCGGCCGGCTGTGGTGATCCCCGAGTCGAAGCGGTTGAACGCGCTCCTAAAGGAATTTCGCGCCAGTCACAACCACATGGCTATCGTCGTCGATGAATACGGCGGCGTTGCCGGACTGCTGACCATCGAAGACGTGTTGGAGGAGATCGTCGGCGAGATCGACGACGAGCATGACCCCGAAGAGGCCGAGTTCATTCGCCCGGATGGCGATCGCAACGGCCGACCAACTTTCGCCGTGCTTGCGTTGACGCGCATCGACGACTTCAACGAATTCTTCGAGTGCGAACTGAGCGATGAGGAGTACGACACGATCGGCGGACTCGTCATGCACGAGCTGGGCCGCTTGCCGAGGCGCGGCGAACGAGTCCAGCTCGGCGGTTTCGAGTTTGCCGTGACCAAAGCCGACAAGCGGCGGATAGACTCTCTTCAGGTTCAACGCGGCCACACCTGACGCGCATGGCGTACGCACCGGCACTTCTGACACTGCCCGCCGACAGGCCGCGCGTCAGTCGACTCATCTGTTTCGTTTTCGGTGTCCTGACGACGCTGGCGTTCGCGCCGTTCCATTTTTCGCCGGGCACGGCCCTGTTCGTGCTGCCGCTGCTGTTTGTCTGCCTGACCGTCTCGCCTCGCGATGCCGGCGGACACGCGTTCTGGTATGGCTTCGGTCTGTTTCTGTCAGGTACCTACTGGATCTACATCAGCGTCGTCGTCTTTGGCGGGGCGCCGGTTTGGATCGCTCTGCTGCTGATGCTCGGCCTGACGGTGATCATGTCCCTCTGGCTGTTTGCGGCGGGCTGGCTGATAAGCCGGCTCACTCACGGCGAGCCGATACTGCTGCTGATCGTCGTGCCGGCTGCGTGGGTCCTCGTCGAGTGGCTCCGTGGCTGGGTATTGACCGGATTTCCCTGGCTGGCATTCGGCTACGCGCACGTCGATTCGCCATTGGGCGGACTGGCGCCGGTGCTCGGCATATACGGTATTTCCTTTGCGGTGATGGTCAGCGCCTCGGCCATACTGAGTACCATCCTGTGTCGCGGACGACAGCGGATCGTGGCGCTGGCGATGGTATTCCTGCCCTGGCTGCTGGGAGCATCGCTCCAGTTGATCGACTGGACCGAAGCTGACGGCGATTCCGTACGGGTCACCATCCTGCAGGCGGGAGTCTCTCAGGATCAGAAGTGGTTACCGGAGAACCGGCAGCCGACGCTCGACTACTACCGGGACTCTACCCGGATTGCGACGGACAGCGACATCGTGGTCTGGCCCGAGGTTGCGGTACCGTCGCTGTCGAGTTACGAGCAGGGATTCATCGCACAGCTGCAATCGGACGCGCGCGAGAACGGTCAGACGATCCTGTTTGGCATACTCGAAGACGAACAAGTTCGCGGCGAACGACTCATCTATAACAGCGTTATCCTCGTGGACGGCGGGGCCAGGCAGTCGTATCGCAAGCGGCACCTCGTTCCGTTCGGCGAATACTTTCCCGTGCCGGACCGGGTGCGTGACTTGCTGAGGATGCTCAGCCTGCCGCACAGCGACATCACGAAAGGCGACGACCAACAGCCGTTGCTCGGCAGCATAGGTGGACCTCGACTGGCCGTGCAGATTTGTTATGAGGATGCCTACGGAGCGGAGCAGCTGTACGCGCTTCCCGAGGCCGGCATCCTGATAAACGTCAGCAACGATGCTTGGTTCGGGGACTCCATTGCGCCGCATCAGCACCTGCAGATCGCGCGCATGCGGTCGCTCGAGTTTGGCCGTCCTGCCGTGCGCGCGACGAATACCGGTATCAGCGCCTTCATCGATCACCGGGGCGAGCTGTTGCAGACCGGACCGCAATTCGAAGAGACATCGATGACAGCCGAAGTTCAGCCGCGCCGGGGCGCCACGCCCTACGTGAGCATGGGCAACCTGCCGATCCTTTTGCTCTGCCTGTCGATAGTCGGCATCGGCTGGATCCGCGCCCGGCGTTAACAAGCCTGCTGCCATTTGGGGCGCGTTGCGGTACGCTTCTCGACTTTCCGACAGCCCCACCCGAATTACCGACAATGAGTGCGCCATATCGTCCCGAAGACGTCGAGAAAGCTGCCCAGGATGCGTGGCAGGAGTCGCGTTGCTTCGAGGTCACAGAAGACGAATCCAAGGAGAAGTTCTACTGCCTGACCATGTTCCCCTATCCCAGCGGCAAGCTGCACATGGGGCACGTTCGGGTATTCACGATCTCCGATGTCATCGCGCGCTACCAGCGCATGCTGGGGAAGCACGTGCTTCAGCCAATGGGCTGGGATGCTTTCGGCATGCCGGCCGAAAACGCGGCCATCAAGCGCGGAATCCCGCCGGCGAAGTGGACCTACGACAATATCGACGATATGCGCGATCAGCTCCGTCGGCTTGGATACGCCTACGACTGGACGCGCGAGGTCACGACCTGTCGGCCGGAATACTACCGGTGGGAGCAGTGGCTGTTTGTGCGCATGTTCGCCAAGGGCCTCGTGTATCGGAAGAATTCCGTGGTCAATTGGGATCCGGTCGATCAGACGGTGTTGGCCAACGAACAGGTCATCGACGGCCGCGGCTGGCGTTCGGACGCGATCGTGGAACGGCGCGAAATTCCGCAGTGGTTCATGAAGATCACGGCGTATGCCGACGAGTTGCTCGAGGAACTGGACCGGATGCCGGGCTGGCCCGATTCGGTGAAGACGATGCAGCGCAACTGGATAGGCCGGTCGGAGGGCGTCGAGCTCTCGTTCGACGTTGAGGGCGAGGACGAGCCGCTGACGGTCTATACGACCCGGCCGGACACGCTTTTCGGCGTGACCTACATGGCGGTGGCCGCGGAGCATCCGCTGGCGGCCAGGGCGGCTGCCGGCAATCCCGACATCGCGGCATTCATCGAAGAGTGCATGAAGACCGATGCTGCCGAGGCGACGCTCGAGACGATGGAGAAGAAGGGCATGCCGCTCGGCATCCCGGCCATCCATCCACTGACGGGCGAAGAGGTTCCGCTGTGGGTCGCGAACTTCGTGTTGATGAGCTATGGCACTGGGGCCGTCATGGCGGTTCCCGGACACGACGAGCGCGACTGGGATTTCGCGAAGAAGCACGGCGTTCCGATCAAGCAGGTCATCGCACCGGCGGATGGGAGTGAGATCGACATCGAAGAGGCGGTGTATACGGAACGCGGCGTACTCGTAAACTCCGGCGAGTACGACGGCATGGACTTCGATGCCGCGTTCAACGCGATTGCCGATCACTTCGAGGAAACCGAACGGGGCCGGCGCACCGTCAACTACCGGCTACGCGATTGGGGCGTATCGCGCCAGCGCTATTGGGGCGCGCCGATCCCGATCATCTATTGCGACGACTGCGACGCCGTGCCGGTGCCGGAAGATCAGTTGCCGGTCGTGCTGCCGGAAGACGTCGAGTTCACGGGTGTCGGCTCGCCGCTCAAGGACATGCCCGAGTTCTATGAGACGACATGCCCGAACTGCGGCAAGGCTGCGCATCGCGAGACGGATACGTTCGACACGTTCGTGGAGTCGTCCTGGTATTTCGGCCGCTACGCATGTCCGGATGCCACTGACGCGATGCTCGACTCCCGTGCCGGCTACTGGCTGCCGGTCGATCAGTACACCGGAGGAGTCGAGCACGCGATTCTGCATCTGCTGTACTCGCGCTTTTTCCAGCGCGTGATGCGCGATGAGGGAATCTCGGGCGAATCCGAGCCGTTCGCGAACCTGCTCACCCAGGGCATGGTGCTGAAAGATGGTGCCAAGATGTCCAAGGCCAAGGGCAACACCGTCGATCCCCAGGAGTTGATCGAGAAGTACGGCGCCGACACGGTACGTTTGTTCATGATGTTCGCGGCGCCGCCCGAGCAGGCACTCGAGTGGTCGGATGAGGGCGTACAGGGCAGCTTCCGGTTCCTGAAGCGTTTCTGGAGTGCGGTTCAGGAGCATGTTGAAAGCGGGCCAACGGCGGAGCTGGATGTCGAGGCACTGACCGATGCTCAGAAAGACCTGCGCAGAAAGACCCATCAGACGATCGCCAAGATCTCCGACGATCTTGGCCGGCGGCAGTCGTTCAACACCGCGGTAGCGGCGGCGATGGAAATGCTCAACGCCGTCAATCGATTCGATGATAAATCGGATTCCGGCAGAGCCGTCGTGCGAGAGTCGCTCGAAGCCGTCGTACTGATGCTGTCGCCCATCGTGCCGCATATCTGCGACGCGCTATGGGCGGCGTTGGACCACAGCGATGCGCTCATCGACCAGCGCTGGCCGGACATCGACGAGTCCGCGCTCGAGCAGGACCTCGTAGAGCTGGTCGTTCAGGTCAACGGTAAACTGCGCGGCAGGATCTCCGTTGGCGCCGACGCGAACCGGGATGCGATCACCGAGGCCGCGCTCGCCGATGCCAACGTGCAGCGATTCGTCGACGGCAGCGAGATTCGCAAGGTCATCGTCGTACCGGGGCGCCTGGTGAACGTCGTTGTCTAGGCGATTCATTCCATTGCTTGCGCTGCTGCTGTCCGGCTGCGGCTTTCAGCTACAGGGCGCGGTAACGATACCGACGGAGATGGAACGCACCTGGATCTCGGCGCCGGATCGCCAGAGTCCTTTTTATCGTGAGCTTAGGCGGGAGCTGATAGCGGCCGGTGTCGATCTCGCCGATCAGGAGTCAGACGCGACCGCGATCTTCACCATCTATTACGACGATACCGATCAGCGCGTGCTGTCGGTGTCTGCGCGCAACGTACCGACCGAGTACGAGGTCTTCTACACGATCGAGTACGGGATAGTGAGCGGCGACTCGATCCTCATCGAGGTGCAGGATCTGACTCTGACCCGCGACTACACCTATGACGCAACCCTCGTGTTGGGTAAGGCCCGCGAAGAGGAGCAACTGCGCGAAGCGATCGCGCGCGATCTCGTGCGCATCGTCCTGAAGCAGATCTCCACCAAGTAAACCGCCATGGGCCGCGTAACGACGGTTGCGGATGTCGGCTACGACGCGCCCGCGTCTCTATTGGCCGGCTACGGCCTGGAACTCAGACTGGTGGATGACGATGCGCCCATACCGGGCAGCTTCTGGGGAGAGCCGGAAGCGGGCGTCGTCGGCATGTGCGTCTACGTCAGGCAGGACACGCCGGTCCATTCTTTGCTGCACGAAACCTGTCACATCATCTGCATGGACTCGGAGCGGCGCCGGGACTTGAACCGTGACGCCGGCGGCGACGATCTCGAAGAAGCCGCGGTTTGCTACCTGCAGGTGATACTCGCGGACGAGCTGGAGGGCGTCGGCCGGGCGACGATCATGGCCGACATGGACGCATGGGGCTATAGCTTCCGTCTCGGAAGTACTGCCCGCTGGTTCGCGGAAGACGCCGACGATGCTCGCGGCTGGCTGCTCGAGGCGGCGCTTCTGGACAACATGGGCCACCCGGAATTTGGCCTTCGCAAATAGCGATAAAGCTATATGAAACAGCTAATTACCTGACCCGCCGGAGGCCGGTGTATAGTCGCGTATGGCTTGGATTCGCTTCCTGCTCTACTTTGCGACGATCACGTTGACGACGTGGTTGCTCACCTGGCTAGAGGTGACTTATCCGGGCAGTCTGCGGCTGCAGGAGTTCGCGGATGCGAGCGATGCTCTGGGTACGAGCGAGTTTTCGCCGCTGGAAATCATGCAGTCGATGATTCTGATCGCCTGCGGATTGATGTTGGGTTGGGTCGCAATGAACTCAGTGTCGCAGCGGCCGATCGCGCTCCCTTTCGGGGGTCTCGCACTGGTGTTCCTGATCCGCGAGAACGATTACTTCTTCGACCGATTCGTCCTGGACAACCTGTGGCCGGTCCTGGTCGCTGTAGCCGGCGCGCTCGTCATCGCGTACACCTACCGGCAGCGCCGCAGGCTGCTGATCGCCCTGGCTCGAATCTGGCCGTCCCCGGGCCTGGCGCTGTTATT
>CALZMR010000117.1 GCA_945788575.1 uncultured Woeseiaceae bacterium
CCGGTTTTTGCCATAGCCTCATCGATCTCCGCGGCGGTCTCGTGCAGGTGGATTTGTACCGGCACGTCGAGCTGATCCGCGAGTATCCGGAGTTCGGTCATGGACTCGTCGGACAGGGCTGCTGTCATGTGTGGCGCAAAGCACGTTGAAATAAGCGGGTGGTCAGCGTAACGGTCGTGTACCAGCTCGGCACCCTTGCTCAGGTACTCCTCGCAGTTTTCCGCCCAGGCGGTCGGAACATCGACAACGGGAGTGCCGATCACAGCGCGCATGTGCAGATCGAGCGCGGTCTCCGCCACGATCTCGGGAAAAAAGTACTGGTCGCTGAAACAAGTGACTCCGGCCCTGAGCATCTCGGCGATCGCGAGTTCGGTACCATCGCGAACCATTTCGGCACTGGCCCAACGCTTCTCGGCTGGCCAGATGCCTTCACGCAACCAGGATTCGAGCGGCAGGTCGTCAACCAGGCCCCTGAACAACGTCATGGCGGCGTGCGTATGGGTGTTGATCAGGCCGGGAATCAGGATGTGATCTGGCCGTTCGACGAGGGCGCTGGGCTGATAGGCCGCCCTGGCCTCGGGTAGCGGCAGGACGTCGATAACGCGGTCATCCGAGATGGCTACGGCGTAGCCTTCGTAGATTGTTCCGGTGGGTTCGACCGGCACGCACCAGCGAGGTGCAATCAGGGTATCGCAGTGCTGCATTTCGCTCGTGGTGGCTCTTTTCGGGGCGCGACGCGGTGAGAAATCACAGCGCAGTATACCCTTCGCAGGGGCACGCGCCAGCGCTGTCTCGATAGTGATTGAAACGCCCGCAAACGGTGCTGTCAGGGACGCTCATATGGTAGTATTACTGCCTTGAAACGGCCCCAATTCAGGCTGTTCCGAGCCCGACAAATTCGACTGATTTAATTCGTATTGAACCCGCTGTTTCGCGCTGTCCGAATTCCGCTCTGCGATCGGAATTGCGCTGAGTTTGTGAGCTGAGAAAGTAGGCTAGGAAGTAGGAAAGTATGGCTGAAGTTGCCCAGGAATTGCTGTCCGTCAGCCTCGAAGAGGAGATGCAGCAGTCCTATCTCGACTACGCGATGAGTGTCATCGTGGGTCGCGCGCTGCCCGACGTGAGAGATGGGCTCAAGCCCGTGCATCGGCGCGTGCTGCACGCCATGCGCGAACTCGGTAACGATTACAACAAGCCCTACAAGAAGTCTGCCCGCGTCGTCGGCGACGTCATCGGCAAATACCACCCGCACGGCGATTCCGCGGTCTACGACACGATCGTACGAATGGCGCAGCCGTTCTCCATGCGATACCTCCTGGTAGACGGGCAAGGCAATTTCGGATCCGTAGATGGAGACGCGCCTGCCGCGATGCGCTACACCGAAGTGCGCATGTCGAGGATCGCACACGAGCTGCTGGCCGACATCGAGAAAGAGACCGTCGATTTCGTCGAAAACTACGACGGGTCGGAAAGCGAACCGTCGGTCATGCCGACGCGAATTCCGAATTTGCTGGTCAACGGCTCGTCAGGTATCGCGGTCGGCATGGCAACCAACATTCCGCCGCACAATCTCAATGAAGTTGTCAGCGCCTGCCTCGCGATGATTGACGATCCGGCGATCGACATCCCGGCGCTCATGGAGCACCTGCCGGGACCGGACTTCCCGACCGCCGGGATCATTAACGGGGCGCAGGGTATTTATGCGGCGTATAGCACCGGCCGTGGGCGCGTCTATATCCGCGCACGCACGGAGGTCGAGGAGTTCAAACCCGGCCGGGAAGCGATCATCGTTTCGGAGCTGCCTTACCAGGTCAACAAGGCACGACTGATCGAGAAGATTGCCGATCTCGTCAGGGAGAAGCGCATCGAGGGTATCAGCGAACTGCGTGATGAGTCCGACAAGGACGGCATGCGCATCGTCATCGAACTGAAGCGTGGTGAAACGTCCGACGTCGTTCTGAATAACCTTTACAAGCAGACGCCGATGCAGAGCGTATTCGGCATCAACATGGTCGCGCTGCACGAAGGCCAGCCGAAGCTCATGAACCTGAAGCAGGTTCTCGAGGCATTCCTCGCGCACCGCCGCGAGGTCGTGACTCGGCGCACGATCTACGAACTACGCAAGGCGCGCGACCGGGCACACGTCCTCGAAGGGCAGACCGTCGCGCTGGCGAACATCGACGAGGTCATCGAGCTCATCAAGAGTTCGCCGACACCGGCCGATGCCCGAGAGGGCCTGATGGCGCGCTCCTGGGCGCCCGGCTCGGTCACCGACATGCTGGGGCGTGCCGGCGAGACCGACACCCGACCCGACGAGCTCGAGGACGGCTTCGGTCTGATCGACGGCCAGTACCGGCTGTCGGCCGTTCAGGCGCAGGCGATCCTCGATCTCCGCCTGCACCGACTGACGGGCCTCGAGCAGGACAAAATCCTTAAAGAATACAAAGATATACTGGATAAAATTAAAGAATTTTCTGATATTCTTGCGGACCCGGACCTGCTGCTCCAGGTGATCCGTGACGAGCTCAACGACCTGCGCGATGCGTACGGTGACGAGCGCCGCACCGAGATCGTGCAGGATCACTCGGATCTTTCGGTCGAAGATCTCATTCCCCAAGAAGACGTCGTGGTGACGCTATCCCATGGCGGCTACGCGAAGTCCCAGCCGATCGATGCCTACCAGGCGCAGCGTCGCGGCGGCCGCGGCCGCTCGGCGACCAAGGTCAAGGACGAGGACTTTGTCGATCAGTTGTTCATCGCGAACACCCACGACACCATTCTGTGCTTCTCGAGTCGCGGCAAGCTCTACTGGCTGAAGGTCTACCAGGTGCCACAGGCGAGCCGCGGTTCGCGCGGTAAGCCAATTGTGAATCTGCTGCCGCTGGAAGCCGGCGAGCGCATCAATACCGTGTTGCCGATCAAAGAGTAGGATGACGACAGTTTCGTCTTCATGGCGACCTCTGGCGGCACGGTCAAGAAGACGCCGTTGAGTCAGTTCTCGCGGCCGCGGGCAAGCGGCATCATCGCGATCGATCTGCGAGACGATCAGCTCGTCAGTGCCGCCATCACGGACGGCGGCCAGGACATTCTGCTGGTCGCGAGCTCCGGCAAGAGCATCCGATTCCACGAGTCCGACGTCCGGCCGATGGGCCGCGGCGCGGCCGGTGTCCGCGGCATCAAATTGCCCGAGGACCACGAAGTCATCGGGCTGACGATCGTCGCCGAAGGACCTATCCTGCTGGCGACGGAGAATGGCTACGGCAAACGGACGGCAATCGATGACTTCCCGGTGCAGGGCCGCGGCGGTCAGGGCGTTATCGCCATCCAGACGACCGAGCGAAACGGCCGCACGGTGGGTGCCGCACAGGTCGGGGATGAAGACGAGATCATGCTGATCAGTTCCAACGGCACGCTGATCCGTACGCCGGTCGGCGATATCTCCGCGATGGGCCGGAACACGCAGGGCGTGCGTCTGATCCGCGTCGGAGCCGGCGAGCGCCTCGTGGGACTCGCCCGCATCGAGCTGATCGGGGACGAAGAGTAGGCCGATTCCGGCGCTCTTTCCCGAAGCTGCCCTCAACTACGGCGTCTATCGGCCGATAAAGTACTTTGGCTCGAGCTGATTTCGAGCGGAGGGTGCGTGAATGAGGGCGACCGCGATACTGCTGGCTTCCATTGGACTTGGCTTGTCGGCTTGCGAGCAGGCGCCCAAGCCCGTGGAATCAGCGACAAGCTGCTGGCCGGCCTTGCTCGACGCCCACAGCAGCATCTATTTCGAGTTCGATCAGGGTGATCCGAGCGCGGAAGCCATTGCGGCCGCCAGGGCTGTGCTGCGCGAGCGTCTGCGAGCCTGCGGCCCCAACGATTCCTACTACGCGACGCCGGAAGAGGTCACGATCGGCAACGAAGCCATCGTCTCCATGTTCGACCTCGCGATCATCGCCGACGACGAAGAACTGGTTCGTACGTTTGCGGGCGGCGATCCTGTCGAAGGCAACGAGAAGCCGGAGATCGATTTTCTCCTTTACGGCGAACAATTCATCCAAGTCGGCGCCTACTTCGAATCGCGCGATGCGCTACGCACCTTAGGCGAGCTCGGACACGACCCTCGGACACCCGATGAGTTCGGCGGCACTCCGCTGCATATCGTCAACGCCTACACGTCTTCAGGGCTACAGCTGATCAGGGACTTCGTTTCGGCTGGCATCGACGTCAACGCGGCAACTGAACGAGGCATCACCCCCGTCATGGCGGCTCGGATGCGCGGCGACCTGACCAAGGCGCAATGCCTGGTCGCGATGGGCGCCGAGATTCCGGTCATGGCTGTATTCAGCCCGTGGAACGTCGAGCCGCATAAGGAAGAGGCGGTCGCCGCCGTTGATGCATTTCTGACAGCGGAAGAGCGTGAAATTCCGACAGACGTGTTGACGGTCTGTCTCGCGAACTAAGAGGTTATGGGCTCGACCACAGTTTCCCGTGCTAGCTGCCGTGGTATCGGCGTACTAGGTCCCAGGGGCCCGATATCTATCCAGCGGACTGCGTTTCGAGTCACTGCCGTAGTAGTGACCACTGCCTTCCGGCTCTCCGAACAAGAGGAACAGCGGCGCTGTTGCCCCTTCCCTGGGCGTCTTCCCGCCCATTTCCTCCACCGTGGCGCCTCGCTCTTTTTCGTAGACACGCGTCAGATCCGTGGCGATGAAGCCCGGTGTGCAGGCGTTGATGACGAACTGCGGGTACTCACGCGCCAGATACACCGTGCAGGAGTTGGCACAGGCCTTTGAGATTCCGTAGGGCGCCCCGTTGCCGAGCCCGCGCGACGAGAATGCCGCCGCGTCACCTGCGATGCCTTCGGCCTCCTGCATGAGCGCTTCGATCTCGTCCCATGAGACGTCCGTGCGCGTGAAGAAGTGCTGGAATTCCGCGCCGCATTCGGCGACGTATATCGGGCCGGACGCGGAAGTGATGTTGACGATCTTTCCACCTTCGCCGAGCATCGGAATCAGCGCCATGCAGACCCGATGAATGCCGCGGGTGTTCACGTCGAAGACGTAGCGCAGATCGTCTGAGCCGATACCCGTCCCCGCATTGTTTACGATCCCGTAGAGTTGCTCGCCGGCGCACATTTCGCGTATCTCCGCGGCCGCTTGGTCGACGGATGCGTCGGAGGCAACGTCGATTTCGATGACCTGGATTCGATCCGCTTGCCCGATGCTCTCGGCAGCAGCATCACCGCGACCGCGATCTCTCGAGCCCAGGAATACGAACGTATCGTCGGCTTCCTCGAGGATGCGCTCGGCGATGGCGTAGCCGATTCCCTTGTTTGCGCCTGTTACCAGGATTCTTCTCATGCGTTCAGGTCCTTGAAACGGTCGAGCTTGAGCGTGTCTTCGTCGCGTCGGCGCGGCTGACGATAGCATTTTCACGCTGGGAGTATCGTTGTTAATGAATAGTGGGCAAGAGGCTTTATTCTCCTTTCGGCTATACTTGACGCGTGCGACCGGACCCACCCGTCACATCATTGCGGGGCAAGCTCCGCGAAGGAGGCACCGTGCGTGCGATGACGGGTTTGCTGCTTATTGTGGCAGCGCTTTCTATTGTGGCCTGCAGTTCTGGCTCAGGCTCAGACGGCGGCGAGACCGAAGAAGCACTGTCGTTCAATCACTTCAAAGTCGAGTGCTTCGGGCTCGCTGCGAGATTCTGTCTTCAGTCGTCCAGCGACAACGGCCAGACCTATCAGAATTTCTACGACGGCATCTCGGGCTTCAGCTATCAGTGGGGGACGAGCTACGACGTGGTCGTCGCATGGCGCAGGGTCGAGAACCCGCCTGCGGACGCGTCGTCCCGCAGCTACCGGCTCGTCAGTATCCTGAACCAGACGCCCGCACCTGCGGGGACGCTTTTCGATCTGGACATCAGGGACAGCAACGGGATTCGGGCCACGGCTACGCCCGATGTCTACGAGATCCACTTCCAACAGCTCATGGAGTGCGCGCCTGCCGACTGCCAGATGATCGAGTCCCTGGTCGCGCAGGAAATGGGAGTCCGCATCGAGTTCCGGCACGCGGATTTGCCAGGCGGTGCGATCGTACTGACACAGATCAAATGTGCCGCACCGCGGGAAACCTTCGACATCGATTGTCTGCCGCAGAGGCAGTCAGGAAGCGGATAGGCAGGTGCCGAAGCTACTAGTGCATTCCTGTAACGATACGAGGGTTCTTCTAACAGCAGGTCCTTCCTATTTGCTCTCCGCCGCAGACAACGTGCGGTTCGACTCTTGCTTCCATTGAGACTCGAAACACATCCTGATGGTGCCAATTAGTATTGTCGTCACGCCGAAAAGCTCGAAGGCCTCTTCGAAGAAAACCTGATAAAGATAGTATTCGCGGTTCGACATGTCCCGGAGGCCTCCGTAGCTGAGTATCTCCAATGCGACCGCGCCGAGAACGAACAAGACAATACCAATCAGGAATACGGTCGTTCCTGCTCGATTGTCACGCCACAGATTCAACCAGGACTTGTGGGTGAGAACCACAAACAGACCGCCCGCAGTCATGTAGATTGGAATCCACACGCCGTGATCGCCGCTGAATCTCGGCAAGAACTCCACACCTTTGGCAATCATAGTCACTTTTTCGTGGATGGATGCAGCTTCGTCTGCGGACAGGAAGAAGAAGGCCAACGCGCACGCTGCTAGGAAGAGAGGGCCAACCGAATGATTGATTCGGGCACCGGCCGCGACGGCAAAGACGGTACCGGTCAAGAGCAACTGTGATGCAGAAGCCCAGGCACCGAGAGATGCCTCGGCGTCAAGGTTGATCAATCTGAAAACATGCGGATTGGGAACGACAAATAATGCGCCGACAACGTATCCGGCCAAGAGCAGCAGATCGATGGCAAACAAAGCGATAGCGAGCTTATTAACAGCTGTTTTCGGCACGAGTTGATTTGACAGAATCCCAGTTTCTTTTCCGCACTGCGCGCTCGTATACTATAATAACTGAGGTCGCGCAGATTGTTCTAAAAACAATAACTTAGAGGCGGTCGCGATGTCTACAAGCAGTGCATGCCACACTGTGGCTACTGGGCGGGCTCCTTGGAAACCGTCCTTGGTCCCAGGTATCAGGTATCAGAAAGCGGACGACGAGGTCATCCTTTTGGATAGGCGAAATCGGCGTGTGCACCAGTTGGATCGAGGCGGAGCCAGCATACTGCGGTATTGCGACGGAAATCATGTCGTCGAAGATATTGTCGAGCATTTGTTGGATGAGTATGAAGTTGGCCCGGACAAGCTGTCCGCTGATGTCCTCAACTTCTTGCAAGACTTGCAGGCACTCGAGATATTGAAATAGGCAAGGTCCACTGGCCATCGCCAAGAAACGATAGGGGATAAGAAGATGAAACAGAATCCTGGCAGCGAAGTAGATTCGCCGAAACAACATTCGCGTCGCGACTTTATCCGCAAGGCCGCTTGGGTATCCCCTGTGTTGTTGACGTTACCTGCTGCCCCGAGCTTCGCGCAGCAGGGATCAGCAGGTGCTCCAGGTACTGGCGACCCGGGCACCGGCGATCCGGGCACGGGCGATCCAGGAACCGGTCCCACCCCGGTCAGCGAGCTCAACTGCAACGAACCTCTGCAGCCAATCGACAGCGACATTGCGACCAATATGTGCGAACTCTCGTTCGATGCTGATACCGGAGATTTATTTTTCCAGGACGTTATTGTCGCTCAGGACGATGTTCCGGGACGCCTCAGCCAGGGTGATCTGCTCGGTACATGCGATTCGTTTCTCTGCAACGCCAGTTAAGTAATTAGCGCAAGATCGATCGAGAGAGGACGTCAGCGCCGTTCTCACTCATTGTGAAACTGCTGCCACTCCTAATGCGGCCCAGCGGGTCGTCGATCTGTCGGCCAATGACCCGGATCCGAGTCTTGTGCGCGTAGTTCATCCAGCGCGACTCCCAGTAGCTGTTGTATCCCGCAATACAGTGAACTCGATCAACGGCTGCTAACCAGGGAGCGAGCGGGAAAACGGCGTCTGCGAGGTGCAGGTCCGATTCAATGACGAATACGGTGTCGTCTTCGACCAGGGGATTGGACTTGTAGTCATCAATCAAGGTCTCGAGTTCACCGCGCAGTCCCGCATGCGCTATTGCAACTATCTGCTTGCACTGGTCGATACCCCAGCGTTCGCAAACCTCTTCGCGAGACTTCGCTTCGTCCGGATTGCAGATGACTATCGGCTCGATGTACTCACGAATCTCAGCGTTCTCGACGGGCTCGATACCTATTACGCGCGAGTATTGGGATGACT
>CALZMR010000118.1 GCA_945788575.1 uncultured Woeseiaceae bacterium
CATCGAGCAGGCACGAAAGCACAATTCGAAGGTGCTGGTCATCGACTCCATGCAGACGATGGTGCTTCAGGAGTTGTCATCCAATCCGGGATCGGTGTCTCAGCTACGAGACTGCGTAAGCCGGCTCGTCCAGTTCGCAAAGCAAAACGAAGTCACCGTGTTTGTCATCGGTCACGTCACCAAAGAAGGCGCGATCGCCGGTCCGCGGGTGGTCGAGCACATGGTCGATACGGTGCTGTACTTCGAGAACGATCCTTCGAGCCGATACACGATGATTCGCTCTGTGAAGAATCGTTTCGGTGCCAGCGGCGAGATGGGCGTATTTGCGATGACGGAGGCGGGCTTTCGTGAGGTGCGTAATCCGTCGGCCATCTTCCTGTCTCGCGAGACCATCGCCGATGCGGGCAGCATCGTTTCGGTGGCCTGGGAGGGCAGTCGACCGCTGCTCGTCGAGATCCAGGCGCTCGTTGCTCAGGGCACGACGAGTTACCCGAAGCGGCTGGCACAGGGCGTGGACCAGAATCGACTCGCGCTAATGCTCGCCGTCATGCAGCGGCACGGCGGACTGGAGATCAGCGACGAAGACGTATTCGTGAACGTCGTCGGCGGATTGCGCATCGCGGAAACGTCGGTGGATCTGCCTGCCATGATCGCCATCGCGTCGAGCTTTCGCGATAGGCCGGTTGCCGAGCGCACGGTCTGTTTCGGCGAGATCGGTCTGGCGGGCGAAGTGAGACCGGTTCGCTTCGGGGAGGAGCGTATTGCCGCCGCCGCACAGCAGGGCTTCGAATTCGCGATAGTTCCTCGCCAGAACGTGCCCAAGAAGGTGCCGTCCGGCATCAAGGTCGTCGGCGTCAGGAAACTCGCGGACGCGCTCGATCAGGCGATTTAGGCCTGCTCCGCTTTGCCGGCTAATCGACGACCGACTCTGACCTGCTGCACCCGTTTGGCGTCACTCGCGACGATTTCCATCGGGTAACCGCTGATCTTGAGGCAGGTCGACGGTACCGGAATCTCCTCGAGTCGCTCGACGATCAGACCGTTAATCGTCTTCGGTCCGTCGATAGGTAACTCCCAGCCTTGCGCACGATTGACCTCGCGGACGTTGGCCGTGCCGTCCACCAGCCACGTGTCGTCGCTTACCTGAATCACGTCGCCTTCGTCGCCCGGGTCCGTTGTGAACTCGCCGACGATCTCTTCGAGGATATCCTCCAGCGTCACGACCCCCTGAATATCGCCGTATTCGTCGACCACCATCGCCAGTCGAAGCGGTTTTCGCTGGAAAGCGATGAGCTGAACGCTAAGCGGCGTGCCTTCCGGTACGAAGTAGGGTTCTTCGAGCAGCTCTTCGAGCGACGACTTGTCGATCGACTGCGTGGCGCGATTAGCCAGTTTGCGCATGTGCAGGATGCCGACGATGTTGTCGATGGAGTCCCGGAATACCGGGACCCGAGTGTGTGTCGTTTCGCGGATAATCTCGTCGATTTCAGCTTCGTCGTCTTCGAGGTCGATGCCGAGAATCTCATTGCGCGGCACCATCACGTCGTCGACGGTTACACGTTCCAAATCGAGGATGCTAATGAGCATCTGCTGGTAGCGGCTGGAGATGCGCGTTCCCGCCTCGTGAACCAGTGTGCGTAGCTCCTCTCGCGTCAGAGACTCGAGCGCAGAGACGCTGCTACGTACTCCACAAATCCACAGCACCGCGTTGGAGCAGGCATTGATCAGCCAGATGAAGGGCATCGTGATCCTGAGCAGTGGGTAGTAGACGAGTGCCGCCGGGAACGCGAGCCGCTCCGGGTGCAGCGCGGCCCAGGTCTTTGGGGCTGTTTCGGCGAAGATAAGGATCAGGAAGGTCAGGACGAAACCGCCGATCGCAGCGGCCGGCGGGCCTCCGCGTGCCATCGCTACGGCTCCGACCAGGGATGCCGCGAAGATGTTCACGAGGTTGTTGCCCAACAGTATCAGTCCGAGCAAACGGTCGGGTCGCTTCAAGAGTTGTTCGGCAAGGCGCGCACCGCGATGGCCTTCGCGGGCTTTGTGCCTGAGCTGGTAACGGTTGAGGCTCATGAGAGCCGTTTCCGAACCCGAGAAGAAGGCGGACAGTAGGATCAGGAACGCGAGAAGGCCGAATAAGGGCCCTAGTGGAACGTCATCGCCCAACGGACGAGTCCCTCCTTATGTAACGATACCCGGCCAGTTCAGCAGGGGGGCGGGGGTCTGTCAAGGAACTGTTACAGCGCGCGACTCACCGATGCGGATGCGGCTTCGGTCACAACCTGCAGCGCTCGGCTCAAAGTCGCCGAAGGCCTCGGTCTCCGCGAGCGACTCTCAGGACGTGTTCGGTCAACACCCGGGGCACCGGTCTTGTCGACACCGGTCAACGTCTTGCAAGGCCTCCACGATTACCAGCCAGGGCTCCTGGGTCACTGCCGAGTAGGGAACTTTCGGCAGCGGCTACGCTACTAGCCCCACGTCCGTCCGAGCAGGTTCTCGAGGATAAACCGGCTGCCGAAGTAGGCGAGAATGAGCACCAGGAATCCGGCCAGGTACAGATAGACCGCGCGGCTCCCCCGCCAACCCGCGAACTGGCGTCCCACCAATAGCAATCCGAAAATCGCAAGCGCGATGAGCGACAGCGCGGTTTTATGCACGAGGTGTTGCGCGAACAGATCCTCGACAAAGGTCGCGCCGCTGATCACCGACAGCAGCAGGACCGTGAAGCCAGCCGCGGTTACCGCGAACAGCAGCTTCTCAGTCGTCTCGAGCGGCGCAAAGAGCTGATTGACCGGTGAGAGCGTGGCGCTGCGCAGACGCCGGTCCTGAATGAGGGCGTAGATGGCCACGATTGCGCCGACGGTCAGCAGGCCGTATGCGAACATCGAGGTCAGCACGTGGATCTTGATCTGCACGCTGAGTTCGCCGTTTGCTTCCGCACCATGGTTCGCGGCCAGCGCAAGAATCGCCGCCGGCGCAAGCAGACCAGCGGAAACGCCCCTTAGGGCAGCGTTGAACGCGGCCAGCAGACCGATGACCCCGAGCTGCAGCCCGATCAGTGAAATTGCGGCCGAGAGAGCAAGGCCGCCGCTGGCGAACAGCTCGCCGAAAAGCAGCCTGCCGTGGATGACTACCGCGATGCCGGCAAGAAAGAATGCGGCCATCGTCAGCGGTCGGGCGCGCCCGGCGTGCCGAGGTAAGCGACTGAGCGCAAACGCAATTGCGGCACAGAGATACAGAAATAGAATTGTGATTTGAAACACAGAAACCCGGGGGTGTATGGCCTACCGTTTCGTGCAATGAATCATCCCATACGGCGGTGAGCAATAGAACCCTTTTTCCCTTTAAGAACTGATACTTGGGGTTGAGACGCAAGATGCGAATAAAAGTGCTGGGTTGCAGCGGCGGCATAGGCGCCGGCTCTCGTACGTCGGCCATGCTGGTCGACGACGATGTGCTCATCGATGCCGGAACGGGCATCGGCGACCTTGCCGTGGAAGAACTCGACAAGATTCGTCACGTATTTCTCACCCACGCGCACCTCGATCATATCGCCGGATTGCCGATGCTCGCCGACAGCGTGTTCGACGAGAATTTCGAAGTGCCGCTCACTGTTTATGCACGTGAAGAAACGCTGCGGGCGGTTCAGGCGCATCTCTTCAACGACGTCATCTGGCCGGACTTCGCTCGCTTGCCGTCGGCCGAGAATCCGATGCTTCGCTACCGAGTCTGCAGCCCGGGCGATACGGTGCGGGTCGGCGATCGCGACTTTTACGCGATCGACGTAATGCACAGCGTGCCGTCACTCGGCTTCACCGTGCAGAATTCCGGCGGCGCCTTCGCCGTTAGCGGTGACACGAAGACCAACGAAACGCTGTGGCCGGTCCTCAACGCCTGCGACGATCTTCGAGTCCTCGTCATCGAAGTCTCGTTCCCGGACGAACTCGAGCATCTCGCGAACGATGCCGGGCATTATTGCCCGCGGACCATGACCCGCGACCTCGAACGGCTTCGGCACAATCCGGAGATCTGGCTGACGGGCATGAAGCCCGGGCAGGAGGGGAAGATATTGAAGCAGGTCCTGGCGGCGGCGCCCGATAAGGACATCCGCATGCTCTCCCGCGGAACGATCCTCGACCTCTAGGCTCTGCTCGCACGATCGAGGTCGGCCCTCATGCCGTAGCCGCATCGCGGCGATTCCCTTAAACTCCGCGCTGATTCCATAGATACGGGATAAGCATGTTCGACAGTCTCAGCGGTCGATTGCGGGATGCCGCCAATGCTCTGACGGGCAAGGGCAGGCTCACCGAGTCGAATATCAAGGATACGCTGCGCCAGGTGCGCCTCGCGCTGCTCGAGGCCGACGTCGCGCTGCCCGTCGTCAAGACGTTTATTGAGCGCATACGCGAGCGGGCCGTCGGCGAGGAGGTTTCCAAGAGCCTCACGCCGGGTCAGGCGCTCGTCAAAATCATCCACGCTGAACTCGTCACGATTCTGGGCGGCGAGACCGTACCGCTGGATCTCAAGGCTCAGCCGCCGGTTGTCGTATTGCTCGCCGGACTGCAGGGCGCGGGCAAGACCACCACTGCCGCGAAGCTTGCGAAGAAGCTCATCGAGCGCGAGAAGAAGAAAGTGATGCTCGTCAGCGTCGACGTGCACCGCCCGGCGGCCATACTTCAGCTCAAGACGCTTGCTGAAGAGATCGGCGCGATGCACTGCGCCAGCGAGGCAAGCGAGAAACCGACGAAGATCGTCGATCGCGCGCTCGATGAAGCGAAGCGCGGCCATGCCGATGTCCTGATCGTCGACACCGCGGGCCGGTTGCACGTCGACGGCGAGATGATGCAGGAGGTCGTTGCCGTTCACGACCGCGCCGGACCGCGCGAGACCCTGTTCGTCGTGGACAGCATGGCGGGCCAGGACGCGGTCAACGCCGCGACAGCCTTCAATGAAGCGCTGCCGCTGACAGGCGTGGTTCTGACCAAGGCGGATGGCGATGCCAAGGGCGGTGTCGCATTGTCGGTGCGTGAGATCACCGGCAAGCCGATTCGCTACATGGGCGTCGGCGAGAAGATCGATGCCCTCGAAACCTTCCATCCCGATCGCATGGCTTCCCGAATCCTCGGCATGGGTGACGTGCTGTCGCTGGTCGAGGAGATCGAGACCAAGGTCGAGAAGGACAAGGCCGAGAAGCTCGCTCGCAAGCTGAAGAAGGGTCGCGGCTTCGATCTGTCCGACCTGAAGGATCAGCTCGAGCAGATGAGCAACATGGGCGGGCTCGGCGCCATGCTCGAGAAGTTGCCGCTACCGGGCAATGTCAATCCGGCAGCGCTCAAGGACCCGAACAACGAGAAGCAGATCCGCCGCCAGATCGCCGTCATCAATTCGATGACCCCGGGCGAGCGCCGGTTCCCCAAGACCATCAATGGCTCGCGTAAGAAGCGAATCGCCGCTGGTGCCGGCCTGACGATTCAGGACGTGAATCGGCTCCTGAAGCAACACACGCAGATGGAAAGAATGATGAAGAAGGTCTCCAAAGGCGGCATGAAAAACCTGCTCAGGGGCCTTCCAGGCGGCAATATCCCCCCCGGATTCCGCCGCTGACTGGACCCGCTACGGCGGCCTTGTCATAAGTGGCTGAAAAGTCAGGTTATTCTGACGGAAAAAGCCACTTCACATTTCGGATTTAATCGGTACAATGCGCGGTCTACTCGGGCCAGCCCGAGGTCAGGCGTGTCTGCCTGACTCTAACGACACTATTTGGAATCGAGATGGTAAGTATTCGTCTTTCGCGCGCAGGCGCGAAGAAGCGGCCTTTTTATCACCTGGTCGTCACCGACAGCCGTAACCGTCGGGACGGTCGGTACATTGAGCGCGTGGGTTTTTTCAACCCGGTCGGCAAGGATCACGAAGAGAATCTGCGTATCGACCTCGAGCGCATCGACTATTGGATCGGTCAGGGCGCTCAGCCTTCGGACCGTGTCAATTCGCTGATCAAGTCGCACCGCAAGGCGGCTGCGGCAAACTGAGATTTTGCCGGCCGTTTGCGGCTGGTGCAGACAGGGTGTGAAGGACACCGCAGCAAACCCCGCTTCAGAATTCGTCATTCTGGGCCGGATTTCCGGCCTCTACGGCGTAAGAGGCTGGGTGCGAGTGTTCTCCTACACCGAGCCGCGCGAGGCCTTGCTCGACTACCGAGAATGGCTGATCGATCGCGGCGGAGAGTGGCGGAAGGCCGAGTTGGCCGAAGGGCGGCGCCAGGGCAAGGGCGTCATCGCGAGGCTCGAAGGCATCGAGGATCGCGATCAGGCTGCTGAGCTCATGGGCTGCGACATAGCGGTACCGGGCGACGCACTGCCGCCGACGGATGAAGGACAGTATTACTGGCGTGACCTCGAAGGATTGAAGGTCGTGCAGCGCAACGGCACCGAGCTCGGGACCGTCGCGTACATCATGGAAACCGGGGCCAATGACGTGTTGGTCACGGCAGGTGACAAGGAACGGCTGATACCGTTCATCGTCGATGAAGTGATTCTCGATGTGGATCTCGCCGAAGGCGTGATCACCGTCGACTGGGAATGGGACTGACAGCGTGAATTTCGCGATTGTCACATTGTTCCCGGAGCTCGTCGCACAGGTGGGCGAGCACGGCGTCGTCGGACGCGCGGCCGAACGCGGCATCATGTCGCTCGGGTTCGAGAACCCGCGCGACTATGCCGAGGACGCGCACCGCACGGTCGACGATCGACCGTACGGCGGCGGACCGGGCATGGTCATGAAGTACGAGCCCGCGGCGGCAGCGATCGATGCGGCGAGGGAGCGGGTGCCGGAAGGCAGTCCGGTGGTATGCCTGACGCCTGCCGGTGCGACCTTCGATCAGTCGGTCGCGCGGCGCTACGCGGCATTGCCGGGGCTGGTGCTCTTGGCGGGCCGCTACGAAGGCATCGACGAGCGCCTCATCGAGGCGAAGGTCGATGAAGAGATTTCGCTCGGCGACTATGTGTTGTCGGGCGGCGAGATCGCCGCGATGGCGGTGATCGATGCGGTGACGCGGTTGCTGCCGGGGGTACTCGGCGATGCCGAGTCGGCGGAGCAGGATTCGTTCATGGACGGCCTGCTCGACTGTCCGCACTACACGCGCCCGGAGAGTGTTGCGGGGCGGGATGTTCCCGCCGTGTTGCTCTCCGGAGACCACGCAGAGATTGCGCGGTGGCGTTACATGCAGGCTCTGGGCCGGAGCTTTGAGCGACGGCCGGACCTGATCGACAAGTTGGAATTGGATCGCGAGCAGCGTGCGTTGCTTGACGAGTATTTGGAAGAATCCGGTACAGACAAATGAGCAAAATCATCGAAGCGCTTGAACAGGAACAAATGAGCAAGGACATCCCCGAGTTTTCGCCGGGGGATACGGTCGTTGTTCAGGTCAAGGTCAGAGAGGGCAGCCGCGAACGCCTGCAGGCCTTTGAGGGCGTTGTAATCGCTAAGCGGAACCGCGGCCTCAATTCGTCCTTCACGGTGCGCAAAATTTCGCACGGCGAGGGCGTCGAGCGCGTATTCCAGACCTACAGCCCGACGGTCGACTCGATTCAGGTCAAGCGTCGCGGTGACGTGCGCCGTGCCAAGCTTTACTACCTGCGCGGCCGTACGGGTAAGGCGGCTCGGATCAAAGAGAAGATCCAGCACTAGTTCTGCGCCCGCCTGAAACCATTTCATCGCGTTTCAGGACGCCTGCCAGCCGTTCCAAAATGCCGCCCAAGTCCACATAATGTGGGCTTGGGCTCTTTATTATCCTGAACCATTCCGCTCCAGCGGGGTCTCTCGTGGCATGACTACCGGAACACGCGTTCTTCGGCTGTTGCCGATCCTGTTTTTCCTATCGCTTTCAAGCGGTTGCGCGGTCGTGGTAAACAATGCCACTGACAGCGTCGCGAACGCGCTGTCGAACGGCGTCATGAACCACGACGACCCGGAAACGGTCCGGGCGGCGATGCCGGCGTACATGATCATGATCGATGGTCTGATCGCCGACAATCCGGACAGCCCAACGCTGCTGTCCGCGGCCGCGACGCTGTATGCCTCCTATGGCGCCGTCTTCGCAGACACGGATTTGCGCTCCTCGCGTCTGAGTACCCGCGCTCGCAACTACGCGCTTCGCGCACTGTGTGTCGAGTACGAACCGTCCTGCGAATGGCGGGGGATGGTTTACGAGGATTTCGTAGCGAGTCTCGAGGGC
>CALZMR010000119.1 GCA_945788575.1 uncultured Woeseiaceae bacterium
TCCTCCGGCGGGACGACATCGCGGAGCAAAACGCTGAATGCGTCGCCGTCCTCGAGCGAAACGTCCTCGAAGTCGAGCTCGGCCGAGGCACTGGCCAGCCGCGTGCCGAGTACCGCAACCGATATGTCGAGGTCACCCTGGCCCGAAGCAAAGCGCCGCGGTGTCTGCGGGTAGAGCTCGGCAAGTCCCGCGAGGTTCATGTCTCTGGCGTCGAGCGTCACGTTCCACGGCGACGTCTCTTCTGGCGCCGACTTGATGCGGGTGGCCGAAATTCTTGCCCTGTCGCCGATGGTGTCCTCGAAGCGCAGATCCGCATCGACGGCGATCCGTACGGCGTCGCTCTGGACTCGTAGATTGGTAACGTCGATGAATGTCGGCCGCTGGTCGCCGGCATGAATGAGCTGCAACTCGATGTCCTCGGCGATCACCTCGACCCGACCGATGCCGTTGCCATTGGGTGTGTGGATGTTGAGCAGATCGTCGACGGCTGAGCCCTGAATTCGCCAGCTGCCATCCTCGAGCTGCCGTATCTCGATGCTGGTGTCGCGGATCGATACCGTATCCACGACGAGCGTCCTGTCGGAGAAAAGCCGGATCAGCGATACGCCGACGCCAACCTCCCGCGCCGCAAGCGCGCGCGTCTGGGTGTCTGGCCGGATCAGCTCCGCGCCGTAGAACTGCAGTTCCGGACCCGAGAGACCCCAGCGCGCGTCCATGCCCGAGAACTCGACCTGCATGCCGATGGCCTCCGATGCCCAGCCCTTGATCTCGTCCTGGTACTCCGGCAGTCGCGGCAGCATCAGTCGGAAGAGACCGACGGCGATGGCCAGCAGGATCACGATCGCCGCTGCCGTGTAGGCAACGATCTTGATCGCGATTTGCAGATACCTCTTCATAGGCGGTCTTACATCAACACGACGTCGAACTGATCCTTGAGATACAAGGCTTCTGTCTGCAGGCGAATCGACGTGCCGGCCTGCTCCGCGATGTCTGCAAGACCGGCTGCCTGTTCGTCGAGCAGCAACTCGACCACGTCCGGGTGCGCCAACACGAGCGCCTCTTCGAAGTCGAATTGGCGAGCCTGCCGGATGATCTCGCGGAACACTTCGAAACACACGGTCTCGGCCGTAAGAATGAACCCGCGCCCATCGCAGCTCGGGCAGTCTTCGCAAAGGATATGCTGGAGGCTCTCGCGCGTGCGCTTGCGGGTCATCTCGACGAGTCCCAATGGTGAGACCGGCGTGATCAGATGACGAGCATGGTCACTCGCCATTGAATCCTCGAACACTCGAAGCACGTTCTGCCGGTGTTCCTCCTCTTCCATATCGATGAAATCGACGATGATGATGCCGCCCAGGTTCCGCAGTCTGAGCTGGCTGGCGTGCGATCGCCACAGCAGCTTCGAGGTTCGTCTTGTAGATCGTCTCTTCGAGATTGCGATGGCCCACATAGCCGCCCGTGTTGACGTCTATCGTCGTCATTGCCTCTGTCTGATCGAAAATCAGGTATCCGCCGGACTTCAGCGAAATCTTCCGGTCCAGCGCCTTCTGAATCTCGTCCTCGATGCCGTGCAGATCGAAGATCGGCCGGCGGCGCTTGTAGCGCTCCAGCTTCGGCGCGACTTCCGGAAGAAATGTCGCGGCGAACTCATTCATCTCCTCGAAGTCGCATTTGCTGTCCACGCGAATCTGCTCGACTTCGACCGTAACGAGGTCGCGCAGGACTCGTAGCGGCAGAGACAGGTCCTCATGGATGAGTGACTTCTCGGGCGCTGTCTTGTGCCGTTCCCGAATGACGCCCCAAAGGCGTTCCAGGTAGTCGAGATCGGCCGCCAGTGCGGCCCCATCGGTACCCTCGGCAACCGTGCGCACGATCGCACCACAGCCGACACCGCGCTCGGCCAGCAGCGTCTCGACCATTTGCCGCAGGCGTTCCCGCTCCACTTCGTCTTCGATCCGCGCCGAGATTCCGACACCATCGCCCTCGGGGAGCAGGACGAGATTCCTCGCCGGCAGCGTCACGAAAGTAGTGAGCCTTGCGCCCTTGTTGCCCAGCGGATCCTTGACGACCTGTACCAGCAGTTCGTCGCCCTCACGAATGAGCCCGCGGATATCCGGCGCGTCCTGATCGTTCCCGGTTCGATTTCGTGCAATGTCCGATGCATGCAGAAACGCGGTCCGGTCCAGCCCGATGTCGATGAATGCCGCCTGCATTCCGGGCAACACCCGGGAAACTCGTCCCTTGTAGATATTGCTGATCAGACCTCGCCGCGCCGCGCGCTCAACGAATACCTCCTGCAGGACTCCGTTCTCGACGAGCGCGGCACGGACCTCGCTCGGCGTCACATTGATCAGGATTTCTTCGTTGGTTGATTCGTCAGTCATTGCTCATCCGACAACGCGTCTATGCCGGCCTCCCGAAGGAGCGCGGCGGTCTCGAATACAGGGAGCCCGACCACACCTGAGTAACTCCCTTCGATCGCCTCCACAAACAGGCCTCCAAGCCCCTGAATCGCATAGGCGCCCGCCTTATCGCGAGGCTCCCCACTGTGCCAGTAACGGCGCGCCTCGTCCGGGCTAATGTCGCGAAACCGGACCGTCGTGGTCGACAACGTGCTCTGGACCGATTGGCTCGTCGCCACCGCGACGCCGGTCAGGACCTCGTGCGCGCGGCCGGATAGCCGAGTCAGCATATCAACGGCATCGCGCTCGTCGCGGGGTTTGCCGAAGACCTCGTCGCCGAGCACGACGGCCGTATCCGCGCCGATGACGGCCGTCGCGGTGGCGACTGGCAGAGCTGTGGCTTTGGCCTGCGCCAGCCGCTGAACCATATCGTGTGCGGCTTCCTCATCATGTCGCGATTCGTCCACGTCCGTGGCACATACGTCGAACTCGAAACCCAGAGCCTCGAGAATCTCCCGCCTGCGGGGCGACGATGAAGCGAGAATCAGAGTTGGAATTGTCATCGATTTCATTCGCGGTGGTAGGGATGACCGGTCTCGAGCGACCAGGCACGATACAGCTGTTCTGCCAGCAGCACGCGGGCGAGCCCGTGCGGCAGCGTAAGACTCGACAATGACCAAACGAAGTTCGCGCGCCGGCGAATCGATTCCGACACGCCGTCCGGCCCGCCAATAATGAATGCGAGATCGCGCCCGTCTGAACGCCACTTCGATAGCCGGCCCGAAAGTGCCTGGCTGCTGAGGGCCGTGCCCTGTTCATCCAGAAGTACGAGTTGCTCATCAGATTTCACGCGGGACAGCAGCGAGTCGGCCTCTTCATCGATCGCCCGGCCGACAGGAGAATTCTTGCTGCGCTTCGCCGTCCGAACGCACTCCAGCCTGAAACGCCACTCGCGCGGAAAACGCGCTACGTAGGTGTCGAATGCGTCTTCGACCCACGCCGGCTGCCGATCGCCGACGGCTAGCAGGCGTAAGTGCATGCTGCTTAGTGGTCGGGTGCGGCCGCTTCGGTCGCGGGTCCGAGCGACCAGAGTTTCTCGAGATTGTAGAACTCGCGCACCTTCGGCAGCATGACGTGCACAAGTGCATCCTCGAGATCGAGGAGTACCCATTCACCGCCCGCTTCACCTTCGACGCCGATCGGCTTGTGTCCCGCCGCCTTCGCCTTTTCGGCGACGTTGTCGGCAAGTGCCTGCACATGCCGACTCGACGTTCCGCTCGCGACAATCATATAGTCGGTCACGGTCGTCATATCGCGCACGTCCAGACGCACGATATCCTGTGCCTTAATGTCCTCGAGCGCCTCGATGACGAGTTCGCTCAGTTCGCTCGAATTCACGCGTTGCGCCTTTCAATCATTGATCGGTAGTCTCCTCTTCAAGGGCTCAGTACCCTCAGACACGGATTCTCGGGGTTCGTGCCTCACAGGTCCAATCTGCCGTAGCACTGACTGTCCGCGATAACCTCACGTACCGAATCGGGTATGAGGAATCGGGGGTCGCGCCCCGCCGCGACGAGGTCCCGGATTTCGGTCGATGCAATCTCCAGCTGGGTCACCGCATGTATGTGGATTCTGCCGTGCAGGGCCTCGTGCAGGTCTTCCACACGATGCGTACCCTTGTCGTTCAGGAGTTCGCCCAAGGGACCCATGTCCGGGGCTCGCCAGCCGGGACGGTGGGCCACCACGATGTGCGCGACGTCGAGAAACTCCTGCCAGCGATGCCAACGGGGCAGACCGAGAAACGCGTCCATACCCACGATCAGCGCCAGCGGCCGGTCAGGCAGCTCCTCGCGCAGGGACAGCAGCGTGTCGATCGTCCATGACGGACCGTTACGATGCAGTTCGCGATCGTCGGCGACGAAGCCCGCCTGACCCTCGATCGCCACTCGCACCATCTCGAAACGCTCGTGCGCTCCGGCGTAGGTCTCGCCGCGATGCGGCGGCTCGCCGCAAGGCACGAAGCGCACTTCCTCGAACTGCATTGCCTGATTGAGTTCGAATGCCGTGCGCAAATGGCCGTAGTGGATCGGGTCGAATGTGCCGCCAAAAACGCCGATCGGTCTCATGCTGCTCGCTTGCCAGCCCGGCTCAGTCTTAGCAGGATGTCAGCCGCCATCTGCCAGGCGTCGCCGGGTCCTTGCCCTTTGGCGGCAGCATCCGCGCGGCCGGCCGCCTTCAGGAGTTGGTAAAAATCGTCTCGGCTGTGCCTCGCGATACAGCTCCGAACGAGAGCCTGCCGTGAATTCCAAACGCCGGCCTTGCGCATGGCGCCGCCAAGGTCCCGGTCGACGCTCACGATATCCGAGATGCGCGCGAGCGCGCGCAGCTCTTTGGTCAGAGACCACATGACGAGCGGAGGCTCTATGCCCTCCTCGCGCAGTCCGGCAAGGATCCGGAGCGAACGCCTTGGGTCGCCCGCGAGCGCGGCGTCAGCGAGCTTGTACACGTCGAAGCGGCTGCTGTTGGCCACGGCGCGGCTGACGTCGGCATCGCTGATGTCGCCCTCCCCGAGCAGCAATCGCAGCTTCTCGACCTCCTGACTGGCCGCCAGAAGATTGCCTTCGACACGATCGGCGATCATCGCGACGGCTTCGCGGCTCGGCCGGAGCCCCGCGCGACGCATCCGTTCGCCCAACCAGCCCGGAAGCTCGCGCACGCCGATGGGCCATATCGTCAGGTGCGCGCCTGCCGCGGCGAGCGCTTTCACCCACTTGGCGTTCGAGTTATTGCGGTCGAGCTTCGGCGTACTCACGATCAGCATGAGTTCCGGACCAAGCTGACTGATGAAGTCGACGATGGCCTGCCCCCCCGCCCGGCCCGGCTTGCCGGTCGGAAGCCTGAGTTCGACGATTCTTTGCTCGGCAAAGAGCGACAGATTCGCGCCCGTCGCGCCGAGCTGCGGCCAATCGAATCCGGCGCTGGCGACATGGACTTCCCTCGACGTGAAGCCCCGCTCCCGGGCGGCAGCGCGAATGGCGTCCAATGCCTCGTCCACGAGCAAATGCTCGTCACCAGTGACGAGGTAGCAGGGCGCCAGTTTGTTGCTGAGGTGCGAGGAAAGCTGATTGAGCTGGAGTTTCAATACGTCTCCGTCATTCCAGCTGACCGAGGTCGATCGACAGCGACTCGAACATGGCGGGCACACCGTTCAGAACCGGGTACAGGTGCTTGCCGTCGTCGGTGACCAGCGCCTCGCTCAGGCGGTCGCCCGGGGCTTCGCCCTCGCGATTGACGAGGGTGCCCGCCTCGATCGCGGCGTTGACTTTGGCGAGCATCTCGCGGCGGGCGAGCGTCAGCGCCTTGTAGGTAATAGGGCAGCGCAGGATGTGCAGCAGGCGTTTGTCCATTCACTGTCGATCAGACCACGGTCGCCCGGGTAGTACAAGCGCTTCACAATGCTCGCAAGTTCGACGTTGCCGGTCACTTCAGCTGCCTCGATCGCAGCGTCCATGTCGCCGTCAGCAGGCCGAAAGCGCTCGTTGTAGAGGCGGCCTCGAAGCAGGACTTTCGCCGCACCGATCCGGTCGCCGCGCTCCAGCAGTCGCGACAGATAGCGTTGCGCGAAGAACAGGGCGTGATCGGTCTCATCCCAGCCAAGCATTTGCTCGAAGAACCAGGCCCAGGCGGCGTCGGGATCCGGATCCTGCGAGAGCCACGAATCGATGTGTCGCAGGGCACCGTCCCGATTTCCGCGGCTCGCAAAACCGTATGCGTGATTCAGAACGCCGAGGCGCTGTTTGTCGAGGTTCGCGATCTGCTTCTCGGGCTCGACTTCCATCGCATCCGGAATCCCGACCTCGTCATGGAGGCCGGCGAACCGCGTCAGGGCCCCGATGACGGCGAAGAACGCGGTTACGAAATACAGCGCAAGAAGTACAACGACCCACGCAGGCCACGATCCCAGCAGTTCGACCACGGCGACGATCGCCGCGCCCGTGATGACGGCGTAGAGATAGCTCGCGCCGAGTTGGCCGATCAACTTCGCAATCGCAACCGGATTGACACTCTCGACGGGGGAGTGCGTGAGTACAAGCAGCGCGATCATCGCCGGGAACAGGGCGGCAACGACAAGCAGGAACGCAGTAGCAATGTCCGGCTGACCGGCCTTCACGATCTCGTCGGCAAGGAAAGCCGCAATGACCACAATGGCGGCGGGAAACAGCGTCCAGAAATTGCCGATCAGCGAAAAATACTCCGTGCCCGGCGGCTGCACGTCGAGGTCTTGTGCACTGGCCTCCGCGATCATTATCAAATAGCGGACCAGCGCAACCAGGGTGACGAGGCCGAGCCAGACGCCGAGTATCCCGCCATGCATAGCCAACAGACCCAGCAGAACGAACGTCGCCATTGCCACGAGTACGCCCGCCGAGCGCGCCGGCATGATCAGCGCTCTCACGAATTCAGCGAAGCTCATCCGTACCGTCGTCTTTCGGCGGCACCGGATCGTAGCCGTGGCCGCCCCAGGGGTGACAACGTGCGATACGCCGTGCGGCGAGCACCGAACCACGGAACGCGCCGTGAGTCCTGAGCGCTTCCAGCGCGTATGCCGAACAGGTGGGCTGGTAACGACAGTTCGCGCCAATCAGCGGTGACAGGGTCCAGCGGTATAAATGGACGAGCAGCATCAGCGGCCATGCGAGAACTCGACCGATCGCTTTCAGCATCAGGCCGCCTCGAGTGCCTCTGCGGCAAAACTGCGGATGGCCTCGAGCATCGATGAGAGACCGGTGCTTCTCGTCGGACTCAGGTGACTCTCGAGGCCCAGCGCTGCGACGAAATCGGGCGGCGTGTCGAGGATGTCTCGCGGCATTCGTCCACTGTAGATCCTCAACAGCAGTGCGATCAGCCCCGAGACGATTGCCGCGTCGCTGATTGCCTGGAATTCGAGCCTGTCGCCGTTCCGCGTCGCGACGAACCAGACCTGCGACTGACAGCCGCGAATCCGATTCTCATCAACCCTGAGTTCTTCAGGAAACTCGGGCAGGCGCCGGCCGAGATCGATCAGATACTGATAGCGATCCATCCAGTCGTCGAAGATCGAGAACTCATCGACGATCTCCTGCTGCGCTGCCTGCACTTCGGACATACTCGAACCCCTAGTCGCGCCGCCAGGTCGTGCCGTCCCGGCTGTCTTCGATGCGGACCCCGGCATCAGCGAGTTCGGCGCGGATAGCGTCTGCCCTTTCAAAGTCCTTGGCGGCCTTGGCTTCGGCGCGCTGCACGATCAATGCGTCGATTTCGTCGGCCGACAGTTCCCCGGTGTCGCTGCCCGCAAACCACTCCTCCGGATCCGTCCGCAGCAAGCCCATGAGATCGCCCGCCGCGTACATCCGGGCAGCGAGTCCGGCCCGCTCATCCGGATCGCTGGCCTTGTTGAGTGCCTTCGCAAGACCGAAAAACTCGGCCATGGCCTTCGGCGTATTGAGATCGTCTTCGAGTGCGGCGACCAACGCAGCCGGCGGCTCCGCCGAACGACGAGCTTCTTCGCTGACTTCGATGCCGCGCACGGCGCCGTAGAGTCGATCGAGCATGCGCCGGGCCGAGTCAACGGTTTCGTCCGACCAGTCCAGCGGCTGGCGATAGTGCGCCGACAGCAGCGCGAGCCGCAGGACCTCGCCGGGGATCCTCGCGATCAGGTCGTGCACGAGCAATACGTTGCCGAGCGACTTCGACATCTTCTCGTGATCCATGCTGAGAAATCCGTTGTGCAGCCAGTAGCGGGCAAACGGGCGGCCGTCGTGGGCGCAGGTCGACTGTGCCATCTCGTTCTCGTGATGCGGAAAGACGAGATCCTGGCCGCCGGCGTGAATATCGATCGTCTCGCCCAGATGTTTCGCCGCCATGGCGGAGCATTCGATGTGCCAGCCCGGCCGGCCGCGTCCCCACGGCGAATCCCAGCCGGGCAATTCAGGCGTTGACGGCTTCCACAGCACGAAGTCGTGCGCCGCCTTCTTGTACGGGGCCACTTCCACTCGCGATCCGGCAATCATCTCGCGGAGATTTCGCTTCGAGAGCGATCCGTAGTCCGGATTCGAGTCGACGTCGAAGAGAACGTGGCCATCGGCTTCGTAGGCATGGCCCTTCTCGATCAGGGTCTCGATCATCGCAACCATCTCGGCGATATGATCGGTCGCGCACGGCTCAGCGTCGGGCGGCAACACACCGAGGGCGGCCATGTCCTCGTTGTAGACGTTCTTGAAGTGCTCCGTGATCTCGGAGATCGGCTTACCGGATTCGATCGATGCCGCATTGATCTTGTCGTCGACGTCGGTGAAGTTACGCACGAACTTCAGTTCGTAGCGTCTCCGCAGAACACGCGCAAGCAGGTCGAATACGACTGCCGGCCGCGCATTGCCGATGTGCGCATAGTTGTACACAGTCGGCCCGCACAGATACATCGTTACCCGACCCGCCTCCTGCGGTTCGAACTCGACTTTGCGGCCTTGCTTTGTGTCGTGCAGCTTCAGTGCCATTGCGTATTCGTCATGCCTTGTGCGTAACCCGGCGGACACCCGGAAAAAGGCGACAATAATAGCAATATTGATGACGCGACCCGAGACTTGTATGCTCCCCGGCCCCGAGCCCCCAGCGATAAGGCCCCAACAATGTCCCAGCTCGAATTTCAATCTCGCTCATCGATCGAGCAGGTCGAAGAAGGCAGCGATCTCGCGCCCAGATTCGACGATCGCGGTCTGATCACCGTGGTCACGACAGACGCCAGCTCGGGTGAACTGCTGATGCAGGGCTATATGAACGCCGAGGCACTCAAGCTGACGATCGAGACGGGCGAGGCGCACTACTTCAGCCGCAGCCGACAGGTTCTGTGGCACAAGGGGAAGACCAGCGGCTTCGTTCAGCGCGTCCGCGAATTGCTCGTCGACGACGATCAGGACTGCGTGTGGCTGCGGGTCGATGTGGACGGCGGCGCGAGCTGTCACGTCGGCTACCGAAGCTGTTTCTATCGTCGCGTGCCCACCGGCGAAGATTTCAAAAAGCTTTCGGCCAACGGACGGGTGGATCTGATCTGGACCGACACCGAGAAAGTCTTCGACCCGAAAGAGGTTTACGGGGACGCGCCCAACCCGACGATTCTCTAGCAGCGTTGTGAGAA
>CALZMR010000120.1 GCA_945788575.1 uncultured Woeseiaceae bacterium
TTGAAAAGAAGCGGGAACGTCTGCTGGAACTGCTCGCCGCCGCGGAAGAAGAGCGCGACGCCAACAGGGACGGCTAGCCGCCCGGCAATTGGACGTTCGCTTAGCCGAAATCCAACTTGCCGAAGAACGCGTTCCAAAGCAGGAAGCAGAACGCGCCGAACACGAAGACGAATAAGCCGACCATGATCAGCCAGCCGATCATCGCGAACGGATGCCGCAGCAGCTCGCGCAGCCCCATTTCCCTGACGTCCTGAACGAAGTCGCGAAACACGTCGATCAGTATCCGGCCGAGGCCGACCGTCAGTGGACCGAAGGCGAGCACCAGGCCGATCGCCATGCTGCGTTGATGCTGCATCACGCCGCCGACGACCATGACAATGAGACCCAGGAACCAGCCGAATGCGACGATGTCGGCTCCGTCGATGCGGGCTTCTTGCTTCTTCGGCCGGGCCGGCTTCGTGCGCGCTTCAGCGACCTTCTCGACGACGTAGGCAACGACATCGCTAACGGTGACCAGCCTCGCCGTCGTTTCTTCGAAGACCTCGAAGTCGTCAACGCGGCAGTCGATATCGAACGCCTCTTCGAGTTCGAAGAAGAGGTCCGGGTTCGCTCCGATATCCACGTCGAGATCGTCATCCAACCGATCATCGGCACGGATCACTTCGGCCTCGATCGAGAGGTGGGCTCCGAGAACCTGACGTACTCGATTCGCGACTTCTTCGTTCTCGGCGAAGAAGGTCTTTCCGAAGTCCGGCGCTGGGACCTTCTGCCGATCCCGGACCTGCTGCTTCCGCACCCAGTCGATGCCGGCCCCAAGTAACAGCGACACGACAACGAAGGCGCCGATGAATGCGACTGGTGAGGTTGTCAGGAAGCCGATCACAGCAATAATCTACCCGGACGAGCGGACGATTGCGCCGTCTTTTCGAAGCCATACGTTGCCGGCCTCATTGGAGACGTGAACTCCGCACACCCAGTCGTCAATACCGTTCATATCGATCGCGTTGCGCTCGCCGGCCTTTACCGCGCGGCCGCGCTCCGTCAGTTGGTACTCGACAAACCCCATAGGCGCCGTCAGCGAGCTCGCGATTGCGAGGGGCTCTGCGAGCGACGGCCGGGCGAGATTGCGAAGCCGGTAGTAGAGATAGAGGTCACCGACCGAGTCGAACGTCAGCGGATGGCCACTGTCCCGACTTGTATTCATCGTGTCGCCAATAATCCGCGCCGCTTTGCGCCCGCGATCGATCACCATGTCGAGCATCATCTCGTCCCAGAGTGGGAGGCCGCTGTCCGGATCGGGATAGCGGTAGTACAGCGCCTTCAGCGCCGTGTGCATGATCGGCAGCGGCGCCGCTTCGGCCCGCATGAGGGCCACGAGACGTTCCGGCGACTCCGCTGTCAGCGCACGCCACACGTCGAGACAGTAGTCGAACTGATCCTCGCCGAGCCGTACTGGATCCGGGTGCTTCTCGAGTGCGTCAGGATTCAGCTGACCGATTCCGAGGATCACGCGCGCACCAGACCGCTCCATCTGAACGACCGAGAGTCTTTCTCGATCGATGTCGAAGCGATCGATAAGGAATGTCGGCGGAAGCGAGATCGGCCATGTCAGCATAGAGGTCACGCCACTTCGTGGCGAAGGAAACGTCCTGCGTTTCCTCACCGGAGAGGATGGCGCTGTCGTCTACTCCATCGAGGACGGCGCGCCAGAAGTCTTCGCGACCGGCTCGCCACGCCTCCAGAGACGTGTAATCGTTCACCGGGCCGCAGATCAGCACGTCGCGGCATACGAGCACATCGGTACTGGCGTCGCGACCGAACGCCTGCCGGAAGCTCCCGATCGCGGTGTCGCCGTTGAATATCCGCAGCGTCAGAATCTCATCCCTTTCGGCATGCCGCCGACAAAGCTTAGTTTTGCGGCGGCACGAATTCCTGCGGCGCGGCCGAACCGCCGCCGAAGAAGAACTTCTCCATCTCCGCCTCGAGGAACTTGCGTGCGTCGGGCTCTATCGGCGTGAGCCGATACTCATTGATCAGCATAGTCTGGTGCGCGAGCCAGCGCTGCCAGGCTTCCTTGGAAACGTTCTCCCAGATCCGTTGGCCGAGCTCGCCCGGGTACGGCGCATAGTCGAGGCCCTCAGCCTCACTACCCAGGATCACGCACTTAACCATTCGGGACATGCTCTGAACTCCTTAATGCATCGATGAGCTTCTTGACTGGCGCGGCGATGCCGCCCGGCGGCTCGTCGTCGAGACGGTACCAGACTGCGTCTTCCCCGTCCTGGACGGCGCCTGCTTCCTTCGGCAGCCGCACTACTACGGGCTGTATGTCGAGATCGTAGTGGCTGAAGCTGTGACGCAGCGGTTGCCAGCGCTCGACCTCGACGTTGGACGAGACCGCGCGGCGCTCGCACCAGTCGTCGATATCGTCGACTTCCGGTAATGACCATAGCCCGCCCCAGATGCCAGCCGCAGGCCGCCGCTCCAGATAAAGCGAGTCGCGGCTGACCGCCATCAGCATCGTCGTCTCCTTCAGCGGCTTCGCCTTCTTCGGCTTCTTGCCGGGGTATCGATCGATCGCATCTGCCGCAAACGCCTGGCAATCGACATGCACGGGACAGTCCTCACAGCGTGGCCGGCTTCGAGTACATAGCGTGGCCCCCAGGTCCATGATCGCCTGCGTGTAGTCGCCCGCTCGATCGTCCGGAGTGTGCTGCTCGGCGAGCGACCAGAGCAACTTCGCGACCTCCGTCTTGCCTGGCCAGCCGTCGATTGCTGCGTGTCTTGCGAGCACGCGCTTGACGTTGCCGTCCAGGATGGGATGTCGCTCGTCGCGGGACAAAGCGAGGATCGCCCCGGCTGTCGAGCGACCCACGCCGGGCAGTGCCTGCACGTCCTCGAAGGTCGCGGGGAAACGGCCGCCATGCTGGTCGCGAATCGCTATCGCTGCGGCGTGCAGATTGCGTGCCCGGGCGTAGTAGCCGAGCCCCGACCAGTGACGAAGCACGTCGTCGAGTGGCGCATCGGCCAGCGCGGCCGCATCCGGAAAGCTCTGAACGAAGCGCTGGAAATAGGGGATGACAGTCTGCACCTGAGTCTGCTGCAGCATGATCTCCGATACCCAGATTCGGTAGGCGTCGCCGACCTGCCATGGCAAATCTTTGCGGCCGCTAACATCGAACCACGCGAGCAGGCGCTCCGCGAAGGCGTCGGGCATGCTCAGTCGATAGCGCGCTGTCGCGCGATCTCTTCGATGCGGTCCAGTGCATCGCCGCCGCTCGAGCGCAGCTTCCTCTTGATCACGTATGGACCGATAACCGGGGGCACCCAGAACTTGGGAACCATCTCGAGCTGATAGGTGACGATCGTCGCCCCGCCCTCGCGGCGGAACGTCCAGGTCTCGTTACTGACCTCGAAGTCGCTCAGCTCCGGATCCGCGATCGCCGCTATGCGATCGTAGCGCTCGTGCTCGACGTAGCCCTCGCGAACCGTACTCTGGCATACGAACATCACGCAGCCGCGATTACGGATGTAGTACCCGCGCCGGCCATCCTCGCGCTCAAGATTGCGTGCATCGACGATCCAGCTCGAGAACTCGGGGCTCAGGTCGTAGTCGAGGAACACTTCGTACAGTGCCTCGAGGCCCACGTCGAACACCGCTTCGGACTGCATGAAGTAGCGACCGGCCTGGTGCTCCACGTGCACCGTGCGCATCTCGGCAGCGCCGGCGAGTGCCGGTACGAATATCGTCAGCAGAAAGATGAGTGTCGTGCGCATGCTAGTTCTCGATCAGATCCCGTAAGCGATCGCGCAGGATATCTTCGGGATCCAGTTCCTCTTCTTCATCGCCCTCATCACCTTCCGCGCCTTCCTCACCTTCCGCCGGCTCGTCGTCGCCGCCAAGCAGGCTGTCCAGCAGACGGCCACGGACCTCTTCCTCGACACGCCCTCTGACCAGTGCTTCGAAATCGACACCGATGTCAGGCGCCGCGAGGGGGCCTGTGACTCTTAGCGGGAGAGTCGCGCTGGTAAGGTCTTCGATCTCCTCCGGCGTCGCGCGTTCCATGAGCGCCGGGCTGCGGAGAACCCGGCCGGTCAACGAGTAGTCGATCGTCCCTGCGGGCAAGTCCACTCTGCCACGGCCGCGCATCTGCATGAATGGCAGATCGGCAGAGAAGTCCTCATTGACCAGGATACCGTTAGTGACGACACCGGTTGCGCTGACTTCCGAGAAGCGCGTGCGCGCGGGTAATTCCGGCTCGGGCGGCTGTTCGCGCTTGAACATCGCGCGGGCGCGGCGCAGCTGGTACCAGACGTCAGTGCCTTCCCAGGCGCCGTCGCTCAGCACGAACGACATGTCGCCGTTCAGGTTGCGCTGCATCTCGCCAATGTCGTTGCCGCGGCCGGTCAAACGGAAGGCGCCGTTGATCTGACCGGTGACGTTTTCGCTCTCGATTCACCGCCAGCGTCGTGACATCGCCCCTTGCGTCGATACGGATATCACCGTTGTAGGTCCCGTTCAGGAACTGCGCAGAGATCGGATGCATGCGGAGCTGGCCGTTCGATGAATTGACGTCGAGTGTAATGTCCTCGAAAACCAGCCGGCCGAGTTCGGCCTCCGCGATTCGCAGGCTGCCACGCGCATTGAATGATCGGATCAGATCCACCGGGATCTCGATCGGCAACTCTTCTCCGGCTTCCGCCTGCTCTGCTTCAGCTGCCGGCGCCATATAGCGGCTGACATTGATGCTGTCCGCGACCAGGTCGAGCTCGTACGTGCCATCCGAGTCGCGTGGCACGGCCAGATCGCCGGTGAACGTCGTGTCGTCGAGCTCGAGCTCGAGGCCGGTCATCCGCATGCTGCTGTCTGTCACCGCGAGGTTCGCGGACAACATCAGCCGCTCGAGCGCGTCCGGATCGGCGGTCTCGGGCAGCTCGATACCAAGCGTCTGCATCAGAGAGCGCGGCGAGAAGGCATCGACCTGAATCGTCGCTTTCGGCTGCGGGCTGTCGGCGTAGGAGAATGGCTCGACGGAAGCCTCGACAACGACGTCGAAGAACTCGAGCCGCATGTCCCCGATATCGGCGACGCGGTCTTCGGTCATGACGCTCATCGCCGGCGCCGAGAATTCGAATTGCAGAGGAAGTTCGCCCTCGGCCGAACCCGAAATTTCGAAGTCCGTAAGCGATACGCTGGCCGCATCCGAGGCAAACTCGACGGTCGCCGAAAGGTCCACGCGGCCGCTTATTTCGTTCGGTTGAGCCGTGAAGCTGAATCCGCCGCGCAGATCGACCGGCCGGCCGGCGCTGACCGATCCAGTGCGCAAGCTGAAATCGCTCAGTTCGTAGCGCTCGCCAAGCTGAGCGTTGTCGTACACGACCTGGGCGTCGGCGATCGCAATCGACCCGACCTCGAAGCCCCGGACCTTCGACCCTGCCGCGGCATCCGCGACTTCCGGAGCCTGCTCTTCGAGTTCCGCGGCCGCCTCGGCGCGCTCGGAAATATCCTGCCAGTTGCTGCGCCCATCGGCGCGCACCGCGAGATTCACGCGCAGAGATTCCAGCTCCGCGGTTCCCACTGACACATCGCGACGAAACAGGAGGGGGATGACTCGTACGCTCAGACTCGCGCGCTCGAAGCTCGCGAACGGCTCGTCGCCGAAACCCTCGGCGTTGCCGAGCTGGGTGCGCCCCATCTCGATAGCGATCCATGGGAATACCGACAGCGACAGATCACCTTCGATGCTCAGTTCGCGGCCGGTGGACTCCTGGACCGCCTGGGCGATCTCGTCCCGATAGTCGTTGGGATCGATCAGCAGGGCGATCAGCAGCGCCGCAAGGACCAGCAGTGCGACCAGCGCACCGACGAAAATAGCGAGTAATTTGAGTAGTCGGCCCATCGGATGAAAATATCGGGAATCGGGCCGTACAGGGTAACAAATGCAGTGCCCTCGAGACACGTTCCAGTGGGGGCGCAAAGCAGTAAAAAGCGGAGCCTGCGAGGCAGGCTCCGCCGTTATGTGAATTGTTTAGAACCTGCCCTCGAGTGAATCGCAAGTTCCGGCGTGTCT
Organism: uncultured Woeseiaceae bacterium; assembly: GCA_945788575.1. Classification (GTDB taxonomy): domain Bacteria; phylum Pseudomonadota; class Gammaproteobacteria; order Steroidobacterales; family Woeseiaceae; genus UBA1847. The sequence continues at coordinate 6,072 of CALZMR010000120.1, forward strand.
GGACAAGTCAGGGCCGGGGTTCGGGTGCAGCAGCCGGCCAAGCCTGTCTGCTGTATCCGAACGCCGGAAGCTGACGCCGGACAGATGCGGTGGAGCGCCGTGCTGGAGCGAGAGTCATAGCAGAGCTATGGCTCGAGTGAAGCGCAAGCTCCGGCGTGTCTGGACAAGTCAGGGCCGGGGTTCGGGTGCAGCAGACAGGCTATTCCTTACAAAGTGTCACGCTGCCGTTGAGGGTGGCGATCGACACCCGGCTGTCGCCGGAGCCTTCTTCGAACTCGAGCTCCCAGCCCGGAGCGTAGCGGCTGGTGCGCTGCGGTTCGGGGCCGAAGCAGTTCCGAATGCGGCCATTGAAGGTCTCGATGTCGAAGCGGCCGGAGACGTCGTTCGTGAACTCTACGTCGACGCTTCCGTTCACACCTTCGATGTCGAGGCGGCCGCCGTCCACGAGGCCCGAATTGAACGTTACGTCGCCATTGACGGTCTCGAGATCTGCCTCGTTCAGCATGCTGTCAACGACATCCACGTCGCCACTAACGACCTCGACGTCGAGATCGCCGCTTACGTTCTCGATGCTGACGTCACCCGAAACAGAAACCAGATCCCAATCGGCAGAACCGTCGGTGCCGGTGATTTCGACATCGCCGCTCACACTCTCGGCCTGAACGTCCGAAGCAAAGACCTCGACGGTGATGTCGCCGCTTACGGCTTCCAGATCCATCTCGCCGCGTACGCCTTCAATGTCAATGTCTGCGCTTACCGTACCGATCTCGAGCGAACTGCCCTCGGGCACATTGATGACGAGGTCGCTCGAGACGTCCTTTCTGCCCCACGTGCGATCGGGCACCTTGACCTTGATTCGTATGGTGTCGCCGCTGCGTTCGAAGATGAACTCCTCAACGTCGTCACCCAGCGAACCCATGACACGCACCTCGTTTTCGGACCAGCCGGCCACTTCTACCGAACCCGACAGATTGGAGATGATGACCCGGCCGTCAGAGTCCGCGTCGAGCCTGCTGTCGACTTCTTCAGCCCACGCCGTCGTTGCGAAAAGTGTCGCGGCAGCAATGAACAATATCCTATTCATCATTTCTCTCACTTCCTTCAAATATCGTTGCGTGACATGACGCTGCGCGTCAGCCCACCTACCCGGCGCATCATCGCGAGTTCTTCGCGATACGCGTCCGCGAGCATCCCTTGGAGGTGCTCGTTGCCCGGCTCGCGCTCGAGCGCCAGCTTGATATCGGCGACGGCATTCCGAATAACCGCCAGATTCTCTTCGACTTCGGCGCGAGCATCCGGCGACAGGTCGTCGAGCACCATGTCGAGGTCCGTCGCGAGGCCGTTGCGCGCACTGTCGAAACTCGGCGCCAGCCTGAGCTCCTCGCCGAAGGACGTGAACTCGGCGTCGAATGCCACTGACGTCACGACCGGCGACGTCTGCACATCGGATTTCGTCAGTTCGTAGGTAATGAATGACGATGCGCCGACGAGTGCCACGACGGCGGCCGCCTGCGCGAACCACGGAATCCCCGCCCTCGTCGCCGGCCGCGTAATCTCCGCTTCGATATTCGGCCACAGGTCGCGCTCCGGTGCGATCTCGGTGGCGAGATTTGCGGCATCCGCCATAAAGCGTTGTTCGCGATGTTCAGTCATTCTCTGTCTTCTCCTAGCTGCTGGGAGAGCAATCGCCTCGCCCTGTGCAGCTGTGCCTTGCTCGTGCCGACGGCGATGCCGAGCATGTTGCTCGACTCTTCATGGCTGTAGCCGTAGACGGCGTTCAGCACGAACACGTGTCTTGCTCCTTGCGGCAGCCTGTCGATCGCTTCGGCGAGGTCTCTGAGCTCGCCGCTGTCGTGCATTGCTGTCGGTGACGTCGAAATCTCGGCTGCGACCTGGATGCGGTCTCGCTCGCGTTTCGATTTGCGCATTCGTCCCAGTACGGCGTTGACCGCAATGCGGTGCAGCCAGGTGGCGAACGCGCTGTCGCCGCGAAATCGGGTGATCTTGTTCCAGGCCTGGATGAACGCTTCCTGCGCGCAGTCCTCGGCCTCGCTGACGTTGCCGGTCATGCGGAGGCACAGACCATAGACCTTGTCTATGTGCATCCGGTACAGCGCTTCGAAAGCGCGCGTATCGGCGGCTTGCGCACGCCGAATACAGTCGGCCTCGTCGATCTGTGCCGGTTGTCGAGCAGCAGCCATCCCGTGACTATAGTCGCTGGTTTGCGCCGTCAACAATGCGGGCATAGGCCAGATCTCCCGATTTCTTGATGTTTAGACGCCGCCTGGGCACCAGAGGTTTAAAGCCTTCGGGGGTCGCAGGGAACCACTTCCCGGTCTGATTCCACCGCCTGGGCCATGATATGATTCGCCCGGCCCGTGCTGGCACTGGCCACGAACAGCAATAACAAGTACCGGGGGCTATGGCGGGGCATTCGATTCTCTATCTCGGACGCGGTGAATTCGCGCCCGAGTACCTTTCCGAACTGGAGACACTCCCCTGCTGCACGATGCTCGTGCGTGCCGGCGGCTATGCGCTCCCGGCGGAACTGCCATCGCTCATCGATGTCGTCATGATCGAGACGGGGCCGGCTATCGTCGGCTCGGGCAATTCTCTGGCTTCCCTGCTGCACTCGGTGCGTGGATTCCCGGTGATCGCGCTGACCCGCAAGGCGACGGAGCACCGCGGTATGGCTGCCGTTCAGGCCGGCGCGCAGGCTTACATCTGCGTTGACGACATCACGGTCGACGATCAGAACGCCGTCATCGACCATGCGGTGAAACGCTTCGGGCTGCAGCAGCGGCTCTCCGATACCGACGTGACGGTGCTGTCGATCCTCAAGAGCATCAACGACGGGGTTATCGTCGTGAATGGCGACGGCCATATTCTCGACATCAACCCCGCCGCACGCACCATCCTGGGCCTTAATCCCCGGCTACTGCCCGACCCGACCTGGGAGCACACGTTCTGCTGCATCGACGAGGAGGGCGATAGCTATACCAACGCGGCCGACCTGCCGCTGGTAAGGGCCCGCAACGGCGAGAAGTTCACCAACCAGACCGCCATCTACAGAGCGCCTGAGCAGCCGGATATCTGGCTCAGCATCAATGGTCAGGGTCTCTTTGATGGCAACGGCGAGTTGCAGGGCGGAGTCATAACCTTCCGCGACATCACTGACGTCCGGACCAGAACCAGCGAACTCGAGAAGCGCGCCCAGTTCGACGAGCTGACCGGCCTGCCGAACCGCGGCTCGTTCATCGACAACCTGAATCGCGCGATCGGACGCTCGCAGCGCATCGGCTCGCCGTTGGCTGTGCTGTTCATCGATCTCGATCGTTTCAAGTCGGTCAACGATACGCTCGGTCACGACATCGGCGACTCGGTGCTGCGGCTGGTTGCGGACCGTCTCCGCAAACACCTGCGCATTGGTGACTTGTGCGGCCGCTGGGGCGGCGACGAGTTCGTCGTCTCCCTCGAAGACTTCGGTGAGACCAGCAACGCGGCGGCGGCCGCGCAGAAACTGCTGTTAGTCCTTTCCGACAAATACGCGGCAGGCCGCAGCGAGGTATACGCTACGCCTAGCATCGGCATTTCGGTCTACCCCGATTCCGGTACCGAGGCCGAACGGCTTATCAAGGCGGCAGACGTCGCCATGTACGAAGCCAAGAAGCGTGGTGGCAGCCGCTTCCAGTTCTATTCGAGCTCCCTGAACAGCAAGCTCGCGCAGCGCGAGGAACTCGAGGTGGGTCTGCGCCATGCGCTGGTTCGCAACGAATTCGTGCTGCACTACCAGCCGCGTATCGACCTGACGTCGGGGCGGCTCATCGGTCTCGAAGCGCTGCTGCGCTGGCAGCATCCGCGTTTCGGCCTGCTCGCGCCGGCGCGCTTCCTGTCGATTCTCGAATCGAGTGGTCTCATCCATTCGGCTGGCGATTGGGTGATCTCGACGGCGACCCGGCAGTTGGCTGCATGGCAGCGCCAGTTCGAGATGCCCGACCTGTCGGTGGCCATCAATCTCTCGAGCCAGCAGCTCGTGCACCGGCGTCTGGTCGAATCGATATCGCAGGCGCTCGAGAATACGGCGCTCGACCCTGGCTGCATAGAACTCGAGATTGGCGATGGCGAAGTCGTGCGCACCCGGGGCACGGAGGTAGATACGATCCGCGAACTCAGGAAGCTCGGCGTACGCATCTCGCTCGATCACTTCGGAACCCGTGACGTGTCGTTCGAGTCGCTCGACAACGGTTTCATCGACAGCTTCGTACTCGACCAGTCGTTGATCGCGGACGTCGAGAACAACGACAGTCATCAACGCATCGTCCGCGCAGCCATTGCAATGGCGCAGGGTCTCGATATCGAGGTCGCCGCCGAAGGTGTCGAGACGATGACGCAGCTCGAGTTCCTGAAGAGCTGCAACTGCGACCTCGCACAGGGCTACCTGATCAGCCGCCCGATGCAGCCGGAGAAAGTCTCAGCGGTATTGCGCAGCGAGATTGCGGGAACCAGCCTGCTGGCGAGGGGCATGCCTTAACGAATCGCTGGAGTCTGGGGATTAATAGCCTGGCTCTTGCTCGATGGAAGAGCTGGCGGCAAATCTACTCTTCGATCAGTCCTTCTAGCAAAGAAGATACGTCGCCCGCCGCCTGCAGCGATCAGCTGCAAACACCGCCTCTGTCGACGTCGACTTTCCAGACCCCATCACTCTTCGACAGATAGAGTCGTTTGCCGCAGCCGAGTGATCGGTCTATGTATGTCTCGTGGGCAATGCTCAGTAGAGCGGCGACGTGAACGTCCGCAACGTCATCGTCGAGATAATTAAGACCAACAATTCTCAATGCGCTCGCGCCGCGAAGATTTCGAGCAAGATCGTTGTGTTGTTCCTCATCGATCAACACGATCTGTACGGCATCGTGCGCCAGGTTCTCGAGCGCGCATTCTGGCCGGAACGTCATGCGATACATATGCAGATAGCCGCGTTCAATAACGTCATCCATTTGGTAATGCGCACTCGCCTCGGCAATCATGTAGTCCACGACCGCCTGCGCGACGGCATTCGTTTCCTCGGAACAAGCCTCGACAGGCTCAGCTTCATCCGCAATCGCAGCGGCGAAAAGCAACACAAGGCAGATCACAGCGGCGAGTCGCTGCAAGTCTTCGAAACAACTCTGCATCGTGCCTTTCATCGATAACCGCTACGCGTACCGATAGTCGCGCGTCAGCTCCTCGGACACCGCCCAGAGCCGCGCGGCGGCTTCATCGTCCTGCATCCGTTCGTCGGGATACGCGACGGCGCAGTCGGCGAAGTAATAACCGGTCACTTCGGCCAGCTCCGCTGCGGTCGCAAGGTAGCACTGCGTCGCCGTGCCCTGCGGGATCGTCTTCAAGCGCATGGAGCTTCCCGAGTCGCCATCGTCCTCGCGAGGCGGCAGGTGTCTCGACAGGTTGGTCGGGATGACGCCGGGGTGCAATGAATTCGAGGTCGCCTGCGAGTCAGCCAGCCTCCGAGCCAGCTCTCTCGAGAACAGGGCGTTCGCGAGCTTCGACTGCCCATAGGCGGTGAACGGCACATAGCTTTGAACGCCGTCGAGGTTATCGAACTGGATACCTTCTGGCGGCGCCCAGCGATAAGCGCCGCTGGAAACCACGACAACGCGGCCCTGACGCGCGCGTCGAACGGTCGATATGAGGTGTTCGGTGAGCAGGAAATGGCCCAGGTGATTCACGGCGAACTGCTTCTCCACGCCGTTGGCGTGCTCGAGTTGCTGCAGCGCCATGATGCCGGCGTTGAGGATCAGCCGGTCGAGTGGCGCATCCATCGACCGCACAGTATCGGCAGCCGCAACAATCGTCTCGAAGTCGGTGAGCTCGACGACGATGGGTGTCGTATTGCCGCTCACGCTCTCGCATGCTTCCTCCGCCTTCTCCGTCGTACGCGCCGCGCCGATCACGTGCGCACCGCCACCTCTTCGGCCGTCGATTCGAAACCGTAAGGCGAAGGTGGCGGCTCGGGCCGGCCGGGAACGGCCGGCAGGTAAGTCTCGTCCTGAGCGAAAGCGAACCGAATGGCGGGCAGAGAACACGCAGACAGCGCGCCAGCCTTGAGGAATCCTCGGCGAGTGAACATCGTCAGCGACCTCCGGAAATCGGTTGTCCTCTGACTATAGTCCCAATCTGCTCCAACGCCAGAAAGGCGGGCCGGGGCCTATGCCCCGGCCCGTCAAGGCTTAGTCGTCGCGGTGGTGCCGATAACCGCGGCCCCTCAGCGCGAAATCGACGATCAACGGATCGTGGTCCGACGCCCGCTGCGGAATCGTGCCGTCAAACAGCGTCGGGTTCCGGCCGAAGTCGAGGTTGTAGTCGAGCGCATCGGGCTCGTCCGCGTTGATGTGCCACTCGGTAACCTGTTGGACGCGCCTTGCCAGCCGGCGGTTGACGAGTATGTAGTCCAACGTGCCGAGCTGACGGTCGAAGGCGAACGAATAGGCAGCCGGATCACTGCGCACCAGATTCACGTAACCGCGGTTCTCCAGTTCGAGAACTGGATCTTCGTTCAGGTACGCGTTCAGGTCACCCAGGATCACGACGTTGTCGCCGTGGGCACGCGTCGGATGCGTGCGCAGCCAGGCAGCAACCGCTCTCGACGCATCCGTGCGGCGCTCGTCCCAGTAGCCGGCGCCATCGCCCTGATCGCAGTTGGGATCCACGGTCGGGTCCGCACTGCAGGATCCAGAGAGGCCCGAGCTGCCTTTCGACTTGAAGTGATTGACGACGACCGTGTACTTCCCGCCCGCGTTCCGCGGCCGGAAGGTCACTGCGAGCGGCGCGCGGCTCGTCGCGAAGCCGTCGAAAACGGGACCGTCGAACGTCGGGAAGCGGGGCCAACGGTCGGCGAGCCATTGCAGTCCGATGCTCTCGAGGAACTCGATGAAGGCGCGGTTGCGCTCGGCGAGCCGCTCCAGTTCCGCGTCGTCGAGGATCGCAGGCGACGTACCTGGTGCGATTCGTACGCGGTCGGCGCAGTAGATCGCTCCGACCGCAATCGCGTCGTCACCGATCCTGTCGGCTCCGGGCATGACCGCGCTGTACTGCTCGCAAGCCGTGCTGGTATCCGCGTTCAGCGCATCGACCAGCGTCTGGATCGCACTGGCCGGTCCATCGGCATAGTTGTTCTCGATCTCGACAAGCCCGTATACGTCAGCATCGATCTCCGATAGCGCGGTCACGAGTTTCTCGAACTGCCGATCGAACTCTTCCTGGCTGTCAGCACCGCGGCAGTCGCTGCGTGTGAAGCCCGGGAAGCATTCCGCGCCTGACTGATCGATCGTCGTGAAGAAGTTCAACACGTTGATCGAAGCGACACGCAGACTGCGATTCGGCCGACCGGGCGCGGCCTCACGCGGGTTGGACGGGATGAACGTCGGCTCGACGACAGGCTCGAGGCGATAGGCTTCGTCACCCGAGCCGCCGCTGCCGCGGCTGAAGCGGATGTTGCCTATCAGCTGTGTTGCCACGTCGCCGATACGGACCGTATTCGACGAGTCGAGGCCCGGGAACGGATAGCGAATCGGGTCCGGGTTCTGGACCGTCAGTCCGTCGTCGAGATAAAGCGTACGGCTCCCGATCTCCTCGAGGAACGCGGCATAGCCGGCCGCGTCCGGAAGGTTCGCCTGAGTGAACTGCGTAAACGTTCCACCCTGCGCGAGTACCACCTCACCGAAACGATCGAGGTTGAAGTGTTCCGTCACCTCATAGTAGCCGACGAACTCCACGAGCATGCCTTCATAATTCTCGAGATCGGCGATCGGCTCGCCACTGGCGCTTACGAAGGTCGCAGCGCTGGGCAGAGACACCGGCGTCGGAGTAACGGCGCCAGTGGCCATTGGGGCGATGTCCACTGCGCCGATAGAGACAGTAGCGTTGACCTGCGTCTCGCCGAAGAACTCGGCGACCTGACCGGTCACCTGCACTTCCTGGCCGGGAATCACGTCTACCCCCGGGTTGGATCCGTCGAAGACAAAGATGCCATTCGACGTCTGCGGATCCATGTCGCAGTTCGGGTCCTCGATGTAGAAGCCATTGAGATCGCCACTCGTGCCAACCGCGTCCTGGAAGTCGCCGGTAACGATGCCGACTGTTGTCACTTCCTGACCGACGATCGGGCTCGCAGTACCCGCGCCCTGAATCTCGCAGATGCTCACCATCGGTGGTGGAGGCGGCGGTGGCGGCGGCGCGGTGCCAAAGGACTGACCGACGTTGACCGCGCCGAAGGTATTCCCCTGCGGGTCTGCCCATGTGAAGTCGGCCGCTACACGGCCCGTGCCGGTAAGTTGCAGCGAACTCCCGACGGGCGTCGAGCTTGTCTCTGCGACGCCGATGTCGGTGCTCGTCATGCCGTCGGCCGGCCCACCGACCGCCGTGAACGCACCTTCGTAGCTCAGAAATTCGGCCACGGTACCGGTCGGATCGACCAGCGCAACGCCGTCGGGCGCCCCGTTCTGCAAACCGTTTGGCGGATAGCTCAGGACGACGAAGCCGTAACCGGAGCCGTCGTTCGGAATCGTGCCCGCCAACGCGTCGGATCCATACGCTGCGCCATTGTTGCCGTTGTAGCGGACTAGCTCCCAACCCGTCAGGTCGGTGCCCGCAGGCCCGGCGAGCTCGATAGCCTCGCCGGTATCGCTGCCGGCGTTATCGTAGTGAATCTCGTTGATGAAAGGTTCGCCGGATGTGGCGACGATGACCTGGCCGGTGTTGACCGCACCAAAGGTGTTGGTGGCCGGCGCAAGCCATGTGAAGTCGGCTGGGACGCTACCCGTACCGCTGCGCTGCAGCGAGAACCCGACCGGCGTCGAACTCGATTCTGCAACGCCGATGTCGGTGCTCATCATCCCGTCGGCGGCACCGCCGACAGCCGTGAAAGAGCCTTCGTAGCTCAGGAACTCGACCACGGCACCGCTTGGATCGACCAGCGCAACTCCGTCCGGCGCGCCGTTCTGGATGCCGCCGATGGATTCGACGAAGAAGCCGAAGCCCGTACCATCGTCGGCAAGAGTCCCTGTAAGGTTGCGCGTGTTGTACGCGGCGCCGCCGTTGCCGTTGTAAAGCAGCAACTGCCAGCCGGAGAGATCCGTACCGGCCGGCCCGGCGATCTCGATCGCCTCGCCCGCGTCGCTGCCGGCATTATCGTAGTGGATCTCGTTAATGAAGACCGCGCCTCCTGGCGGCGGTGGTGGTGGTGGCGGCGGAGGCGGCGGCGGTGGCGGCGGCGTGCCGCCGAAACTCTGACCGACGTTGACGCCGGCGAAGCTGTCCATATCGGCTGTCCAGCCGAAGTCGCCGTAGGTGCTACCGGTTCCCGTAAGCTGCAGCGAGAAGCCGACCGGCGTAGCGCTCGATTCGCTGACGCCGATATCGGTGCTCATCATACCGTCGGCCGGTCCGCCGACAGCGGTGAGCGCTCCCTCGTAGCTCAGAAACTGGACGACGGTCCCGCCGGCGTCCACGAGCGCGAGTCCGTCCGGCGCGCCGTTCTGGATGCCGTTGCTCGGGAAAGTGAGCGCCGCAAAACCGAAGCCCGCACCGGCGTCCGCCAGCGTCTCGCTGAGGGTGATCGTGTTGTAAGGCGTTCCGTTACTACCGTTGTAGAGAACGACGCTCCAACCCGTCAGGTCGGTGCCGGCCGGTCCAGCGATCTCGATCGCTTCACCAACGTCGGTGCCGCTGTTGTCATAGTGGATTTCATTGATGAAGACCGACTGTGCTGAAGCCGGTGCTGCGAGCAATGAATATGAGACGAGAGCCGCGAGGGCGGCGATCATGCGTGAGGTCATGGCGTCGATTCCGTAGTTTTTGTTTATTGGCCGGAAATGTAGTCGGACTCCGTGTCGGCAGCGTTGCCCGCTGTTTACGAACTGGTTAACGCACCCGCGATGGTACCATCCGCGGGCACATCCATTGGACGAAGCGAATGCTCGACAAGCTTGCCGAAGTAAATCCTCTGTTGCCACCGATACTCGGTCTGATCGTTCTGTTGATCGCCGCCATGGTCGTCGACCTGGTCATAAAACGCATCGTAATCAGTGTCGTGCGCGCGATTGCGAAGCGCTCGCGCACCTCCTGGGACGACGAGCTGGTTGAACATAATGTCGTCGGTCGCCTCGTGCAGGTCGTTCCGGCCGCAATCGTGTACACCGGCGTCGCCTTTCTGCCCGGCGTGCCGGAAGAGCTCGAGGTCCTCACCCGCAACGTCGCGTTGGGCTACATGGTGCTGGTTCTGACGCTCGCCATGTCAGCGATGCTCAGCGCCGTTCACGCGATTTACGCCGCTTCGGCTGCGGCGAAGTCGAGGCCGCTCAAGGGCTTCGTACAGCTGTTGCAGATCGTGATATGGATCATCGGTGCATTGCTGATCGTCGCGACCGTCCTCGACCGATCGCCGCTGATCCTGCTGAGCGGTCTCGGCGCGATGACCGCGATCCTGCTGCTGATATTCAAAGACACGATCCTGTCGCTCGTCGCTAGCGTGCAACTCGCGGCACAGGACATGGTGCGGGTCGGCGACTGGATCGAAGTGCCGCAGTTCGGCGCCGACGGTGATGTGATCGACGTTCAGCTGCACACGATCACGGTGCAGAACTGGGATAAGACGGTCACGACGATTCCGACGCACCGGCTGATTTCAGACTCGTTCAAGAACTGGCGGGGCATGTCAGAGTCGGGCGGGCGGCGAATCAAGCGGTCGATCCTGTTCGATCTGTCGTCCGTCCGTTTTCTGACCGACGAGGAAGTCGGTCGCTTCAAGCGCTTCGCATTGCTAAGAGACTACGTGACTTCCAAATCGAAAGAACTGGATGACTACAACGCGGCGCTCGATTCAGACGTCAACGTAAACCGGAGGCGGATGACGAACATAGGCACGTTTCGGGCGTACACCCTGAACTACCTTTTGAATCACTCGCAGATCCGCGAGGATATGACGTTGCTCGTACGCCAGCTCGGGCCTGGCCCGGAGGGGCTGCCGTTGGAAATCTACTGCTTCACGAACACCACCGCGTGGGCGGAGTACGAAGGAATCCAGGGCGACATTTTCGATCACCTCTTAGCGATCGTGCCCGAGTTCGGTCTGCGCATCTTCCAGATTCCGTCCGGCGCCGACATGCAGGCGCTGAAGGGGATCAACGGCCAGGCCGGCGCGGCCGGTTGCCCCAACACGGACGGCTAGCTATCGTAGCTGAAGGAAACAGCAAGAGGCGGGAAACGCCATGTCGCTCGAATCCTATCTCGGCCACAAGGTCTCGCAGGGCATCGTCGCCATTCAGAGACCGGCGATCCTCGTTCTCATGATGATCGCGTCGCTGTCCTTCGTCTTTCTCGGTTTTTACGCGATCGTGAAGTTCGGCCATCCGATGTTGACGGGCGAGTTCGAGATGAACGAGAACGCGACTTTAGGAGTTAGATTAGGCTTCGCACTGCTTGCATGCGTACCGCCGTTCCTGCTGGCCTGGCTCAGCGCCCACTATGCGAAGAAGGCACTCAGGCAGATCCGCGAGGACGGGCTCGTTTACTTCGAGCCGGAGGAGTAGCGCTCGATACGATCTGACCGAACACGTCTGGCGCGTGCGAACTCTCGACGGCAGACGCGCCTCCTCGCAGACAATTACGGGCTTTCCGACCCGCATTTCCAACAGGCGGCGAACTGGCCTTCGTTCTCTTCGCCACACTTCCTGCAACGCCAGTCCGGTGGGCTCTCTTCGAGCGCCGAGCCGTCGATGAGCTGTTTCGCACGATCGTAATCCAGATCGTTCACGATCCAGAGCTGCGGCCAGGTATCCGTGAACGGCATCTCCCCCAGGATCGAGCCGAAGTGCTCGTTGCGGATTTCCGCGCGGATGCCTTCCGCGGCGAGCAGATTGCGATAATGATGAATCGTGACGACCGTCGGCGCCGACGTCAGCTTCTTCATTCGGTCTTTAGTGTGCGCAGGAAATCGGACGCGCTATCGCCACGTTCGATCGTCTCGACGAGCGCCGAGCCAACGATCGCACCCGCGGCATGTTGGCCGACGTTCGCGACGTCCTCGGCGTCGCGGATGCCGAAGCCTGCACAGACCGGCAGCGAGGAAGCACGGGATACGCGATCCAGGTAAGCGGCGAGATCCGTCGGCAGGCCGGTATCGCCGCCAGTGATACCCGTGATCGTCACGGCATACACGAAGCCGCGCGAAGCCGCGCAGAGCATCTCGAGACGTTCGTCCGGAGTCGCGGGCGTGACGAGCTGAATGAGGCCGAGGCCCCGCTTCTCCAAGGCTGCCCTCAGCTCCTCGCTTTCCTCGAAAGGAAGATCCGGCACGATGAAACCGCAAACGCCTGTTTCGAGCGCGCGTTCAGCGAGCTTGTCGTAGCCGAATGCCAGCAGCGGATTCAGATAGGACATCATCACTAGCGGCGCATCGATTTCGTCGACGACACGATCGAGTTGCTCGAATATCCAGGCAAGACTCACGCCTTTCTTCAGCGCCTCGAAACTCGACCGCTGGATCGTCATGCCGTCGGCCATCGGGTCCGAGAACGGAATACCGAGCTCGACCACGTCGCCCTCGGCGGCAACTTCCTTCAACGTCGCAACGAAATCGTCCGGCTCGGGATAGCCGGCGGTAATGAACGGCACGAGTCCGGGCCGTCCCGATTCGTTTGCGGCGCGGATCGCCGCCGAAATTCGTTCACTCGCTTGCAACGCTTCTCACCTTTACCGGGTATTGAGTCAGTGTCGGCATGTCCTTATCGCCGCGACCGGAGTTGCCGATCAGGATTGTTTTGCCTGGATTCTCCTTCGCCCACTCCCGTGCAGCCGCGAAGGCGTGCGACGTTTCGAGTGCCGTGAGGATTCCTTCAGCCTCGCAAAGCTCCTCGAGCGCGTCGAGAGCCTCGTCGTCGGTCGCGGAGATGTAGCGAACGCGGCCGGTCGCCTGCAGCATCGCGTGCTCGGGTCCGACACCGGAGTAATCCAGCCCCGCCGAAATCGAATGCGTCTCCTGCACCTGGCCGTCGCCGTCCTGCAGGATGATCGTGTAGCAGCCCTGCAAGACGCCCGGCGTGCCGGTCGCAAGCGTCGCCGCGTTCTGCCCGAGACCGGCGCCCGTGCCGCCCGCTTCGACGCCGATGATCTCCACGTCGTCGCCGATGAACGGATAGAACAGGCCGATCGCATTGGAACCGCCGCCGACACAGGCGAATATGGCATCAGGCAAATTACCGGTGCGCTCGAGTATCTGCGCCCGCGCCTCTTCGCCGATGACCTTCTGCAGTTCTCGGACGAGGTATGGGTACGGCGCAGCACCGACCGCCGAGCCGAGAATGTAGTAGATGCCGTCCGGGTCGGTGACCCAGGTGCGCAACGCCTCGTCGATAGCGGCGCGCAGAGTCTTGTCGCCGGTCTCGACGGACACGACTTCGGCGCCCAGGCGACGCATGCGATCGACGTTCGGTGCCTGACGCACGATATCCACGGCGCCCATGTAGACCGAGCATGGCAGGCCGACTCTGGCGCAGGCAGCGGCCGACGCAACGCCATGCTGGCCGGCGCCCGTCTCGGCGATGACCCGCTTCGCGCCGAGCCGCTTCGCGAGCAGCGCCTGGCCGATAGCGTTATTGATCTTGTGCGCGCCCGTATGTGCGAGGTCCTCGCGCTTGAGCCAGACCTCGGCGCCCCAGCGACGGCTGAGCTCTGCCGCGTAAGTCAGTGCGGTCGGCCGTCCGACCCAGTCGCGGAGTTCACGGCGGAACTCGGCCTGAAATTCCTCCGCGTGCAGATGTTCCTTGATGCCTTGCTCGAGGCGCTCGAATGCAGGCACCAGGGTTTCCGGAACGTAGCGGCCGCCGAACGGTCCGAAGCGGCCGCGTTCGTCAGGCAGCTCACCGCGCTTCGTGGCTTCGAGCAAGGCCTCGGCTTCGCCGCTCTTCAATACGGCACTCACG
>CALZMR010000121.1 GCA_945788575.1 uncultured Woeseiaceae bacterium
GTTCGCTCGACCTCGAGCAGCTCAGCATCCGAGATCAGGCCGCCCGACCGCGCCCCGACGGCCTCGAAGACGGAAACGATGTCGCGGCGCTTCGCGCCCGGCTTAATGGTGCCCCCATAAACAAAGATCGCGGGCCGGTTTAGGCGTGCCATCGCCATCACACAGGCCGGCATGTTCTTGTCACAGCCGCCTATGGCAATCAGGCCGTCGAATCCCTCTGCTCCGACGACCGCCTCGATTGAATCGGCGATGATCTCGCGGGACACGAGCGAATAACGCATGCCGGGCGTACCCATTGATATGCCATCCGACACGCTGATGGTGTTGAACACGACACCCTTGCCGCCTGCCTCAGTGGCCGCATTGGCCGCTTCGTCCGCCAATGCGCCGATGTGCATATTGCACGGCGTCACCATGCTCCAGGTCGAAGCGATGCCTATCTGCGGCCGCTGGAAGTCTTCTTCCGTGAATCCGACGGCACGCAACATCGCACGGCTGGGCGCCTGTTCGTTACCGTCAACGACGACGCGGGAATAGCGTCGCGAGTCTTTATCGCTCATGGAAATCGCCTATCGTGTCCGACACCGGAGTGTCCGTTTCGGCGGCAGTCTAGCAGGGAAGCAGGAAGGCGCCCATCCCGATCGGGGCGGCGTGGACAGCTCCTATGGCGCGCCCTCTTCATCGTCACGAATCATGACGACGACACGCGTATAGACATCCGGTATTTCCGGCACCTCGCCCACGGCAAGCTCTACCGAAAACGCTTCGTCGCCCTCCACCAGCGAATCCTGTACCAGTGGTATCAGCAGACGCGCCGACCGCTGGCCGGGACCGAAGGACACGGAGTAACCGCCCGGCTCGAAATAATCCTCGCCTGCCGTCGCGGTAATCTCGCGAATGGCATAGCCGACGACGACGGAATTGCCGTCCGGATTGAATCTTAGAATGTCGATCTGGACCGCCGGGTCGCGCTCCCGTACCGATACCTGGCTGACCGCAAAGGCGACGGTATTCGGCGGCAGGCTGCCTTCGAAGCGGCGCTGATCATCGTCCTCGAGTTCGACCTCGATTGCGGCCAGTTCCCGCGTCGGCGTGTTCGCCTCGCGGATTCTCAACGTGGACTGCTGGTCCGCCTCTCGCAGCGGGTCGCTGGCAGCGATCAGCGTGATGCGTGTGCGGTCCTGCCCTGGCGGGATCTCGACAACCGGTTCGCCCGCCAGTTCGTACTGTCCGGATGTCCACGGTGAACGATTGCCACTGTGCCCAACTTCCTCGATGCGCAGCGTAAGCCACCCTTCGAGTGAATCGGTCCGAAACAGGTCGACCGTGACCGGTCCGCGATCTTCACGAAGCGTTACGGCAATGGGAGTTCGCGGTTCCCCGGATTCCGTCAGTGGCACTTCGACGTCTGCCGGCGGCAGGCGCGAATAGTCGATGATCGGCGGACCCGGTTCCTCGACCGGAGTCTCGGCATCCGTGACGGCTGGCGTTGCTTCCGATTCGACGAGCGCATCCTCATCAACGAGCACCTCGTCCGATACAGCTGCGCCGTCTTCACCAGCCAGCACCGCCTCGGGCTCCACGAGTTCCGGTCCCAACTCTCCTGGCGGCGGCAGAGGCTCCGCGACCGGCTCGTCGACAATGACATCTGCGCTGCCGGCACCCAGCCAATCTCTGATCTGCTGATACACGCCGAACTGATAGCCGGCGAATGCCAGTACGACTGCGACGAGGAGCAGCACCAGTACTCCCAATAGCCCTCGCGACGACTCATCCTCGGACTCCACCGCAAGACGCTGTTCCGGCATCGCCGTGATCGAGTCCGGCGACAACGGTTTCGATCCGTCGTCGATCGCCTCCAGAAACTCGGTCATGGAATCGTACCGCGTCACACGTGCATAGGAGAGCGCCTTCTTGACGGCACGCCACTGTTTGTCCGGCATGCTGGCCGGCTGTTGAGGCTTCATGCCTTCCTCGGCCGCTTCCGCCGCGTTACGCGGACCGAAGACGCGATAGCCCGCGACAAGGCGGTAATAGAGGCAGGCCAACGAGAATACGTCGTCCGAGGGCGCCGGCTCCTCGCCGGTCAGCACCTGCATACTTGAATAAGCGGGCGTAATCGCGCCCAGCACGCCCGGATCGAAACTCTGCGAATCGCTCAGTTGCGTCTGCCGCACGCGTGCCACGCCGAAATCGAAGAGCATCGCGGTGCCGTCCGGCTTCATCATGACATTGCCGGGCTTAACATCCGCGTGCACGATCCCGCAGCGGTGCGCGTAGTCCAGCGCGGCGCCGATCTGCCTGACAATCTGCAGCGCTTCGCGCGGGTTGATTTCCTTGCCGTCCGGCGAGTCGAGGATGTCGGCCAGCGTCCGGCCATCGAGCCACTCCATGACAATGAAGTACAGGTCGTCGTCACGGTCGAGATCGAGGAAACGAACGATATTCGGGTGAGTCAGGCAACGGCCCTTGGCCGCTTCCTGCTGTAGAGCTCGAAGCGCAGGACCGCTGCGAGCCAGTTCGGGCGACAGCACCTTGATCGCGACCCAGGGATTGTCCGCACCCGTTTCCGCAAGCCGCCTGTCCAGCGATTTGTACACGACGCCCATGCTCCCGCCAGACACTTTCTCCTGCAGAAGGAATCGATCCCGCAGCACCGATCCGACCTGCACACGATCGTCCGCAGTCTCTACCCGCAACGGCTCGTTCGGCAGTACCGTCGTCGACGAGAATTCATCTGCCGACGGCTCTTCGACGTAGTCAAGATCCTTGGCAGCACTATCGTCTTTGCCCGCGACGCTCGGCAACGTATCGACCTGTTCGGTGACGTACCGGTCCAGCATCGATTTGACGAGTTGATAGGTTTCGCGGCGGAGCTCACCGCGGCTGAACTGCTCCTCGAGGAGCCCGCGAACCTGGGCTTCGTCCGCGCCGTTGTCGTTGAGAAGCCGGCCGATACCCTGCTGAACGCTGCTCAGCATGCGCACGTCGTCGACCGTCGCACCGAGATTCGTGTCCAGGTCGGCAAGTTGCTCCGCGAGGCGGTCGCGAATGTTGTCAGAGTCGGCGCTCATTGCTCATTTTCCGGCCAAGAAGGTAGTTTATCGCGCGGGTCAAGCCCGGACGCGGAACTGGTCGTCAAATTACCTTCCCCGGGTTAAGCGTATTTTTTGGGTCGAGTGCGTCTTTCAAGGTCCGCATCAATCGCATTTCGACGCCGCTCTTGTGTGCTTCGAGCCACTCTTTCTTTAGCACCCCGATCCCGTGCTCTGCGCTGACACTGCCGTCGAGTTCGGCGACGAGCCCGTAGACGACCTGGCTGATCCGGGTTCTGAGTTCACCCTCTCTGCCCGGCTCCAGGCCCGCCGGCAGATGCGCGTTGTAGTGCAGATTGCCGTCGCCGACATGACCGAAGACCACTGGCTCGGCTTCGGGCACGGCCCTGGCAAGCCTCTCCTCTCCTTTCACCAGGAATTCGTGCATCGAGGCGATCGGCACAGAGATGTCGTGCTTCACGCCAATTCCCTCGCGTCGCTCGGCCTCCGAGATCGAATGCCGCGCCCGCCAGAAACCCTCGGCCTCGGCCTCGTTCTTGGCGATTGCCGTATCGACAACCGTACCATCCCGCATCCCATCCATTAGAGCGGCCTGCAGAGATTCGGCCGCGGAACCTCCCGCGGCATCGACCAGCACATACCAAGGCGAGGCAAACGGCAGCCGCACGTCCGGAATGTGTCGCTGCACGTACTCCATCGCCCGCGATCCTATGAGTTCGAACGCCTGTATCCGGTCCTGAAGCGCGTGCCGGAGATTGCCCAGCAGCGTTACGGCGGCCAAGGCATCCGGCACAGCCAGCAACGCTGTCACCGTCTCTCCCGGATCCGGAAACAATCGCAGCGCTGCCGCGGTAATAATGCCGAGCGTGCCTTCGCTGCCGATGAAGAGTTGTTTGAGGTCGTAGCCGGCCGTGTCTTTGCGCAATGTTCGGAGGCCGTTCCAAACCGTTCCGTCAGCCAGCACCACCTCGACCCCGAGTACAAGATCGCGGGCGGTGCCGTAACGGATGACGTTGATGCCGCCCGCGTTGGTCGACAGGTTGCCACCGATCTGGCAGCTACCCTCGCCTCCCATGCTGAGCGGAAAGTAACGACTCACCGTTCGCGCCGCAGAACGGACGTCGGCAAGCACGCAGCCGGCTTCGGCTACGAGTGAGAAATTTTCGGCATCGACGTTTCGAATTCGATTGAGCCGTGACAGGTTGAGAAGTATCTGCTCGCCGGAAGCATCAGGCACTGCGCCGGCACACATGCCCGTATTGCCACCCTGCGGAACAAGGCCGACGCCGGCCGCTGAACAGGCTCGAACAATTTCAGCAACCTGCCCCGTCGTCTCGGGAGACACCATCATGGGTGTTCGGCCGTGGACGACGTTTCGCCATTCAGTCAGGTGTGGCTCGAGTACCGACGGGTCCGTCTGCCATCCGTCATCGCCGACGATGCACTTGAGTTGTTGAAGGAGTACGTCCATGCCTCAGTCGAATACTGCATACCTGTACCAGGTGTCCCAATCGATATTGCTTCCGCAGAACACCAATGCAACTCGCCGCCCCGCCAGCGAATCTCGAAGCTGTCCGAGCAGAGCCGCCGCCGGAGCTGCACATGCAGGCTCCACAGCGATCTTCATACGTTGAAACAACAGACCCATCGCCTGGCGGATTTCCAGTTCGGGGACCACGACCGTGCGATCGACAAAGCGCTGGCACAGTCCGAAGGAGTACGGTAACGCGAATGGCGCGCCGAGACTGTCGCAAATGGTATCGACCTTCTCCAGCGTGACCGGCCGGCCCTGCTCGAGGCTGCGCGTCATGGAGTCCGCACCCGGTGTCTCCACACCGATCACCTCAACGTCCGGCCGCAACTGCTTCACGGCGGAAGCCACTCCCGCGATGAGCCCGCCGCCACCAACTGACACAAGCACCGTATCGAAATCGTCGCACTGCTCGCAGAGTTCGAGTCCTACGGTGCCGGTGCCCGTTGCCACGGCCTTACCCTCGAATGGGTGTACGAAGTACCGGCCCTCCTGCTCGCGAATCTCGTCAACCCGTTCGAACGCCGCGTGCGCATCGCCGGCGATTTCGATCTCGGCTCCGTAGTGTTTCGCTGCCTCGATGCGATAAGGGTTTGCGGTCTCGATCATGACGACTTTGGCGCTCGTTCCCATCTGTCGCGCGGCGAACGCGGCCGCAATCGCATGGTTGCCCGCGCTGACGGCGGTTATGCCTCGATCCAGTTGGTCGCGATCCAGTGCGCTGACCGCCGCCAGCGCGCCGCGCGCCTTGAAAGTGCCTGTTTGTTGGAGAAATTCGAGTTTGCCGAAGATTTCGGCGCCGCTGCCGATAACCTCTTCAAGCCCGGCGCAAACTATAGTCGGGGTGCGCACAATCGAGTCGCCCAGCCGATCACGAAGTCCACGGATCTCGTTGATTGTTGGTGCTTCCGCCGTCACGGACCGTCCGCCTGCCGCCACCTGGGGTAGAATGGTCCTCTTTTTCGGCGCCGCTGTCAGCCAAAAAACTTTCATGCTTACAACTACTTTCAGAGATTACTTGCGACAGAGCGTCAGTTTGGATAGAACCTATCTGGAGATAGGATCTGGTTTGACCCTGATAGATGGAACTTGACGACCTTTCACAGTCCGGAATTCGGCGGCTCGCCGATTTCTCGCCGTATCTGGATCAGCTGGCTGGTCTGGCCCAGGAGATGGGGCTGCGCCAGCGAAGCAACCTCGTCCAATTGGAACGCAACCTCCACCAGCACTGGTGTCTGGGCCAGAACAACATTCTGAGCTGGGCTCCGCTCGACGAGGGCGTACTCATCCTCGTCCTGCCGCATTACGCGATCGCGGAATACACGTCCAGCCGTCCGGACAATCGCCCGCCGCGGGTATCACCACGATTCATTACGGAATTGATATCCGGCGATCGCAGACTCGATTTCACTCAGATGCAGAAAGTTGCGCGGCTTCTCGATGTGCAGCCTGTATACATTCAGCTGCGCGAGCCGCTGAGCGGCCACGATGTCGAGACTCAAATTATCGAGAAGATGATCCGTCGCTACGGCATTAATTATGTCGCAAGCCGGGCCGTCACTCTGTTCGATATCGTGGGTTTCGGCCTGCTCACGCCGTTCGAGCAGATGACCCAACTCAACAGCCTCGCTTACTCTCTCAACTCGGCACACGCCAAGATGCTCGAGCAGGATGTCGGCATCAACTTCGCGCGTTCGTCGAGCGGCGACGGCTTCTACGTCTGGAACCGGGACGACGGCCTCGAGGCAAACATCAATCTGTACCATTTCATGCATTGCGTGCTGGCTGACAACGCAATTGCTCGGAGTAAGGGTGCACCCAAGGCTGTTCCAAGACTTCGAGCTTGCTTCCATGTTGGCAGCTGCTACGAGTTTCATCAGGCCGAGGGACTCAATCCGACGATGCACGATTTCATCGTTGGCGACGTGACGATCGAACTCGCGCGGATGATCGACGCGGCACTCCCGGGGCAAATACTGGTCGGCGATTTTCTTGCAGACCTGCACGCGTCGCCGGGCGAACTCGATCCTGCCGAGACCCAGGCGCACCTCGACGCAGTGACCTTCCTGCAGCGCGCACAAGGGAATCTCTCCAAATTGAGTGGCATGGAGTTCTCGGGCGAGCGTGTGAGCGCAATCAAGTGCTACCTGACCGGCGAGAATATGGGCGGCGGCCAATTCAACATCCGCCGGCTCGAGATCATGGACAAGCACGGTCTGTCGCGCGTTGCCTATAACGCGAAGGTCAATATCTACCGTGAGACTGCCCAGCCGATTCTGCTCGGGATTGAGGATCGGAAGCTGCCGGCGGTTCGGGCGCGGGCTTAGGACGAATTCAGCCATCTCATTGAACGTATCGAAGGTTCTCGCGGCACTCGAACCCTCGGATTTCGATCCGCGCGAAAGCGATGCGACAGGCATTGAGGCTCTTAGTGCACTCGGCGATGAGATCAGGGCCCGAGAACTTGGCTCATGCTTCAACGATGTCTTCCTGTTCATGGAGAGACTAGACGACTGCGACCTCGGGAACCCCGGACCGCTTGTGCATGCCCTGGAAGCGGTGGGTGGCTATGAAGAACATCTCTTCGCGTCGCTCGAACGCAAGCCGACTCCGCTGACGCTTTGGATGCTGAATCGAATCATCAACGTCGCATCAGAAACCGAGAAGCCGGCCCTGATGAGGCGTCTGGAGGCATCCGCAACTCATAGCAATGCTTCTGAAAGTGCGAGACAAGACGCGACGCATTTCCTTCGTTTTCAATCCGGCGAAGACTAGGCCGCTGTAGGAGCCCGCCATGCGGGCGATCCCGACTCCTGGTCAAAGGCGATCGACTGCATTCCGGACCTGGCTCGAATTCAAGGCCTGCCGTACCTGAACATTCCTGGAGCATCACCTTTCACTGAAAGCGGTCACTCGGCTTGGCAAAATCCGGAAGATTCTTGTGGCTGCAATCGGCCAAAACCAGTCATACAGTTTCTGGGATTCGACAGCCCGTAACAGTTGATGGTGGCAGCGAGCGCAGTATCTCCTTGTTGAAAGACTCAGCGTATATCCACGTCTTTTTCGGCTGTTCAATCAAGCTCCGATAATGATCTTCGGGACTGGGCTCGAAGAACACGTCGCCGAAGTTCTCAAAGACTCGCAGTTCGATTACATCCGCGAGACATTCACGGTAAAGCTGCATGTCGAAGCCGGGAATCTCGCTCGGACCCCAGCCGTAAGCCGCCGCGAGCAGGAATTGCTCACCGGACTCCGCAGACTCTCGTGCATCGTTTTGGCCTAGCTCGGCGGCAGCTTGCTCGGCCTCCTCGATCTTCGTTTGGCTATTCTTCAGTTGCACGACAGCGAACATGCCGACGATGAAGAAGACGGCGACGCCAGAGATTAGGATGTTCTTTAGGACGGTATCCATAGCTCAATTGGTGCCCTCAGAATGAGCTTCCCGCCAAAAAAGCCAATGACCGCACGGGGTCATAACCAGACGTTAAGTATACACCCAGACGAGCGGCCGCTTACGGACCTAGTCGGTCGTACAGATTCGAGTGTTTGGCAGCCTGTTTCTTTCGATTACAGC
>CALZMR010000122.1 GCA_945788575.1 uncultured Woeseiaceae bacterium
GAGCCCCCCCATCGCGCCGTTGATGTATTCACCCGCGGTCGGTATCGATGAAAGCGATTCCTGGACGCTTGCGGCGATAAGCGCGATGGTCGCGATGAGGAACGGAACTCGGTCCTCTTTGACGATGAAAATGCCTGCGGCGATTCCGAGAATCGCGATGATGACATCGCTGTATTCAAATTCGCCGATGAGTCCGAATATCAGCGCGATCACCACGCCGACCAGTTGGACAATTTTTGCTACCCCCATGATGTTCCACCTTTTCTTGCTGGTTTTTTTGTTGAAGCACGCCCGCCCCCCAGGGTGCGCTCGGGCGTAGTCTACAAGAAAGGTCTATAATTTACTAACTGTACTAATATGTTATTTTTCAACTAATTATGGTGATTTTTTACCGTTTTTTTAGACCATATTTAGTAACGGAGCAGCGCCGATCCCCAGGTGAAACCGGCGCCGAAGGCCTCGAGAAGCAGCAGCTCGCCGCGTTTGATGCGTCCGTCACGCACCGCAATATCCAGCGCCAGTGGAATCGATGCCGCCGACGTATTGGCGTGTTCATCCACGGTGACCACGACCCGTTCCATCGGCATGTCGAGTTTTTTGGCCGCGGCCCGGATGATGCGCAGGTTCGCCTGGTGCGGGATGAACCAGTCGAGATCGTGCTTGTCGACGCCGTTGCCGGCCAGCGTCTCGCGAGCGATCGAGTCGAGGGTCGCGACCGCCTTTCGAAAAACAGCATTGCCGTTCATGGCGATATAGGCTTCGCCCGCCTGAACCGCCTCGTAGCCGATCGATATGCCGGTCGGCACGTGCAAAAGCTCCTCTGCACGGCCGTCGGCATGAATATGCGTCGAGATGATGCCGGTTTCTTCGTTGGCCTGAAGCACCACGGCGCCGGCACCGTCGCCGAACAGCACCGCCGTCGTTCGATCTTCCCAGTTGGTGATCCGAGACAGGGTCTCGGCACCAATGACGAGCGCTGTGCGCCCTCCCCCGGTCTGAATGAACCTGTTGGCGACGTCGAGGCCATAAACGAAACCGCTGCAGGCAGCGGAAACATCGTAGGCGGCGCAGCCGGCTATCCCGAGCTTGCGCTGAATGATGCACGCGGTTGCCGGAAAGATCTTGTCCGGCGTCGCGGTTCCCACGACGATCAGATCGATATCGGCGGCGTCGATGCCTGCTGCCTCGATCGCTCGTTCCGCGGCGCGAAGGCCAATCTCTGAGGTCGTTTCGCCATCCGCTGCGATGTGCCGTCGGCGGATGCCCGTGCGTTCCCGAATCCACTCGTCGGAGGTTTCTATGCTCTTTTCGAGGTCGGCGTTGGTGACGACCTTCTCGGGCAGGAAGCTGCCGGTGCCGATTATTCGGGCGTATGTCACGCTTGCGCTCCAGTGCTGGCTTGCTGCTGGCGTAGAAACGTAGCTACTTCGCGCAGCGTCGGGTAATCGAAGAGATCGCTGATGTCGAGCTGACCAGGGTGCCGCTCATCGATGGCGAGTACGATCTCGGTGAGCGTCAGCGAACTCACTCCAACCTCGAAAAGATTCTCGTCAGGGCCGATTGCGCGATCTTTTGAGAATTCCCTGCAGATCGTCTCGAGCTCGGCGACGAGCGGGTCGTCGTCGAGTTCGGAGGGCGCGCTCGGGACGAGCCGATCGATGAGCGTGTCGAATTCGCCTTCGAGATAGTCGCGCAGCAGATGTGCGCGCTGCACTTTGCCGCTGGTTGTCTTCGGTATCCGGCTCACAGGGATGACATGGTCGAACTCGAGGCCGACATGCTCACCGACGACGTGACGAACCTGGTCAGCGATCTCCGAGAAGTTTTCAATGTCCTGGCGGTAGAGGATGAACGCGAGCAGTTCTTCGGTTCCGCTCGACGTCGGTGTCGCACCTGCGACGACGACCTTGCCGAGATCCAGGCCCGGCACGTCGGCGATGATCTCCTCGATATCGTGCGGGTAGTAGTTCTGGCCGTTGACGATGATGATGTCTTTCTCGCGGCCGGTGATGACGAGTTGACCGTCGACGAATACACCGCAGTCGCCGGTTCTGAGCCAGCCGTCGCCGGTGAACAATGCCAGTGTTGCGTCATCGTCACCGTAGATGCGTTTCGTGACGCTCGCGCCCTTGAGTTGGATGTGGCCGACATGACCGTCCGTTAGCAGCGCATCGTCGTTGTCGGCAATGCGAATCTCGACGTCACGAATGGCATGGCCGACACGCACGAAACTGACGGCATCGTCGTCGCCCGGTTCCGCCACCTGGTAGGTGTCGCCGATTCGCAGACTGTGCCGATGAGCGATGACTCGCGAAGGTTCGACACCGGGCTTGCCGACAGTAACGCCCACGGTTGCCTCGGCGAGGCCGTAGACCGGAAACATCGCATTGTGCTTCAGGCCGAGTGGAGCCAATGCCGTGAGGAACTCCTCGCAGAGATCCCAGGAGATCGGTTCGGCGCCGTTCAGGATGAGTTTCACACAGGACAGGTCCGTGCCCTCGGGCAGACCCTTGCGCTCGAACAGTTTGAGGAAGTGCTTGTAGCCGAAATTCGGTGAGCAAAGCTGCGTCGCTCTGAGTTCGTCTGTCTTCAGCATCCACAACAGCGGCCGGCGAACGAACAGATTCGTATCCATCACGGCGTGATTCATGCCGGCCGCCATAACGCTCATGTGATAACCGATCAGGCCCATGTCATGGGTGAGCGGCATCCACGACAGACTGACGTCGTCCTGTGCCCAACCGGTCGCCTCGATGATCGCCCGGATGTTGTGGCAGAGATTTCTGTGGGTGAGAACAACGCCCTTCGGATCGCTCGTCGAACCGGAGGAGTACTGGATAAAAGCGGTGTCGTCCGGCGTAATGGCCGCGATCTCGCCGGCATCCCCCGGCTGTACGTCGCTGATCAGTACCGACTTCGACTCCAGAATGGTCGTGACCTCATCGCGATTGTGTTCGCTCGCGAACTCGAGGAGACGCTCGAGCAGGCCGAGCTCTGTGAATAGTGTCACCCGATCCAACTGACCGAGGATGCGGAACAGTTTGAAGCGATGTTCGTCGCTGATGCCCACCGCGACAGGTACAGGCACGATCCCGCCAAGCAGCGCAGCCCAGAACGCGACGACGAAGCCTTCGTTCGACTTCGAGAAGATCACGAGTTCGTCGCCTTGCTTCATGCCTCGTGCCTGCAGAGAGCCCAGCAGCGCGAGCGCCCGCTCCCGGAGCTCGGCAAAGCTCATAATGCTCTCATCGCGTTCGCCGTCGATGAATCGAATGTGTCGATCCCTGCTGCGGGCATCCTCCAGCAGGTCGGTAAGGGTGTCGTATAGGGTCATGAGGTCGTTAGCGTACCGAAGGTTTCAAGAGAATGTCCCGCTTCGAGCGCAGGTTGATGGCGAGTTCAAGGCCGGGATCGTCGTCCTCGACGCGCTGCATGCGGAATCGAGGCAGCAGCAGTCCGAGGTGCACTTTCATCTCGAGAAACGAGAAATACTCTCCGAGACAACGGCGCGGTCCGAGCGAGAACGGGAAATACGGGCGATCCTTGCGCGGCTTGCCCTCCACGAGCGCGAATCGATCCGGGTCGAAGTCGTTCGCGTTGGGCCAGATGTGCTCGCTGCGGTGCAGGATGTAGGGTGACAGGTAGATGTCCGTGCCCGGCGGCACGTCATACTGCTCGAGTTCGTCCTCCTCGATCGAGCGCCGGGTGAACAGCCACACAGGCGGGTACAGGCGCAGTGTCTCTTCGAGTACCTGCTGCGTGTAGCGCATTTCCGTCAGGTTCTCGGCGGTGACGGCATCGACCGTCGGCACCCATCGGCCGGCCTCGTCAATAAGGCTCTGCTCGATGTCCGGATGTCCGGAAATCACGTACCACACCCAGTTGAGCGTGTTCGCCGAGGTCTCGAATCCGGCAACGACCAGTGTCATGACTTCGTCGAGCAGTTCTTCGTCGCTGAACGGCTCGCCGTTCTTGTCCGTGGCGCGCATGTACATCGAGAGGAAATCGAGGCTTTCTTCGTTCCGAGACCGCCGTTCCTCGATGATCTCGAGAACCAGATTACGCAGTGCGCGTACCTTCATGACGACGCTGAGATCTCGCGTGGAATCCTTGCTCAGGAAGGCGAAGGGATTGTCCCCTTCCTTCATGAAACGGTTTTCGTAGTCGTCGCCGAAGATGCTGATCAGAATCAGTTCGAGCGCGAACTCATTCGTTTCTTCGGTGATGTTCACCGTGTCGCCCCGCTCCGCAGCGGCTGCCCACGCGACGGCGCGTCGATCCGAGCATCCGATCATGACGCCGATCAGGCGATGCACGTTCTGCACTTTGAATGCCGGCTGGATCATAGTGCGCGAGCGCCGCCACGCATCGCCATCGCTCACGATCAGTCCATTGCCAAGCAGCATCTTGACGCGCTCGAATCCGGGCCCTTTCTGGTACCGCACGTGGCGGCGAACGAGGATTCGGCGCACCTCGGCGGGATCGTTGATGAAATACGTCAGCCGGCCGCTCGGCTTGGTCATGCCGACCATGTCGCCGTATTCGCGCTGCAGGTACGTCAGCGTCTCCAGGGTTTCGGGATCGATACCGAGCGTAACGGCGGTATCCGGTCCCGGCGGAAGCCTGGTTGCGGATTCTGATGGGGGCATGCGGGGCGAGACTGCAGTCTGAAATGCTGCGGAATTCTACATTGACCAGCGCTCGACCGATACTGCAAACTGCCGCCAGCGCTGGGAAATCTTCCTGGCGTGAACGTTCAGCCGCCAGTCAGGTCTGTCATTCAACAATGATTCTCTAGCTGGCCGCTGAGGAGCATGCCGTGCGATATCGACCGATCTTTCCGATACTCCTTGTTCTGTTATACGGCCTGGCTCCAGGTCCATACGCGTATGCGCAGGATGAAGAGGTCGTCGAGGCGACTGAGCCTGGCGAAGCTATTGACGTCGATAGCATCGTTGACCCACTTTTACCGGGTGCTGACGCGCCGGTCGACGCGTCCGACGTTGTCGAGGTAGTCGAACTCGATGACATCATCGCAGAACTTACGCCTCACGCCGCCGAGTATCGCGTCAAGATCAGCGTGCTGTCCGGCCGGCTCAACACCAGTCTCGTGCGCACCGAGACCGGCTACGAGGCGAATCACCGGATTCGTGCGACTGGCCTCGCGCGCATGGTGTCGCGCGGCACGATCGAGGAATTCTCCAGCTTCCAGAGCACGCTGAGCGGCATCGTCCCGGTTCACTACGTTTCCAACGATTCGCTGACCAGCGACAAGACGCGTGCGGACCTCGACTTTGACTGGTCGACCCTCGCCATCACGGGCACGGTCAACGACCAGCCTGTAGAGAGCGTTCTCGAGGAATTCGCTCACGACCGTGTCTCCATCCAATATCAGATCATGCGGGACCTGATGAGCGGCGGGCTCGCCGAGACCTACGTGCTCTTCGACATCGACGAGATCAAGGTACTCAACGTAACCGTGATTGGGACGCGGGATATCCGCGTACCCGCCGGCGAATTCACCGCTATTGGCGTGCAGCACCAGGCTGAGGGTTCGTCCCGGGTTACGACGATGTGGTGCGTCGAAGAACTCGACTATTTACCGGTCATGATCGAGCAGCACCGACGCGGCGATCTGCGCATGCGCGCGTCGCTGCGGGAATACTCGCCCATCGAGGGCTGACGCTCAGTTCGGCGTACTTAGGTAAGCGTAATCGAGAGCTGCAGAATCAGCATGATGCTCGCCGTTACCAGCCCGCCCAGCAATAGACAGGCGGCCCAGCGTCCGAGAATCGGCGCGTTATGCAGGCCCGCGATGACGGGGGCCGCGGGCAGCGCCGCGACGCAAGCCAGCGGATAAACGACCAGCGCGACGCGCGGCCAGCGGAAGGCCCAGCTACGAAGTTCCGGCTGTGCTCGAATGCTCGCCGCGATCGTATCGAGTTCACCCAGACGTTCGGCAGCCCTTCTCTCGGCTTCGGCCTCGCTTTGGCCGTCGAGCAATGCGTCGTCGACGAGATCGTCGAAGTGATCGCGGAGCTCGAGCGTCGCGCGGCGCACGTGCCTGTTCGCGACTCCGGCCCGCCGCAGCTCATCAGCAAGACGATCGAAATCAGGCCTCGGCATGTACAGGTGTCTCCAAAGCTGAAGTAATACCATCCTGAATGCGGCGCCACTCCCCGGACAGATCGGCCAGCCGATCGCGTCCTTTCGCAGTGAGCGAGTAATAGACCCGAGTGCGCCCGCCCACCGGTTTACGTCGCGCCTTGAGTGCGCCGTTGCGCTCGAGGGTGTGCAGTACTGGATAGATCACGCCCTCGCCCAGCGTAATGGCGTCGCCGGTCACGTTGCGTATTGAGCGCACGAGCTCGTAGCCGTACATCTCCCGCTGATCGAGCAGTCTGAGCAGCAGTAACTCGGGCACGCCGCTCATGAAGGGTGGGTTCGATCTTGCCAATGTGCTCTCCCAGGTCCGTTCCCGACGATACCTCGAATAAAAAGGTATTACAAGACTTACTTTGTGGTTCTAGGTATGTAAAATATACCTTGAAGTACGAGGTATCAGCGGCGGGCCACGAGAGGAGACAGCGATGTTCACACGCTTTGCAGCCGCCATAACGAGCGGCACCTTCATGACTCTGAGCCTGTTCTGGGTCATGAATCACCTGATCGCAATGCAGCCAGGTGTCGTCACCGAGCCGGGGCCGCCCTGGCATTTCACCTTCCTGCCGCAACTCGACGACCAGCCGGTCATCGTCGATGACATGCCTGACTTCACGCCCGAGCAACTCACGGAATCGGAACCCACCCCGCCCCGGCCCGACCATTCGACGAATACGGGGACGATTGGCGTGCCGCTGATGCAACCCCCCGCCCCGCCAACTACCGGCGGTTTTGTGCCGGGAGCGCTCAACGACGGTCCGCTCGTCGCGATCGTCCGGGTGCGGCCGGTCTACCCGATCAGGGCCCAGGAGCAGGGACTCGAAGGGCACGTGCGGGTGCAATTTGACGTTACGGCTGAGGGCACAGTGACGAATATCACCGTCATCGAATCCAGCCACCGCGTGTTCGAGAACTCAGCAATCGATGCGGCCGGCCGTTTCCGTTTCAAGCCGAGAGTCGTGGATGGCGTGCCTCAACCGACGACCGGCCTGCAGAACCTGTTCACGTTCGAAATGGAGCAAGGCTGAAGGCTTTGAACAACCGGGCGGCGATCTTTCGGGGGGCCTTTCCTTCCCGCCGGGCTTATCGATCGATCGCCGCCTGGTCCCTGCCTGAAGCTATATTCGCTGGAAGCGCTGCTCGAGGGACATCTCGACATCATCCCCGTCATAGATCGTGATCTGCCTGATCAGCGTCCGACCGTCATCGGCCAGCACATAGCGCTCAACCAGTTTGCCGCCCTCCCGATCAAGCGTCTCGATGACATAGCCGTCTACTTCCCAGCCTGACACGCGTTCCGCCAGGATCGGACCTACGTTCGCCTGGCGGTGTTCCCCGAAGCCATATTCCTCGACCACGGCACGGTCGAAGCTGATGAACAGGCCGAAATCCGTCTGCGTGATTCGCAGACGTTCGCCCGTTTCGAGAAAAACGTGCACGAGGGCTCGGCGGCCGCGTCCGGAGCGCCGGTTTCGGGGGCGCTCGCCGAGCAGGTCTTCGAAGCCACCGGCAGCCTCGTACTCTGCGTCTGCCAACGTTCGATTCGTGTCGTTGCTGTCCACGCTCAGCAGCCACTGTCCGGACAGGTCGACTCCGTCAGGTACGACCGGGCTTTTTGCGATCAAAACCTCACGCGTTGCACAGGCTGCGAGCAGCAGCAAAAGCGTGAGGAGCATGGTATTTCGCATTCGGCCGCCTGGGTTCGTTGGATGGCTGGAACATACACAATCTGTCGTTTTGCCGACAGCGTCAACCTGGTGCGGGCTCCTGCGTTAGGTAGACTGACGCCTGGAGCGAAGGCCTGGGCTGCTTGGGAATCACCGAACAACAGGAGATCGAAAATGAGCCGATCGAAAACGATAGTGGCAACACTGGCACTGATAGCGCTGCCATTCAGCGTAGGTGCGCAGACGCTTTCGGATCTGCAGGAACTGAGTCAGGAAGATCGCCGCGCCTACTTC
>CALZMR010000123.1 GCA_945788575.1 uncultured Woeseiaceae bacterium
CTGCAGGCGGCCACAGCGCGAGGCGACTCGACCAGGGCGGCCTGAGTCCGGTCAACTTCCAGCAAACGTTTGAGTGAGGACCTTAGGCCACGCGCTAGTCTTGCGTGCCGATCTGCTCGTCCAGGGTTTCTTCTATCGCAGAACGGATGGCAGGCTCCAGGAGCTTCAATGCAAACCCCAGCCTGACGCTCAGCTCGACGTGTTCTTCGTAGATCACGATATCGCCGCTAGCGCCGGAGCCGCTGAAGACGAGGCGGTGACCCTCCCATTCCGAGCGAAGCATGAACTGCCTCTCCAGATCGCGAGCCAGTATATCTACCCGGCTTCGGGCGTCCTCGATCGTGAAATTATGTTGTCGCCGTATGCGCATGCTCAGGAAAGCCCCGGATTAGTGTGATCACCCTGGAACGGCTCCGTAATATCGTAAGCATAGTAGCACTGAGCAACACTGGGAGACCAACATGACAAATAAGAAATCCACGTCAAAACATGACGTTAGAGTCGATCGCGGCAAAGAGGTCGCGGGTCAGCTGGAACAGGCGTTTCTCGCCGGGCTGGGTGCACTCTCCAATGCTGGAAAGATGGGCGAGAAGGCCTTCGAGAACCTCGTCGAGCAGGGCCAGAACTTCCGCAAGGAAGCCACAGATCGCACGGAAGCCCTGATCGGCAACGTGCAGGGCGCCATTCGTGAAATGACCGGCGATGCGCAATCGCGTGCCGAGGGTCTGCTGTCACACATGCGGGAAACGCCGCAAATGACGAAGTTGCAGAGTGTGTTCGACGAACGCGTAGCCGATGCGCTGGATCGGATCGGCGTGGCCAGCAGGCAGAGCGTCGATGAGCTCAACGCGAAACTCGATGAGGTCCTGAGCGTGCTGGAAGGCAAGAAGGCTGCTGCCAGGAAAGCTAAAGCTCCTGCCAGGAAAGCTGCTGCCAAGAAGGCCTCGGCCAGGAAAGCTCCTGCCAAGAAGGCCTCGGCCAGGAAAGCTGCGAAGAAGAAGCCGGCGAAGAAGAAAGCCTCCAGGAAGAAGGCGGCTTCAAAGAAGGCATCCAGCAAGAAGGCGTCCAGCAAGAAGGCGGCGAGTAAGAAAGCAGGATAGGACGACGTCGGCCGGATTAGTGGGAACACCCTAATTTAATTCGATAGATTTAGGTCATCGACAGTTTTTGAATCCAGAAATTCAAGGAGGTATCCAATGCCACAGACAACCACCAACACAGTACGCGACCAGTTCAAATCCGTTATCGCACGTTTCGACGGCACCATGTTCGAGCAGCCGATTGCGGGCGCTAAGAAGACGTTCTACGCGGGCATCGGCCTCGCCGATCGGGTTCGCAGTGAATTTGAAACTCAGTTCAACTCATTGGCCGCCGACGGCGAGAAAGCTCGCGACCGCGCGCAGGCATCCGCCGCGCATTGGCGCGAGCAGGTTGCCGGTAACGCGCGGACGGCTCGCCAAAACATGTCGAATCGCGTCGAAGAGGCGGTCCATAAGGTTCTCGAGTACTCGCCGGTCGCAACAACCGACGACGTCAAGAAGCTGAACAAGAAGCTCGACAAAGTATTGGCCATGGTTGCCAAGTAGTCTCACTCCCCCTGAGACGAATTAAAGGCCGCGATTGCGGCCTTTTTTTTTGGCATCTATCGGCGGTATCGTTCGACGAGCGCTTGCAGCGGGCCCGCGGCATCCGGCTCAGTGTAGGGCAGCAGCATTCTGATGGTCGTCTCGGCGATTCTGGATGCCGCATGTTCGATGCCGCTCGCGACGCCGGACATGGTATCCAGTCGTTCGGAGAATACGGCGACCAGCGCAAGACTGCGGCCAACACCCGGTACGTCCGCATCATCGATTCCGAGAATGTGATTTCTCTGCATCGCGTGAATGTGCAGTTCGAAGGCGCCGAGCAGGCCGGTGACAAACCCTTTGACGGCTCGATTTACCTTCGGATACGTGTCCACGAGAGTTTCCGTATCGCGGATCAGGAAGCGATACGCCGCCAGTAGTTCGATCAGCAGCTGCAGGAATCCCCAGAATTCATCGATGGCCGATTCATCGCCGGTGGGCGCTTGCAGTACGGTCCTGGCGTCTGCCTGAAACTCCGCGAGTAGCGCCTCGACGATGTCCGACTTGCGACGAAAATGGTAATGCAGATTGCCCGGACTGATGTCCGTTTCGTCGGCGATGTCGTTGGTCGTCGTATTCGGTTCGCCGTGCTCGTTGAAGAGCACGAGGCTCGACACGAGTATTCGAGTGCGTGTGTCTGGCCGAGTCATCACGTCGCGGCGCTCGGAGCGGTCAGCCTGATTCGCCGCCCTGACTTCGGCGCAGCTCGAGAACCTTGCCGGTGGGGGCATCGTCGGCTAACTCGTCGGGCTCCTCTATCATGCCTAGCGCTCGCAGATACAGTTCGCGAACACCGGCAATGCGATCGTCGAGATCGTCGTGCGTCCAGTCGGAAACGTCGATCGGCTCCAGTACATCGACAGCGACCGTCGCGGCTCTGGCCATCAGGTCGCCCTTCGGCTGTGCGTCGACAGAGTTGTGAATCACTACCGGAATGATCGGTACGCCCGCCTGCATCGCGATGCGGAAAGCGCCCTTCTTGAATCGGCCCGGCACGATCGACGGCGACCGTGTGCCTTCTGGCGCGATGACGATACTGCGGCCTTCCGCGTGCATGAATTCAGCGACAGGAGCCAGCGTCTTGACGGCCGATTCCGTATTCGAACGGTCGATCGCGATCATGCCCATGAAGTCGAAGACCGGGCCAACGATGGGCAGCTCCGACAGTTCCTTCTTGCCGACCGCTGCGGTATCGCGCCGCAGCAGTTTGGAGAGCACCAGTGTGTCGACATTGCTCTGGTGATTGAAAATGATGACGGCAGGCCGGTTGAGCCAGAGGTTCTTCTCTCCCTCGGCCTCGACGCGAATGCCGATCAGCGCGGTTGCGAGATCGCTCCATGTCGACATGACGAAGTTTCGGCCTTCGTTCTTCGAGCCCGTCAGGAGCCACATTGCAACGCCGGTCAGCGCGGCGGGCACGAACGACGCCATCGCCAGCAGATTGCGCACGATACGCTCGATTCCGACGTCTCTGCTGCTGGTACCCCGGCTGGAGAAGGTACGAATCGGCCAGCCCCGGCGTTCGGCGATACTTCTCAGTCCGGAGTTGGGGTTGAGTACTTCCGGTCGGCCGACGTGCTCGAGTGCGTGCAGGTCGTCGTCGCTGTCCGAATAGAAGTAGCTCTTTTCGACGTCGAGATCGTGCTCGGCACACAGGTGATCGATCGCCTTCACCTTACCGATGCCGAAGCAGGGTTCGCCGGCCACGGCGCCCGTGAAATGTCCCCGATCGACTTCGTACTCGGTGCACATAAAGTGTTCGATCTGAAGATCGGCAAGCGCCGGCTTGACCTGATACGGCGTTGCGGAGGAGACGATTGCCACCGTATGACCCATGTGCAGGTGCGCTTTGATCAGTGCGCGGGCCTCTGGGTAGACCATGCGAGCGACGCTTCTCTGGTAAGCAGCCTCGCCGTAGGCAATGAAGGTCCGCTCGCTCTGTCCCTTCAGCTTCGCGGCGGCCTGGTCCATCAGCTCAGAGAAACTCGCGGTGCCGAGCTTGAGGCTGATCCCTCCTTTTACTATTTCCGCGACGTCGTCCGGCATCATCAGGCCGTCCAGCAGTTGCTCACGCAGGAACGGATACACGGAGTAGCCCGAAATGACGGTGCCATCGAAATCGAAGAAGGCTCCGATGTGTGCGCCCTTCTCCCCGCCCAGAATCTGCTCGACGGCTTCCTTGTGAATGCTTAGGTCAGTTCTCATTTGTCTCAATCATAGCAGCCGTTTGCTGCATTTGGGCTGCGCTTTTGTGATGCCCACGGGGGGCGTGGATTTTGTGCGATCGGTGTTCATTGACCATAAGGAATGTTTGTCGTTCGGCGCGGGTTCCTTCTACCGGAGCTGGCCGGACAGCGCGGTTAGCGCAAGCTCGCCGCTGGCCTGCATGTCGCGCACATGCTGTGCCTGGGTGTCCAGATCTGCCTGAAGGATCACATGGAGTTCATCGAACTCACGGGTCCCGCGAATCGAATCCAGGTTCGGGTCAATCTCCATGTGGTACCAGACATGGAAACGCCAGCCATCGTCGATCGCTTCGCGGAGCATCTCGAGCGCCCGCTCCGGCTGCCTCAGCGCAAGCGCGCGAACGTCATTGACCCAGAAACCCGAGACCCCCATCCGCGACATAGATCCCATGATCTCGAGGCTGCCGTCGAGCAAATCGTCGGCCCGGTCCGTCTCGCCCATGTGTTGCAGAACGAGCGCGAGGTCGACCGCCACCGCGTAGTTCGAGGGGTTCACGTCCGGAATCTCAGGCTCTGTGAGCTCGCGATAGGCTCTTGCGTAGCGCGAGCGAGCAACTTCATAGCGGCTTGCCGCCAAATCCGCATCCCTCAGGATCCTCAGCGCTCCCCAGTTCGTGGGCTCGATCTCGAGCATCGACCGAGCGTCCGCCAGTGCGGCATCGTCATCGCCCATGTACAAGTTCAGGAGCAGGCTGGACCAGCGCGCCCAGAATGTGTCCGGGCCGAGTTCGATCGCCAGTTCCACCCATATCCTCGCGCTTTCCGGTTCACCGATCTCGATGTACGCCAGTGCTTGTGCAGCCTGCAGGCTGGGACTCATCGCATCGTTATCCGCAGCCTTGCCGTACCAAACGATGGACTCGTCGATGCGGCCATGGACGAGGTAATGGATCGCGGCGATATAGACATAGGCGAACGCGTGATCCGGCTCGATCTCGATCACCCGCAGATAGCGCGTCAT
Source organism: uncultured Woeseiaceae bacterium (assembly GCA_945788575.1). Taxonomy (GTDB): domain Bacteria; phylum Pseudomonadota; class Gammaproteobacteria; order Steroidobacterales; family Woeseiaceae; genus UBA1847. The sequence continues at coordinate 4,833 of CALZMR010000123.1, forward strand.
GGCCTCGTCGAACTCGGCGGCTTCGTCGTACAGTCGCGCGACCGCAAAGTTCACCGGTGCCGAGTAGGGGTCTACTCCCAGCGCTTGTTGCATGAGTTCCATCGCTTCTTCGCTTCTACCCTGCCGAAAGCGCAGCCGTCCGAGCATGCGAAACGCCCGCGAGTAGTTCGGCCGCAATGCGATCGCTTGTTCGTAGGCCCGCTCGGCAGCCTCGAAGTCGCCCTGTACCTGGCGCAGGAGTCCGAGGCTCGCGTGCGCCTCACTAGAGCTGCTGTCCAGTGACAAGGCCCGAGTGAGCGGCGGCTCGGCCAAAGCGGCTGATTCCTCAGCCGTCAGCCCCCCGAGGAAGTGCTCGTGGAGAATGAGATACGCATCGGCGAGGCCCACGTAGGCGAGTGCGAACTCCGGATCCAGGTCGATGGCGGACTTGAAATGATCGACGGCCTCATACAGTGACTCGATAGACTCGGCATCGGCGCTGTGCCGGCCACGCAGGTATTCCGTGTACGCATCGAAGTCGTCTGTCGGCAAAGCGGCCAGCTGCTCCGTTTCCCGCGGCGTAAGTGTGGCATCGAGTTCGTCGGCGATGGATTGCACGATTTCCGACTGGATCGCGAACACGTTCGATGCCGTCAGAATACGGTCGTAGGTCTGTGCCCAGATGTGCTCATCGGTGTCCGCGTCGATGAGCTGCACGTTGACGCGAATCTGGTCGCCCATCTGCTGCACACCACCTTCCACGATCCTGGCCACGCCGAGCTCCGCGGCGATCTCTCGCATGTTCATCGTCGTTTCGCGATAGCGCTCCGCGGAGGTGCGCGAGATAACCTTGAAGGAGCCTATCTGCGACAGGTGCGTGAGCAGGCCATCCTGAATGCCGATTGCAAGTACGTCGCCGCCGATGGCATGCGCTCCGACCGACTCGAATGGCAGCACGGCAATCGACTGTTCGGATGGTGCCTGCGACCCCCACTTGTCGTAGGCAAGGACAATGAGTGCGGCGGACAGCAATGCGATGACGACGAAGTCTATCCGTCGGCCAGTCAGGTGCCTGATCGACTCGTCAGCCGCGACGTCCTTATCCAGGCTAATGCCTTCCGGGGTGAGTTCGTAGAACCACGCGAGCACGAGTGCGATCGGAAAGCCGACCGCGAGAATACCGAGCGTAGCCGGGCCGATCCATTCAGGCAGCGTGGCGAGGCCGCTTACGACCTCGACGACCTGCATGATCAGCCAGGCAGCGACGATATACAGCGCCGCCATACGGAGCACGTTTCGACGCCTGAGTTCCGAAAACAGACCCATAGGTCAATGATTTTAGCGGTCGGTGTGGGCTTGGCAATACGGGACTCTCGCAGTGTCCCGAAATCTGACGCGACTAGTCATGGCTTCGACAAATACAGCCGGGCATCTCGAGCCCGCGACCGCAAAGGCACCGATTCGGGCTCAGTGGCCGATCGGGGGACGACAGTGACGCACTCGCAGACCAGGGTCACTATCAAGGGTAACCAGACCTGAGGCCCAGGCACTAACTGTCGGCCTCAGGCTGAAAATAAAAAAAACGGCGGCGCATCCCTGCGCCGCCGTCTTATTCGAGCAACGGTTATCGTTCGTCGGTCACATCACGGTGATGTGACGCTCGAAGCAGACCGTGTTGCCGAAGCCATCGAGGCTTGTGAATCGGCCATATCGAACCGGTCGAGCGTCATCACCTTGGTCCACGCGGCGATGAAGTCCTCAACGAACTTCAGATCGCCATCTTCGGCCGCATAGAACTCGGCGACTGCGCGCAGCTCGGCATGCGAGCCGAAGACGAGGTCGACCGGAGTCGCCGTCCAGCGGAGTTCGCCGGACGCGCGGTCGCGGCCCTCGTAGATTCCGTCCGACGACGACGGCGTCCAGGCCGTAGACATGTCGAGCAGGTTCACGAAGAAGGCGTTGCTCAGCGTTCCGGGTTGGTCGGTGAAGACGCCGTGTTCCGCGCCGCCGGCATTGGCGTCAAGCGAACGCATGCCGCCAACCAGTACGGTCATCTCGGGAACGTTCAGCGTGAGTAGAGCGGCGCGTTCCACAAGCATCTCGGCCGGCGACGTGTAGTTGCCCTCACCGAAGTAGTTGCGGAAACCGTCCGCTGTAGGCCGAAGTACGGCGAAGGAGTCTACATCGGTCTGTTCCTGCGACGCGTCAGTGCGGCCGGGTGTGAAGGGCACTTCGACCTCGTAGCCAGCGGCACTTGCAGCCTGCTCGATCGCAGCCGCTCCGCCCAGAACGATCAGGTCGGCCAGCGAGACCTGCTTGCCGCGTCTCTGCGAGCCGTTGAACTCCTGCTGGATACCTTCCAGTGTCTCTAGCACGCGTGCCATTTCGTCCGGATCGTTGACCGACCAGGCGTTCTGCGGGGCGAGACGGATGCGGGCGCCGTTGGCGCCGCCGCGCATATCGGTGCCGCGGAAGGTGGACGCCGATGCCCAGGCCGTTCGCACCAGTTCGGACACGGTCAGGCCGGATTCCAGAATCTCTTCCTTCAGCTCGTCGATGTCGCGATCGTTGATCAGCGGATGATCGACGGCGGGTACGGGGTCCTGCCAGATCAGCTCGATGTCGGGCACTTCGGCGCCGACGTAACGGGCGCGCGGACCCATATCGCGGTGGGTCAGCTTGAACCACGCGCGGGCGAACGCATCTTCGAAATCCTGCGGGTTAGCGAGGAAGCGCTCTGAGATCTCACGATAGGCCGGATCGAACTTCAGCGACAGATCGGTCGTAAGCATGATCGGGGCGTGACGGAGATCCGGGTCGTGTGCATCCGGCACCAGGTTCGAAACGGCACCGCCAACCGGTATCCACTGGATCGCGCCAGCCGGGCTGCGCGTCTGCTCCCACTCGAAGGCGAACAGATTGGCCAGATACTGATGCGTCCATTCTGCCGGGCTCGCAGTCCATGCGCCTTCCAGACCACTCGTGATCGTGTCGACGCCGCTGCCGCTGCCGCAGCTGTTGGTCCAGCCGAAACCCTGTTCTTCGATATCGGCTGCGGCGGGTTCCGGGCCCGTGCAGTCGGCTGGTGACCGAGCGCCGTGCGCTTTACCAAACGTATGTCCGCCGGCGATCAATGCGACGGTCTCTTCGTCGTCCATCGCCATGCGGCCAAAGGTCTCGCGAATATCCTGTGCGGCGAGAAGCGGATCCGGGTTGCCGTTCGGGCCTTCCGGATTCACGTAGATCAGGCCCATCTGCACGGCGGCGAGCGGCCGCTCCAGATCGCGTTCTCCGCTG